>JBJOLU010000039.1:0-4486 GCA_046052705.1 Bacteroidota bacterium | reverse complement strand
AACATGCGCATAGCGTACTCGGTGCAAGCGTACTACTTCGTATCCGAAGTGTTCAAAAATGCGGCGCACCTCGCGATTCTTTCCTTCGCGCAAAATGATACGCACTTCGGTTCGATCTTCGGGATTGATGAGCACTTCAGCAGGACCCGTTGTGCCGTCGTCGAGTGTTACACCATTGGCTACAGACTTTGCGTGCTCGGTTGTTAAGCGCTTGTCCAAACCTACCACATACTCACGCTCGATCTCGTACTTAGGATGCATAAGGCGCGTAGCAAGCTCACCATCGTTGGTAATGATGAGCGCGCCCGTGGTATTTCTATCCAGTCGGCCCACCGGGTACAAACGTTGTTTGAGTGGGATCAAATCCATTACCGTCTTTCTTCCCTTTTCGTCGCTCGTCGTGGTGATATAGTCCTTTGGCTTATTCAGCACCAGATAGGTGAGGTGCTTGATATACGATACCGGTTCGCCACGTACAGTAACTAAGTCTGCAGGATGAACCTTTGTGCCCTGTTCCGTCACTACCCGACCATTCACCTTTACCACACCGGCATCGATAAGTTCGTCGGCGGCGCGGCGCGATGCAATACCGGCATCAGCAAGGAATTTATTCAAACGTAAATCTGATGTGTGTGATACCTCAGCACCGGCCTGCGATGTACGAAGGCGTGCCGGGGTAGCTCGCGCGGCGGTTCTCGGAGCTGATGCTTGTTCGGCACTGCGTGGTGTGGTTGCTCGTGTTGTACTGCGAGATGAGGTTGCTCGATCGGTGTTTCGAGATGAGGACGCTCGATCGGTGTTTCGTGATGAGGACACTCGATCTGTATTTCGTGAACCCGCTTCATTTCTTTGGGGAGCTCTTCGAGTGCTGCCGCTATCTCTTTTGAAGCGAGTGCTGCCGGTGCTTCGCAAGCTGCTTTGGTCTTTACCGCGCCACGTAGTATCTGCGGTTCGCGAATCGGCTCTGTTCTCTTTACCTCTGCGGCGCAGTCCCTCGGAACGTTGATCGGCCATGCGATCGGTATTGCGATCGGTACTGCGATCTGTACTTCGATCATTACTGCGGTTGCTGCGTGCGCGTGATTGATTCGCCGATGCCGAACGATCTCCTGTTCGTGTGCCGGCTCCTGTGCGAGAGCCGCTGCGTGAATCACGTGTGGTAGATGCTCTTCCTGACTCTCTGCTAGATTCTCTGCTAGATTCTCTTCCTGAATACTCGCTGCGTTGCTCCTCTGCAGTGCCACGGCCGCGCTTGGCTCGCGAGCGAATATCCGCGATCGCTTCTCGAGAGTATCTCGATTGCGAGCGGTTGTTTGTTTCTTTTTTGTTCTTAGTGCGAATGGTTAATCGCGGTGACGGCTTGCGTGGCATGGTGATGGCTATTGGTGGTACCGCAAATCTACATGATGAAGTGTTACTGAGGCTGATGCACTCGTTCGGAATTCTAGCGGATTCTTAGTAACTCGTTAAGAATACTACTCAACGACGTACATCCGCACTAAAAGGTGTGACCGACTCTGAATTCTTCCTCGAAACTTCTAAGCTTTAAGCTTTGAGCTTTGAGCTTTGAGCCTTGAGCATTACGCAATCATCGAACAGCAAACATCGAATACCTGCTCGGCGCTTATGCTTTGCAAGCATTCCAATGTACCTAGCGGACATTCCCTGCGGCCGTGTATACCACAAGGTCTGCAAGACAGAGATGCATTCTCCACAATCCTATTGCCGGAACCTCTGGGCCCAAAACCAAAGCCCGGTATGGTAGAACCGTAGATCGTGAGCGTGCGCGTTCCTGCAAGAGCCGCCAAATGCGTGGGAGCACTATCGTTTGTGACTACCAGATCCGCCTGCATTATCAGTCGCAAACTTTGGGGTAGCGTAGGCGCTGTATCCTTAGCTGATACACTCACGGCTCCCGCTGCTCCTGCAATGCGTGCGCAAAGCAATTGGTCCTCTGCTCCGCCGAGCACAAACACCTTGTGCCCTGATTGCACCAGCTTCGTTGCCAAAGAAATCCAATGCTCCTCCGGCCATCGCTTCGTAGCCCACACTGAGCCGGGAGCAAGCACTATATACTTGTGGCCTGCGTTCGTACCTCCGGAAAATTCTTGGGCAAGAGCATCATCAGGCATTCCTTGCAACGACGTTTGCAGCGCCGGAATAGACATCGGCACCACAGCATCAAGAGTATCGTCGAACACAGAAAGTAATGCGTGATTACGCTGTGTTTCGTGAACACCAAGATTCCATTCTACTCTATGAGAATACAACCATGAAGCAGCTGCGTTCTTGAAACCCAAGCCTGTGCGCGCTCCACAAAGCCGCGCTACCACCGATGTTCGCAAGCTCCGTTGCAACCCAAACACCAAATCCACACCACGCTTTTTTAATAGTGCGCTTAGCCGTACCACGCCGCCCACACCGGAGTCTGCGCCGCGTTTGTCGAACACAATAACTTCATCGATAGACGATGAACAGCCGGCCAGCGAAGCCGAGGCCGGAGTAGTAACAAATAGTATGCGAGCATGCGGAGCACAGGCACGAAGTTCCTCTACGAAGAACAGCGATAGAGCTACATCCCCAAGAAAGGCTGTTTGAATAACCGCAATGGTTGAGTACGCGTTCAGATGCATTGCCATGGGCAGTAAAATACGAAGGGTCCGAGACGCCATGCGCCGTCGAACCCTTGGGTGTCTATCCGATACGGAAGATTACTCGCCTTGAGTCTTTTCCATCATTTCCAGGTACGGAACTTCGGTGGTGAGAATTCTCTCGAAGAGAAAATCAAAAAGCCTGTCGGTAAGCATACGGCTGCGCAGTTGAGGATTTTTCTCCAGGGCAACGCGCACCACTTCTTTGTCCACGCCCAGTGAGTCGGCGGTGGTTTGAATACTCGATTCATCCACATCCAAACTCTCTGTTTTGATTATCTGTTCGGCGATCAATTGCCAGCGCACGCTTTGTTCAGCATTAGGAAGGAATGTTTCATACAATTCCTCGCGCTTGGCACGCTTCAAGTATTGGTCGTCCGGGTTCTTCTTCTTTACTTCTTCGATCATGTCCGAACAGGTCATGGCCACAAGTGTTTTGGGGATCTCAAAGTCGTGAGCAGCAATGAACTTGTCCACTACTTGATCGCGTAGCGACTCGGAAACTTCTTTATCCCAATACTTCTGTAGCGACTTCTTGATGTCCTCGCGCAGGGCTTCCTCTGTGGTGATGGCACCACCGGTGATTTGGCCGATGTAGTCGGCTGTGAGTTCGGGCAATACGACTTTCTTGATCTCTACTACTGTTACGTTGTAGTTGTGATTGTGCGATTGCTCACCATGCTCGCCTGCTGCATGCGATTCCGTATAGGCAAAGGAATCACCACGGCGCAGGTTCAGTGTATCGTTACGTAGGATGGGATCGGTGCGATCGTCATCCAAGAACACTTCGCGCTCCTTGCCACCCAAGAGCGGCGCCGATGTTTCCGGATCCAGCTCGCTAAACTTCAGCTTCACTACGTGCATGGTATCGGTTACCTGCTCGGCGTCTTCCAGCGTGGATGTGCGCAATAGTACGTTACGCAATTCAGCTTCCACATCTGCATCATCAATTACGCGAAGCGGTTTTTCAATTTCGATCTCGTGATACTCGCGAACCGTGAACTCCGGGAAAACTTCAAACTCAATAACGAATTCACAACCCTTGTCGTCGGTTCTCTCCATGGAACGAATCATGGGAACGCCCGCTACATCCAGGTTGTGCTCCTTCATTACGGAACGAAACACTTCATCGGCAATATCACCCAGAGCGTCTTGCTCAATGGCCTTGCCAAAGCGGGCTTTGATGATATTCATGGGCACTTTGCCTTTGCGAAATCCATCTACATGGGCTTCTGCCTGTGTGGCCACGTAGGCTTTGTCGAAATGCGGTTGAAGCTCGGAGAGAGAGAGAGTTATCACTGCCTCGCGAAGGAGACCGTCTTTTGCGTTAATAACTGTATTCACGGTACTGTCGTAGAGATGAAAAAAGTACAGCAGCGTATGTGCTGCCAAACCGCAAAAATACACGACAGCGGGGTTTGGAGACCAAAGAACCTTTGGTTGCATCTCGGCAACGGGTTGGGCTACGGTGAATTTCGACGCAACTTCGCCAACCTAAATGGCAAGAAAACGCATGAGCATGAGCATTCACAGCCCGCCTGCCTAATGTGGTGATGCAGATGAGTTCCTGTGAACCATTCTGAACGAATTGCTATTTCAAGAGGAGCTTAGCTTTCTCAATGAAGCATCATACTTCATGAGCAGAACAACAAAAAATGGTGAGAGGCCCTTCTCGCAATCATAAAAGTGCGATACTGTTGGATTACCGTACCCGTATGTATGCGGGGTTTCGAAGGGTTGCATTATTCATGCGCCCCCTCACCACTGATCATGTCTGAAGGAAAAGCAATGTTTTCCGAGGACAAACATAGACCAGGCATGGTGCGCCGGAAATC
>JBJOLU010000038.1:0-5207 GCA_046052705.1 Bacteroidota bacterium | reverse complement strand
ATAGTTTCGCACCGTAGTTGTGTGTGTAATTCTATCCGCCTCTATCCTTATGTACTCTCGCTTCCTTGTTATGATCATGTGCACCATCGTGTGCACCTCTGCAGTTTTCTCCCAAGACGCAACCGGAACCATTACCGGAAAAGTAACCGATGGCGAAACCGGTGATCCCCTGGTTCGTGCCACGGTGATGATTACTGTTAATGGCAAAACCAAAGGTACCTATGCCGACTCCAAAGGCAGCTACGCGTTGCGCAGTGTACCCGTTGGCGAATATGATGTACGCATTCGTTTTCTTGGCTATCAAGAAAAACTCATCAAGCGCGTACAAGTTTTGGCAGGCAAGACATCCAATGCCGATGCTGTTCTGAAGCCGGAGCGCAAAACCACCGCCGATGTGGTGGTGGAAGCTAAAGCCGCGCGGGAAACCGAAGCAGCAATTCTCACTCAAAGAAAAAATGCCGCGCAAGTAAGCGATGGCGTTAGCGAGCAGGAGATTAAGCGCCAAACCGATAACGACGCAGGCCAAGTACTGAAGCGCGTTTCGGGCGTTACGCTGGTTGGCGACAAGTTTGTGTATGTGCGCGGTATCAACGAGCGTTACAACAATACCACACTCAACGGCGCCTCGCTTGCTTCCACGGAGAACGACAAGAAAGCGTTCGCTTTCGACATGTTCCCCGCGGAGTTCTTGCAGAACGCAAGCGTGGTAAAGTCCTTTACTCCCGACCTTCCCGGAAACTTTGCCGGCGGCTTGGTGCAATTGCAAACGGTGGACTTCCCCGACGGCTATGCAGTTCGCATGAGCGGTGGTATGGGCGGCACGGATAATCTTACCGGGCAATCAAATGCGTTTACCACCTACACGGGTGGCTCGCGCGATTACCTTGGTTTCGACGACGGATCACGCGCACTGCCCTCTACCATACCTGCTACCCGCTACGATATGAACGCGCTAATTGCAAAAACTCGCGCGTACTATGCCGGCGATCAAACACCGGAGAACACTGCAGCTGCGGAGGAATTCCGAACCTTGGGTACCTCGTTCAATAATAACGTATGGAAGAGCGAGCAAAGAACCGCGATGCCGAACGGGAACTTCGGTCTTTCATTCAGCAATGTGTACACACCCGGTGGCACAGAGGTTGGTGTGATTGCCTCGGCTAACTATGGCAATAGTGTTGCACTCTCGGAGCTCAAGAAATCCGGTATTGCCAGCACACGCGAGCAGATCTTCGAATTTGCCGGAACACAGTGGTCTCGTTCCGTGAACCTCAATGCGCTGTTCAACTGCGCGGTGAAGTTAGGACCTACCTCGATGATCAGCTTGCGCAACACCTATAATCACGCTGCCGACGATGATGTGATTGCACTTAGCGGTGCAAACTTTGCGCAGACGCGAGACCTGCGACTCAACAGTTTTGATTACAGCGAAAAGTCGCTGCTCTCCAGTCAGCTACTTGGTGAGCATACTCTGGAAGATGCCGGAAATCTGTTTGTGGATTGGAAGCTTGGTATGTCCTCGTCCACTCGCAATCAGCCCGACTTCCGCCGCTTGCGCTACTCACGCGAGCTGAATACCGAAGATCAATTCGTTGCGGATATACCATATCCCGGATCCCAGCAGGGAGACGGTACCATGGCAGGAAGATTTATGTCTGACCTATCGGACCGAGTGCTTAATGGTGCATTGAATCTTGCTCTTCCCTTGGGTTCCGCAAAGATCAAAGTTGGCGCCATGACCGAGCGCCGCGACCGCACATTCCACACCCGTTCCTTTACCTACATCCAGTCGAAAATCTTTACCCGCGGCGAAGTAGTGGCAGATAGCATCTTGGCTCAAACCCCTGATAAAATCTTCTCTGCAGGGAATTTCGGTCCTGACGGACTTGCTATGTCCGAGGACTCCAAGAGTTCGGATTCCTATACGGCCGATGAATCGTTGTACGCCGGATACGCAATGGTGGATATGCCCTTCGAGCTCTTCGGCATGAACCTGCGTGCCATAGCCGGAGCTCGCGTGGAAGACAATCAAACCAATCTGCAGTCTACTTATAGCTACAAAACAGGAACTTCCATTCCCGATAGTCTGATTCGCACGAACCTTCACACCACCGATCTTCTTCCCGCGTTGAATGTGGTGTGGAAGGCCTACGACGACATGAACGTTCGATTAAGCGCATCTCAAACTCTTACGCGTCCATCATTGCGCGAGTTTGCTCCCTTTGCATTCTACGACTTCCAAAACCTTGCACTTATTCAAGGTAATCCTCGCCTTACTCGTGCTCTTATTCAGAACTACGATTTGCGCTGGGAAGTGTTTCCCAAGGCCGGCGAGGTGATTTCGGCAGGTGTATTCTACAAGCGTTTCAAAAATGCCATTGAAGAAACAATCATCCCGGCTGCAAGCGAGATTCAGCGCTCCTTCGAGAATGCTAAAGACGACGCCGTGAATTATGGCTTTGAGGTTGAGCTACGCAAATCACTGTCGGTGATTTCCGATGCTCTCTCAAACTTCCTCTTCACCTCAAACATTGCAATTATTCGCTCCGAGATCAATGTTCTTCAAGGTCTGAAGAACGACATCCGCCCGCTCTGGGGACAGTCTCCGTACTCAATCAACTTCGGACTGTTTTACGTAGAGCCGGAGTCACGCACTTCGGTGAATCTCTCGTACAACCGCGCCGGTAAGAGAATAGTGCAAGTAGCACAGGTAGGTGCTTTTGCATTCGACGATCCGCATGTGTACGAGATGCCCAGAGATCAGATTGATGTAAATATTTCTCGCCCCATCGGTGATGCGTTCACGCTGAAACTCAGTGTGCGCGATTTGCTGAATCCGCCTACAGACTGGGTGCAGGGCGGCGTAACAGTTGCATCGGTGCAACGTGGACGTTCCGTAAGCCTAAGCTTTGGATACACTCTGAACTAATTCACTTTCAACATGTTAATAATGGCTACTCTTTTACCACAATCAATTTTTTTCATGAGGGAGAAAATGAAAAGCTCACGATTGGTGTTTTTGTTCTTGCTTTGTCTGTGCTCGTTTGCAGGCATTGCTCAACCTACAACCGTCACACTGCTGAAACCGGCAGGTGGGGAAGTGTTCCGCGCAGGAACTTCCAACGATTTACGCTGGGATACTACCGGCACAAATGGTTCTCGCTTTGTGTTCCAGTTTGCTACCACACCGAACGGTCCGTGGGATAATCTTCCCTTGCCC
Source organism: Bacteroidota bacterium (assembly GCA_046052705.1). Lineage (GTDB taxonomy): Bacteria > Bacteroidota > Ignavibacteria > Kapaibacteriales > NICIL-2 > JBBATK01. The sequence continues at coordinate 1,987 of JBJOLU010000038.1, read as the reverse complement.
AACGGTGTAGCAAATGTGTTGGACTCCACTGTTATTCCTTCGGGAAATGTTGGTGGCCGTGGTCAGTATCTGTTTGGTTTTCGTGCTCCCGGCGTAAATACCACCAGTGGGTACGTGCGTATGGTATTGCTGAACCGCGACGGTTCGCTGAACCTTAACGTTACAAGCCGTAATCAGGTGCCCTTTACCATCCAGCAAGCGACTCCGGTAAAAGTTGATTCACTTCTTAGTGGAAACATCACCGGTACCGTTACTCTTCAGCCTACTAAAATCTATGGCTTGTCCGGATATGTTTGGATTCAAAACGGTGGAGTGCTCAAAGTTCTTCCGGGAACAATTGTTGTAGGAGACGCCCCGGGCATTAATTCAGCGATCATCGTAAACAGAGGCGGCAAGCTTATCGCCGATGGTACCAAAGAAAAACCTATTGTGTTTACCAGCCGTGCGCCTGCAGGTCAGCGTGATCGCGGTGACTGGGGTGGTATTCTGATTTGCGGCCGCGCAACCACCAACCACCCGGGCGGTGAAGCGGTAATGGAAGGATTTCCTTCAGACCCCGTGAATGCTCGCTTCGGCGGCGGTGCCACACCCGATGACAACGACAACTCCGGAATTCTTCGTTATGTGCGTATTGAGTTCGGTGGCATTGCATTGTTCCCCAATCAGGAAATCAATGGCCTCACACTCGGCGCCGTAGGCCGTGGTACAGTGATAGAGAACGTGCAAGTATCCTATAGTGGCGACGACTCTTTCGAGTGGTTCGGCGGTACGGTAGATGCAAAGCGCATCATTGCATACAATGGCATTGATGACGACTTCGATACCGACAACGGTTTCCGTGGTCGCGTTCAGTTTGCTTTAGGAAAGCGTTTCCGTCAGATAGCCGATCAGTCTACATCGCAGGCCTTCGAGAGTGACAACGACGCCAGCGGCTCGCGCAACCTTCCATTAACCAGCCCGGTGTTTTCCAATTGCACATTGATAGGACCGTTGCAGGATACCAGCATGATCAGTGGTTCAAGCGCGCAACAGTACAATCGTTTGTATGGTTCATCTTCGATGATCCGTCGCAACTCACGCTTCTCGCTTCACAACTCTCTGCTAATTGGTTGGCCGAACACAATGGAGTTTGGAAACCCCAATGGTGGCTTTACATCAGATGCAGCATCGCGCGATTCCTTGCAGTTCCGTAACAACACGTTCATTGGTATCAAAGCCGGAAGCCCGGGTTGGCGCAATGCAGTGCCTGCGGGTACAACATCGTTCAGTGCCGCATGGTTGCTCGATCCGGCGAACTCCAACGAGATTATCAATCGCGCCGGCAACATTGAATTCTATGCGGAACTCGGTAATCCCTACGCTGAGAATTCGAACATGTTTAGCGCTGTACCTACTATCAACGCTCCGTACATCGCATCTGCTAGCTTCGCTCCTCGTGGCACTGTTGCAATTGACGATTCTTTCTTCGAGAAGGTGTCCTATCGCGGTGCTTTCTCTCCGGATCTGAATCAGCGTTGGGATGTGGTTTGGACTGAATATGATCCGGTAAACAAGGACTATAAAGCTCAAGCTTCACTTAAGCTCACAGCTCCCGCAGGTGGCGAGAAGTATATCGTAGGTCAGAAGGTAAAGATCACCTGGGACACCACAAACACAGCCGGCATGTCTATGCGCGTTGAGTTTGGCACAGGTGTTACGGGACCTTGGTCTGCAATCTCCGGATCCCCCGTCACGGACACCGGTTCAACACGCGGTAACATCCAGTGGACAGTGCCGAACACTGTCACCAAGACCGGCTTTATCCGTATCGTAAGCGCAACGGATTCCACGGTAACATCACGCAACGACTTCGGCTTCGAAATCGCATTGCCTGCTCCGCCTCCTCCGCCCACCGTGCGCTTGATCAAGCCCGCCGGCGGGGAAGTGTTCCGTGCAGGTTCGTCTCAGACATTGCAATGGGATACCACCGGCACAAATGGTCAATGGT
>JBJOLU010000037.1:0-2669 GCA_046052705.1 Bacteroidota bacterium | reverse complement strand
CGAAGATCGAACCGAAGTGCGTATCATTTTGCGCGAAGGAAAGAATCGCGAGGTGCGCCGCATTTTTGAACACTTCGGATACGAAGTAGTACGCTTGCACCGAGTACGCTATGCGCATGTTACCGTCAGCGGATTATCGCGCGGAGAATACCGGCACTTAAGCCGAGACGAAGTGCGGGCATTGCGTAAGCGTGTGGGTGTTGAGTAACACCGGCATGAAGTAGGCGTGAGCTCAGTACTTGAGTGCGCTCTGCAAGAGCCACACAACAAAGTCAGCTCTGTAGTTTGCCCTAAGTAATCATCATGAGAAATCTCCGGTAGTAAATACCTATTGAAATCTCTGTTGTAATTCACCGGCGGAATATCTCAATCAAGTTCATCAACAGAATTGTGTACTTCCTTACAAGGACTAAAGCTATGGACAGAAGAACATTCATCGGTGGCACAGGAGCAGCCTTGTCTGCGGGCGTTGTAACAACAATGTCGCCAATGGCAGCGGTGGCCGCGCGAGCGGAAAAAGTTGAGAGAGCCGAGAAAATCGTTGGCACTCCACTCAGCTTCGAAAACCTGCCGTATCCCTACGATGCACTAGAGCCCTACATCGATGCCAAGACCATGGAACTTCATCACAGCAAGCATCACCGGGCGTATTTCGACGGTTTGCAGAAAGCAGAAGCCGAGTTGAAGAAGTGCCGTGAGAGCGGGGATTTCTCCATGATCGAGTACTGGAGCAAGAAGGCAGCATTTCATGCCGGAGGGCATTACCTGCACTCGATGTTCTGGAAGGTGATGGCACCTGCAGGCCAGGGTGGAGGCGGCACACCGGACGGCATCTTGGGCGCAGCCATTGCGGAGAACTTCGGCTCGTTTGATGCATTCAAAAAGCAATTCACCGCTGCGGCTGTGGCGGTAGAGGGATCCGGATGGGCGCTGTTGCATTTCCGCACTGCCGATAAACAACTTGTGATACTGCAAGCAGAGAACCAGCACAAACTCACACAATGGGGTACAGTTCCCATCATGGGTATTGATGTGTGGGAGCACGCGTATTATTTGAAGTATCAAAACCGCCGCGCTGACTATGTAAACGCTTGGTGGAACGTGGTGAATTGGAAGCAAGTGGAACAGAATCTTTTTGCGGCCTCCAGATAAACTAAGCTCAACCTGTAGTTCATGACATTCCTCAATCCTCTGGTACTTCTTGGTTTGGCAGCTGCAAGCATACCGTTGCTCTTGCATTTGCTGAATCTTCGAAAGCTCCGAACAGTGCAGTTCAGCTCACTGCGATTTCTCAAAGAAATAGAGAAGACGCAGATACGATCGCTCAAACTGCAACAGCTGTTACTGCTGCTGCTGCGCACATTGATTATCGTCTGCGCGGTGCTGGCATTTGCCCGCCCGATATTGCAAAGCAGTGTTCCTGTGGTAGGCGGACATGTTCCCACCAGCGTAGTGATTCTGCTGGATGATTCCTACAGCATGGACTACAGCGACGAGCGCGGTCTGCGCTATCAGCAAGCAAAGCGCGCCGCTCTTGGCATCTGCGAGGGCCTCAAAGACGGGGATGAACTTGCAGTGCTTACATCGTCGATGGTAGGAAGCAGAGCTAAAGCGTCGTTTGTGCGAAATATTCAGATGGTGCGTGAGCAGGTGCAGCGAGCAGAAACGTCGCCGGGTACCGCGAAGATCTCGGATCTGCTGCGGCAGGCATCCGCATTGATGCCCGAGGCCTTGAACTTTCATCGTGAAGTATACATTATCACCGACGCGCAGTTCAATGCTTTTGGCACATCGCAAGATTCCGCTGCCATAGCACCGGGCGATGCACGCGTGTATCTTATCCCCATTGGCTCCAATGCAAAGACCAACGGGCAGAACCTGAGTGTTGATACCGTAGCTGTTACATCGGCCATTTTTCAAAAAGGTTCGCCTGTAAGTGTTGATGCCCGCATTCGCAACACGAGTGCTGTGGATGCGTCGGGAGTAGTAGTACGCATGATGTTGAATGGCACAGCCGTAGCACAGCGATCGGTGGATGTGCCTGCTAATTCCGTACGGGCGGTATCGCTGTCGGCGCCGGTGCAAGCGCAGGGTGTGGTTCGCGGAGCTGTAGAGATCGAGGGCGATGCCGTAGCGCAAGACAACAAGCGGTGGTTTGCATTTCACATCCCGCCTGCTCCCAATGTTGTGCTCGTTACATCGCAGCTACGTTCGTCCTTTGTGCGCGCATTGTATCAAGTGGAGTCTGCAAAAGGATTGTTCGCTCTGCGTACCGCAAGTGTTTCCGAGCTGGGTGCGCTGGATCTGGACAAAACCGATGTGATCATGCTCACGGAGAGTGTTCCTGTGGCACAACATCGCAGACTTCTGGAGTATGTGCAGCGTGGTGGAGCGCTGGTGGTGTTTAGTCCCGGCGACGACGCGGATTTTTCCGCCTTCCTGCAGCAACTGGGTTTGGGCACAATTGCTCATGCAAGCTTTGCTCAAAGTGAGCCCGGCGGCTTTGCCGGCACCGATAAAACACATCGGCTGTTTGCCGGAGTGTTCTCCGCAAGCTTACAAAAGACTATCGTGGAGTCCCCGAAAATTTTCGACGCCTATCCTTGCACCGGTGGGCAGCCAATCATCACTATGGCTCGCGGTTCGTTCCTGGCAGAGAATACCGTAGG
>JBJOLU010000036.1:0-3527 GCA_046052705.1 Bacteroidota bacterium | reverse complement strand
AAAGTACAAGGAAGGATGGCACTGAAGCGCAGTGCGGCGCTTATTGCTTAGCGAAATCCAAGCCGCCGGTCTCTCGGACGGTAACAACTATGGTATCGCCGGAGCTAAACTCACCACCGAGAATCTTCATGGCAAGTATGTCCGTTACATAGCGTTGAAGCGCTCGCTTCAAGGGTCTTGCTCCGTATTGCGGGTCGTAGCCAAGCTGCGCTATCCAATCAAGCACATCATCGTTGATTTCGATGCTGATGTTCTCGTTAGAGAGTTTAGCTCGCAAGGAGCGTAACTGGAGTTCCACGATACGGCGGATCTCTGCCCGAGTAAGTGGCTTGAAGAGAATTATCTCGTCTATGCGATTAAGAAACTCGGGGCGCATACGCTGGCGAAGCAGCTCAAGAATGTGAGCTCGTGCGGTGTTCACCAATTCGTCGCGGTTGTCTTCGGTGACCTCGTTGAGCTTATCCTGCAAGAATTCCGTACCGAGGTTCGAGGTCATGATCACAATGGTGTTGGTGAAATTCACCGTGCGGCCTTTGGAATCGGTTAATCGACCGTCGTCCAGAACTTGAAGCAGGATATTGAATACATCATTGTGCGCTTTTTCAATTTCGTCGAAGAGTACCACGGAATACGGGCGCTGGCGCACCGCTTCGGTAAGCTGTCCGCCTTCTTCATACCCCACATAGCCCGGAGGCGCTCCCACCAATCGAGACACAGAGTGCATCTCCATGTACTCGGTCATGTCGATGCGCACAATGGCAGATTCGTCGTCGAAAAGAAACTCCGCGAGCGCTTTGGCAACTTCCGTTTTTCCTACGCCGGTTGTGCCAAGGAATATGAACGAACCTATAGGTTTGTTTGCATCGGCAAGGCCGGCTCGCGATCGGCGAATTGCATTGGCAATCACACGTATGGCATCGCTTTGATTGATCACCCGTTCATGAAGTCGGTCCTCCATCGAAAGCAATTTCGTGCGCTCGGTTTCAAGCATTCGTTGAACCGGTATACCTGTCCAGCGCGCAACGATCTCGGCAATGTCTTCGGCGCCCACTTCCTCCTTGAGCATCTTTCCCTCGCTTTGCGAGGCGTCGAGTTGTTTCTTTTCTTCTTCTAGTTTCTTGGTGAGCATGTGCAACTGACCATAGCGAAGCTCGGCTACTTTACCCAAGTCGCCATCCCGCTCGGCTGTTTCGGCATCGCGTTTGGTCTGCTCAATGTGTTCTTTGAGTGAGCGCAGCGATTGTATGTGTTCCTTCTCAACACTCCAGCGGGACTTCAATGCATGATACTCTTCGCGAAGCTCATTCAGCTCGCGTTCTATTTCTTCCAAACGCTTGCGCGTTGCTACTGTGGATTCGTTTGCAGACATGGTGATGGTCGCCTCGGGAACTCAAGAAATTTTCACACTGCTAAGGACGAAGATAGAATACACTTTCGTGCATTGTGGTAGTTTTGTCCGCGTGTTTCCACGTATTTTTTCGGCTGTGCGTTTATAGTGGTAATCATTTTGACTTTGCGTGTATACGGTTATGATAGACCCAACATTTCGTTTGATACTTATTGGTATTGTGAGCTACGTCGTGGGATCCTTTCCCACTGCCGTTATCGTGAGTAAGCGCTTCTTTGGATTCGACATTCGAACCAAAGGGAGCGGCAACATGGGAAGCACCAACGCATTTCGGCTTCTTGGCTGGAAATGGGGACTTACGGTTCAGATCGTAGACATCCTCAAGGGATTGGTTGCCGTGGTGTTTGTGTCGCACCTCATGGAGGGCCACACCCTTCCATTCACCAATCGCACTCCTTTTGAGGACTACACCGTTGTGAAACTCATAGCCGGCGCAGCAGTAGTACTGGGTCATATATTCAGCATATTCGTTGGTTTCAAGGGTGGCAAGGGAGTAAACACGGCAACCGGTATGCTTATAGGTATAGCACCGGTGGAAGTATCCATTGCTATTGGAGTGTTTATCCTTGCAGTGATGCTCAGCGGATACATTTCACTTGGCTCGATCTTGGCGGCACTTATCATTCCCAGCGCCATGGCTTTTCGCTACAATGTATTCGGCGCAGAGATTACAGGATATCACACGCTGATATGGTTCTCTGTCTGCATTTCGCTGCTCGTCATTTACATGCATCGTGGAAACATTCGCCGTTTACTGCAAGGCACGGAGCGAAAGATGACGGAGTGGCAGATTTTGAAGCGATAGTATTCACACTCTTCGCAGGTCAGTACTATGAACATAGGTGTTGTGGGAGCCGGAGGTTGGGGAACTGCACTGGCTAATGTGGCGGCCTCGAACGGACATGCAGTGCGCATGTGGTCGCGATCTGCGCAGCTCGTGAAAGAGATCAACAATTCCCACACGAATTCAACCTACCTGAATGGTGTTACCATTCACGAGTCTATAGCAGCCGGTACCGATCCGCAGTTGCTTCATGGCTCTGATATCATGCTAGTAAGTGTGCCCACACAGTTTATTCGAACAGTGCTGGAAACCTACGATTTCCGTATACGCGAGTCGCTCATTGCTAATGCCTCGAAGGGCATCGAGAATAAAACTCTGCTTCGCGTTTCTCAGCTTCTTAAAGATGTAGCAAAAATTGATCGTGACAACTACGCTGTGCTCACCGGACCTAGTCATGCCGAGGAAGTGATACGCGGAGTACCTACTACCATACTTGCAGCCTCGTCCGATGAACACACAGCGGTAACTATACAGAGCGTGTTCTCGAACGCCACTATGCGCGTCTATCGCAGCAACGATGTGATTGGCGCTGAATTAGGTGGCGCACTCAAGAATGTGATTGCCATTGCAGCAGGTATTATCGACGGTCTTGGAACAGGAGACAATACCAAAGCTGCACTCATTACTCGCGGACTTGCGGAGATCACCAGATTGGGCGTTGTGCTTGGTGCAAACCCTGCAACGTTTAGCGGCCTTAGCGGGCTGGGTGATCTTATTGTTACCTGCGACTCTCGCCATTCCCGTAACCGCCATGTGGGAGAGGCAATAGGCAAAGGAAAATCCTTGAAGGATATACTTGCGGAATCACCGATGATAGCAGAGGGTGTAGCAACCACCGAGTCTGCCTACGAACTTGCACAGCGGCATGGTGTGGAAATGCCCATCGTGGAGCAGGTATATCAGATATTGTTTTTCAATAAGTCGCCTCGGTTGGCCATTCACGAACTCATGACCCGCGAATCGAAGTCTGAAGTGCAGTAGGCTTGAAGTCTGAAGTGCAGTAGGCTTGAAGTCTGAAGTGCAGTAGGCTTGAAGTCTGAAGTGCAGTAGGCTCAAAGTCCACACGAAGCTTGCTGTACACCGATCTACTCGTACATATCAGCACGGCGATCGGCGAAGATATCGTTCACACTATTGAACATTTTGTTTCGCGTGCTTAGGTAATCCAGATCGGCAACGATCACACTATCGGCTCCTGAAGGCGATACAGCCAAGCTCTCTCCGTTGCATTTGTAAATAGCACTCTCGCCGCGAAACAGCAAACTCTCCTCTTCT
>JBJOLU010000035.1:0-5568 GCA_046052705.1 Bacteroidota bacterium | reverse complement strand
TCCGAGGTGATGATGCGCACCTTCAAAAACATTTACACTTCACCCAAGATTATCGTGGCAAGTGTGCAAGGTGATGCCATAGCCGGAGGATGTGGTTTGGTAACCTTGTGCGATTACGTTGTGGCGGCAAGCACTGCTCGGTTTGGATTCACCGAAGTAGCTATAGGTTTCGTGCCCGCGCTGGTAGGTGTACTTGCACTGCGCAAGATTGGCGAAGCACGAGCTCGGCACATTCTGTTGCGCGCAAATATCTTCGATGCAAACCACGCCAAAGAGCTTGGTTTGGTGTATGAAGTGTGCGAGCCGCACGAGCTTGAACACCGCACCAATACACTCGTTCAGGAGTTAGCTAAACATCCCCGTACATCGATAGCACTCACAAAGAAACTACTTGTGCACGTTCAGGATGTAGATGTATTTTCAGGGCTTGATTACGCCGCCGGTGTTAATGCGTTGTCCCGCCAAACAGAGGGCTTCCGCACCGGTATCGATGCTATGATCGAGCGTATATCAGGAAGTAAAAAGTAGTGTCTGATGGTTGGATGTTTGCGCATGTACATCCTAATGACGAACATCTTGAACGACATTTGTTTCTCCACACAAAATCAATTCATACACCCATGAAGATTAAGAACACCAACACACGTCGCGATTTCACCGCGATGTTTTTTAGCCTGACGATGGCCGCACTCGCTCTGTTGCTTTGCCCTACCACAACCTCCGCGCAAAACGCCACGTGGAACATCAAGGGTAAGGTGCTGGACGAAACGACAATGCAACCGGTGGGCATCGAGATGGATATGGTAATTATTCCCGCCAAGACCCCCACGAGAAAAATCATCGTTAAAGTGAACAGCGCTACCGGAGATTATCTACAACCATTACCCTCGGGAGATTCCTACTCCATCCGTTTCTCCAGCTACGGTGTGTATTTCAAAGAAGAGATCATGGAACTTCCGCCCGCGGCTAAGTACAAAGAGGAACGCCGGGACTTCAAGGTGCGCCGCATTATTCAAGGTCAACTACTGGCGGAAGCAGCTGCGTTCGATCCCATGCAAACTTCTCTTGCAGCCACTGCAGCTACAGATCTGCAGCCGGTGATCGAGCTCATGAAGAAGAATGTGGAGTTACAAGTAGTGGTGAGCTTAGCCCAAGAAACTGTACCACCTCCTGCTCCTGTAAAGGCGCCAAAGCCCGCTAAGAAAGCCAAAGGCAAGAAAGTAGAAGTGGCTCCCGATCCCGTACCTGTGGCCGCACCCGCAATGAACAACGAGCAATTGTACACAGACCGTGTGGCAGCGTTGAAGTCCTTCTTTGCTCAAGCCAAAGACGCCGAGATACGTGTTACCTACGAAAAAGGCGCCAGCGCGGTGGGAACACCGGGCGCAAAGAATGTGCGCGTTGCGGTTGGTGTGGTGAAGAGTTTGCTAGAAGAGTAAAAATCTTCAAGAGTAAGTATGATGTGAGTTGAACATGACTATACTCGTCACCAACATTCAACAATCAACCCACTCACTATCACACAATCACAGCACACTGTACTCCGTCTGATTGTCGTCCGACTGTAGCTTAGAAACACAACTATCATTATCTATCATCTAACAATTCACGTCTATGCGTATTCTACTCGTATTTGCTCTGCTTCTTACAGGCCTAACAGCTTGTACATCCAACGCCAATTCTTCCACCAACAATTCTAACAACCCAATGGAACTCACACGACAGATTCCTAATCCCAAGAACGTGGCACGTCCTCAATTCCTCATGAAGGTAACACAGTCCGGCAAAGAGCTTGGCGAAATTCTTCTTGAACTTTGCCCCGATATCGCTCCTAAGCACGTAGCAAACTTCGAGAAGCTTGTAGCCGATGGCTCCTACAACGGCACCGCATTCCACCGCGTTATCCCCAACTTCATGATTCAAGGTGGTGATCCGAATTCCAAGAACAAGCCGCGCAACACATGGGGCATGGGCGATCCCTCGCAGACCACCGTACCCGCGGAGTTCAACGAAACACACCACGGTCGCGGAATTCTTTCTGCAGCTCGCACACCCGATCCGAACAGCGCTACATCACAGTTCTTTATCTGTGTGGCTGATGCGGGTTTCTTGGATCGTCAGTACACCGTGTATGGCGAAGTGCTTAAGGGTATGGATGTAGCAGACAAGATTGTGAACTCAAAGCGCGATGGCGCAGACAATCCTCTTGAGAAAATCGAGATGACAATCACAAAGGTTACGAAGTAATACTTAACGTAATACTTCACTAGTAATACTCAACTACCAGGCCGCGATGTAAAACTCAACTGCCAGGCCGCAATGTGGTGCGGCCTGCGGCAGTTCTCTAAAAATCAATGACAAACATTCTCCAAGATCTATGAAACACCTTTTCCTTCTCCTCCTTGTGGCAATTGTTCCCCATATCAGCGCCTACGCGCAGTGGACCCAAGAAGAGAAACATCCGCAATACGCCATTGATGTAACGGTGGCCGGAGAGAAGATTGGTACCATTGATATTGAACTCGATGCCGTGCTTGCGCCGCGTCACGTGCGCAACTTCGACAGCTTGGTGGCCGCAAAGTTCTACGACGGCTCGCTGTTCCATCGCATCATCCCCGGCTTTGTGATCCAAGGCGGCGATCCGAACACCAAAACAAAACCCCGTGAAAAATGGGGACAGGGAGACAGCACTCAAACCACCGTGCCTGCTGAATTCAGCATGGCCAAACACCTGCGCGGCACCATCTCTGCAGCGCGCAAAGGCAACGACGTGAACAGTGCCACATCACAGTTCTTTATCTGTGTGGCCGACGCACCGAATCTTGATACCAAATACAGTGTGTACGGTTCGGTGATTCGCGGAATGGAAGTGGCCGATAAAATTGTGGAACTCTCTCGCGACGAAAAAGACCGCCCTATAGAACGTGTGGAGATGGTGGTTCGCAGAACAAAGTAACACGAACGCGTAGTCCACTACAGCTGCGCGGACCGCTCGGTTAAGCATTACCCCTTTAATCGCTCCTCGCTCTACCCTTTACTGCTACTGCATGGAAAACCAGTTCCGAAGCGGGTTGTGGGCCTGTTCGTTTTTGTGCGTGAATTGATTTGTATTCACATCGAACACATAATCGTTCTTCCACTGTTCGTGGTTGCGGCTAAGCTCCAACACCGCATTAATGATATACGCAGCTTCTTGGTTGGTCATTACCGGATGAAGTGAAATGCGAATCCATCCCGGTTTCTCTGTGGGCTCGCAGGCAAGAATCTTCTGAATCATCTGCTCGGAAAAATCGCGATCCATGTTGAGCAGGTAGTGGCCATAGGTGCCCGCACAACTGCATCCGCCGCGCACCTGAATGCCATAACGATCGTTGAGAATTTTCACACCAAGGTTGTGGTGCAGGCCATCGATACACAACGAAAACACCCCAATGCGATCGCGAATATTCGGCGCTAGAATGTGTATACCCGGCGCGCCGTCCAGCGCGCTAAAGAACATCTGCAGTAACTCTTTTTCTCTGCGCTGAATATTCTCTACTCCCAGAGACTCTTTAAGCCGTAAGCACAACGCTGTGCGAATAGTCTGCAGGAAAGGCGGCGTACCACCATCCTCGCGGTGCTCGATGTCGTCCAGAAACAAGTGTTGACCCCAGGGATTGGTCCACTTCACGGTGCCGCCTCCGGGGATGTCCGGCACGCGGTTTTTATACAGTGAATCGTTGAACACCAACACACCACAAGTGCCGGGGCCGCCCAGAAACTTATGCGGGGAAAAGAAGATAGCATCAAGGCGTTCATCACTGTTCGCGGGATGCATGTCGATAGTCACATACGGCGCTGCACAGGCAAAGTCCACAAAACACAAACCACCCGCTTTGTGAATCATCGAGGCAATGGTGTAATAGGGCGGTATATATCCCGTAACGTTCGAGCCGGCAGTAACTGCTGCCACAAGAGTGGGGCGCGACTCGTATTGCTTAAGAAGACTCGCAAACGCATCAAGATCGGTTTTGCCTTCGGCATCCGGGGGAATGATCACCACCTCGCATATCGTCTCCATCCACGAGGTTTGATTGCTGTGATGTTCCACATGGGTGACGAAGACGACCGGACGTTCCGCGGGATCGAGCGTGAAGCGCCCTGCAGCCTGCTCGGGTATTTTCCATCCGAGTATGCGTTGAAGCTTGGCCACTGCGCCGGTCATGCCGGTGCCGGTGTTGATAAGAACGTCGTGAGGACCGGCATTCACGTGTTTCTTGATGATGCTCTTGGCTTCCTCATAGGCCTGTGTCATCATACTGCCGGTAACATTGCTGTCGGTGTGGGTGTTGGCGGTGTAGGGCCCAAAATCCTCCAACATTTTTTGTTCTATGGGTCGGTACAGCCTGCCGCTGGCAATCCAATCCGCATACACAATCTGCTTGCGGCCCATAGGGCCGTCGAAGTGCAGATCTATGCCCACAATCTCCGCGCGAATGCGCTCGAAGGGATTGCTTGCCGCACCGCGATTGAACAGCTTTGAGAAAAATGTCATGTAGGGGCCAGCCGGCTTAAACAATTATGAAACACGAACAAACACCACCACCAAGCGAGCTGCAAAACTACACTAAACGCGAAATAGTTTGAAGGTAGTATGGAGCCATCCAAACTCATGCCCTAACTCATACCTTAACTCACATCCTCCTACCGAGCCAAACACATTTCCACTCCAACACCAAGCCAAAAAAAATGGGAAATGCTGTAGCATCTCCCATCGTGTTTTGCTATATCTCGTTTTGCTCTCGTTATGATCTCGTTACGATCTCGGCTCGATAGCGCTCTTTTTGATACCTCGTCTCAGCGTTTTACAGCTTCACCACTTTGAGCACAATGCTGCGCCCGCCCGCGATATCAATGGCCACCATATATACACCTGCAGCTTCGCCATTCATAGAGAAGCGATGCGCGGAGAGCTCTTGCGCGGAGACAAACGATGCGCGAGTACACTCAAATCCTTGCAGGTCCAGTATGCGAACGGTGCACGGCGCGGAGCCGGCATCCACAAGAATCACGCGGAATGATTCGTCCACGGGATTAGGTTCTATGCGGGTTTGCGCCGCGATAGTGCCGCTACCGGATTCACCACCGGACTCGCCAACGCTAACAATAAAGTCCACGCATTCCACTTCGCTGGTGCAACCATTTTCGTCGGTGATTTTCACACAGATGTTGCCGGACTTCGTGGGTTCGTAGGCGCTGTTTGTAGCACCATCTACAATCACGTTGTTTACATACCATTGGTACAGTGCAGCCGGTGTGGTGCATCGAACGAGTTTCTGCTCTTTGGAAATCACGGGCTTTGGTGTGGCCGGAAAAGCAGTAACCGAGATATCATCAGACGAACCCGAGCATGCACTCGAAGACACGAACACACTATATGTTCCTGCCTCGCGAACCACTATTGATGCGGTGTTCGAGCCGGCATCCATTCCGTTCTTCTTCCAGATGTACTGCGAATATCCTGTAGCAGTTTGCAGGGTAACCGACTCGCCCGGGCAGAACGAGTACTTGCCGTTTGCCGATGCCACC
>JBJOLU010000034.1:0-6190 GCA_046052705.1 Bacteroidota bacterium | reverse complement strand
ATAGACTCGTGGGATGTAGGGCAAGGAGCAATGGACGACGGCGGCGGATGCTTCGCCGCATGGCACGCGCTCAATACCATCAAGAAGCTTGGCTTAAAGCCCAAGCGCACTATTCGTGTGGTGATGTTCACCAACGAGGAAAACGGTCTGCGCGGCGGCAAGGCATACGCGGCGGCACATGGCAACGAAACACACGTACTGGCCATTGAATCGGACGAAGGCACATTCAAGCCCAAGGGTTTTCACCACGAGGGATCTAAAGAAAGTTTGCAATGGTATCAAAGTTTAGCGCCACTTCTTAGTGCAACGGGCGCCACGGAAGTGGTGGATGGTTTTGGCGGTGCGGATATTGGTCCGCTGCACCAGGAATACGGAACCAATTTGCTTGGCTTACAAGTGGACGGCACTCGTTACTTCTGGTATCATCATACCCAGGGCGACACCATGGATAAGCTGAACCCGCGTGAATTGAACGAATGCGCCGCGGCCATGGCAATTATGGCATATGTGGCTGCAGATGCAGACAGTCCGCCGGCAGCATCAAAGACCGAAAAGATTGAGAAGAGTCCGAAGAAATAGTGATAACTACCTCGACTCGGTACAATAAAAAAGCCTCAAACGGAAAGTTTGAGGCTTTTTTTATCTCTTTTGTGCAACTCGCACAGGCAATTACTTGTTCTTGCGCTGCATGCGTAGATCGCGACGCAGGTCACGGAGTTGCTCCTTAGCAGCTTTAACATCTTGGTGTGCCTCTTTATGAGCTGCACGTGCCTGCTGGCGAAGGGCCTTTGCTTCTTCGGGCGTTGCTGAAGCTTTTGCTTGCTTCAGTGCTTCTTTTGCTTTGGTAGCCTCGGCCTTTGCATCGGCCACTTTAGCCTTGGCAGCTTCTACCATCGCCTTTTGATCGGGTGTAAGCTTGGGCTTCGAGCCGCCACCGGTTTGGTCTTGAGCAACAAGGGCCAGTGAAACAAACATCGTTGCTACGAGGAATGCAACAAATCTCTTCATATCTATACTCCTATAATTGGTAGTGAGAACAATTGGAACAACCGGTTGAACCGGCGTTCAACTGATTCTGCCGGTGCCGGTGATGCTTACGGTACTTGAATTGCCGTTTTGTGCACACAACTGCAATCGTACGCGTTTGTGGGTTAGAGCGCAAATCGGCCGCGAAGGTTTAAGCCATGAAGCACAAAATTTTGCTAGGGCGCCTATTTTTTACGCGAATCCACCGGCATTGGCGTATTCCGGGGCATTGGGCGCGCTTCGCTAAGTGCCGTAAAAACCGAGAAGTTCGAAGATTAGAGCGGTGTTGGCTATTCCCTGCGCTCGGCGTAAATTGCGCGTCATTTTGACGCTATTGTTCATTCCAATACGGAGTCGACCTTGAAAGGTTCTGTTCGCAGGTATATCATTATACTTCTTCCCATCGTATTCGTGGGGTTTCTATTGTTCCCCACCTGGCGTGTTAGCGTTCTGGAAAAAGAACGTGCCGCTGTAGATACAACCATAGATAAAAACGCTCTCGCTGATTGGGACGCTAAGAACATGGAGGCGCTGAAGAGCAATCGCATGCAGGCGCTGAAGTTGGGCTTGGATCTAAGCGGCGGTATGTATGTAACTCTTGAAGTAGACGCTGTGCGCCTGCTTGAAGAGGCAGCCGATCGCACTGCAAAGGACGACGAGCTGTTCAAGCGTGTTATCGCCAAGACACACGAGATGTCCGAGACCAGTGATGATCCCGTGATTGAGATTTTCAAGAAGAACTTCAACGAGATTGCTCGCCCCATGGGTAAGTCGCTGATCAATTATTATGATCTGGCCGACATGAAGGAAATCTCTGAAGAGAAAATTCTTGAGAAACTTACTCGCGATGTGGACGAAGCCATCGACCAAGCGCTGCAGGTAATTCGCCAGCGTGTAGACAAGTTCGGTGTGGCCGAGCCTACCATTCAAAAGCAAGGTACCCGCCGCATTCTGTTGGAGCTTCCCGGCGTGCAGGATGAAATCCAGATGCGTCAACTCTTGCAGACCACTGCTCGCCTTGATTTCAAACTTGTGCGTGGCGGTGGCGATGTACTTCGCGCTTTCCTGAACATTGACGAATATCTAGAGCGCATCAACTCCAAGAAAAACGGAACCGCTCCTGCAGCTACCGACAGCTCTGCGATTGCAGTTGCGCCGGCTGATTCTGCAGCTAAAACAACTGCAGTAAAGGCAGACACAACAAAGAAGGATACAACGGCAGTTGCAAAAGCAGATACAGGCAAGCTGAAGGATCCTTATGCAGGTCTTTCAGATGAGCAAAAGCGCGAGAAGTATTTGCGCGAACACCCGTTCACCTCGCTGTTCCGCTCGCAGTTCTCCATGGACAAAAAGCAACGTCCTCAGGACTTTGCGTTCCTTCGCGAGCAGATTGCAACTCTTCCCGCCGGCGCTGATTATTTCTATACCACCGACGAAAAAAGCAAGACCGCAATCTTGAACTACATGAAGCGTGATGACATTCGCCGTTTGCTTCCCGCAGATCTTGAGCTTGTTGTGGATGCAAAGCCGCTTCGCGGAACAGAGAAAGCCGGAGCTCCGTTGTATAGCATGTACGTTGTGAAGCGCGATGCTGAATTGACCGGCGAAGTGATTGTGGATGCATTCGAGAACTTCGACCCCACAAGCAATCGTCCTATCGTAGACATGATGATGAACGATGAAGGCTCCGAAAAGTGGGCTCGCATCACCGGTGCTAATGTTGGCAAGCGCATCGCTGTTGTATTGGACGGCGAGGTATACAGCGCACCTACAGTTCAGAATAAAATCACCGGTGGCCGTTCACAGATCACCGGTATGGCAAACATCGAAGAAGCAAAACTCTTGAAGATCATCCTCAAGGCCGGTGCATTGAAGGCGCCGGTGAAGATTATCGAAGAGCGCCTTGTAGGTCCGTCGCTTGGAGAAGACTCCATACGCTACGGCATGCTCTCCGGCATTATTGCATTCCTGCTAGTGGTATTGTTCATGACCGTGTACTACTCAACTGCCGGCCTGGTAGCAAACCTTGCGATGCTTATCAACGTGGCGCTGAACATTGCAGCTCTGGCGGCTTTTGGCGGAACGCTCTCACTGCCGGGTATTGCAGGTATCATCCTTACGATCGGCCTTGCGGTGGATGCTAACATCATCATCTTCGAACGTATTCGCGAAGAGATCTATCGCGGCCGCACACTGCGCGCTGCTATCGATGAAGGCTTCCGCCATGCGCTTCCCCCAATCATCGACTCTCACGTAACAACGTTGATCACGGCTCTTATCCTGTTGTATTTCGGATATGGTGCCATTCAAGGTTTTGCCGTTACTCTTATCATCGGAATTTTCTCCACGCTGTTCACGGGTATTATTGTCTCGCGCGCGATTATTGAGCTGGTTGTAAACCGCAAGCCGGGTGCAACCATCAACTTCGGACAGCATGCTACCTTAAACCTTTAATCTGACACGAGGATCATCATGGAATTTTTTGGAAAAACATCAATAGACTTTCTTGGTAAAAGAGCAATCTTCTTCTACCTTTCCATTGCCTTGAACGTAGTCGGATTGGGCCTGTCGGCACTTGGAGTGCGCATGGGTATAGACTTCAAGGGCGGTAGCGAGGTTGGTATTGCGTTCACGAATCCGCAACAAACCGAAGCTGTTCGTACGGCTGTAGAGAAGGCCGGCTTTCAAAACGCAGAGATCAAATCGTATGGCAAACCCAACGAGTTTTTGATTCGCACTGTTGAAGTGGCTGTTACGGGCAAAGAGAAGCCGTCGGCTGCAATCATCGCAGGTTTGAAGCAAGCATTCCCCAGCGAGAACATCATCGTGAAGAAAGATGACCTTATCGGACCGAAAGTGGGAAGCGAACTTCGCACCAAGGCTCTTTTGGCTATTATCATCTCGATCTTCGCCATTCTCATTTACATCGCGTTCCGCTTTGAGTTTGTATATGGCCTTGGCGCTGTTATCGCTCTTATCCACGATGTATGCGTGGCCTTTGGCGCTGTTGTGATTATGCAACGCCTGGACATCCTCAATCTGGAATTCAGTATGGGTGTGTTGGCCGCTCTGCTCACCGTGGCAGGCTTCTCCATCAACGACACCGTTATCATTTTCGACCGTATCCGCGAGAATAGAGAGAAGCACAAAGGCCTCTCGTTGATTTCGCTTATCAATCTTTCGATCAACGAAACCTTGAGCCGCACAATCAACACTGTGGTAACCGTTGTGTTGGTACTTACAACCATTCTGTTCCTTGGTGGCGAGGCGCTTCACGGCTTCTCCTTCACCATGCTTGTGGGCATTATTGTGGGAACATATAGTTCAATCTATGTGGCCAGCGCGTTCGTGGTTTGGTATATTGAGCGCGTTCAGAAGGTAGATCTTGAGACTCCGTACAAGAAGGAACTGGCTGCTTCAAAGGCCTAAGATTTCTTCTCCGGCGATTAATTCTTGAAGCTCCGCCTGCCAGTGCATGCGGAGTTTTCTTTTGTTTACGATACACGTACTATGAGC
This sequence comes from Bacteroidota bacterium, assembly GCA_046052705.1. Classification (GTDB taxonomy): domain Bacteria; phylum Bacteroidota; class Ignavibacteria; order Kapaibacteriales; family NICIL-2; genus JBBATK01. Next base: position 1,648 of record JBJOLU010000034.1, on the reverse strand, counting down.
GTTACAGTTGTGGTGGGAGCCCAGTGGGGCGATGAGGGTAAGGGCAAGATTGTGGATGTGCTAAGCGCAGACACTCACATCGTGGCCAGATATCAAGGCGGCGCAAACGCGGGCCATACTCTGGTTCACAAAGGCAAGAAAACGGTATTGCACCTTATTCCCTCCGGCATTCTTCGCGAGGGAGTTCAATGCGTAATAGGTAACGGCGTGGTGATCGATCCCGTTGCTCTGCGCGAGGAGATCACTATGCTGGAAAACTCCGGCGTGGATGTGCGCGGCCGCCTGTTTATCAGCGACAAAGCGCATGTGATTATGCCCTATCACAAAATGCTGGATCAAGCTCGCGAGCAAGCTATGGCTAATGCTATAGGCACCACAGGTCGCGGCATAGGACCATCGTATATCGACAAATACTCTCGCAGCGGCATTCGCATTGTGGACCTACTGCACCGCGCATCGTTCGAGCAAAAACTGCGGGCAAACTTGGAAGAGAAAAACACCTTGCTGGAACGTATCTATGGCGTAGCACACATGGATGTAAACAAGATGGTGGACGAATTCATGGAGTTCGATTCGTACATCGATTCTTTCGTCACCGATACGTCGCACTTCTTGGCCCAAGCCCTTGCGAGCGGTAAACGAGTTCTGGCAGAAGGCGCTCAAGGGGCTCTCTTGGACGTGGACCACGGCACCTATCCTTTTGTGACCAGTTCCAATCCCACCAGTGGCGGTGCGTGCACAGGTTTAGGCATCTCGCCCATGGCTATCAAGAGAATAGTAGGATTGGTTAAAGCGTACTCCACGCGTGTAGGCAACGGACCTCTGCCCACCGAACTTCACAATGAGGATGGAGAGAAGCTGCGCAGCATAGGCTCGGAGTTTGGAGCCACCACCGGACGGCCACGTCGCTGCGGATGGCTGGACCTTGTGGCCTTGAAGTACTCGGTGATGGTGAATGGTATCACCGATATCGCTCTCACAAAGATGGACGTACTGAACACCTTCGAAACCATCAAGGTGTGTACTTCCTATTCCATTGGCGCGAAGGAACCCAAGAGCTTTCCTTCGTCTATCGAACAGCTGGAGCAAGTAACAACGCACTACACAGAGCTAAAGGGCTGGCAGTGCTCGCTGGACGGTATTAACACCTACGACGCGCTCCCCGAAGCCGCACGCGAATACGTGCAGTTCATCGAGAACTACTGCGGAGTTCCTGTGAGCATTGTCTCTACCAGTCCGGAGCGGGATGGTACGATAGTGCGTTAGAGTTTGGAGATTAAGCGCGTGTAAAGAACCTTCTTCTGTTGGTCACAAATCGTGACTGCGAACACCCCCCTGTCCAGTCCGGATAAGTCAATAGTTCCATTGTTTAAGACAGTGTGGTGTGTACGACCCTGCACATCGATGATATACGCGTCTAAACCATTGTTAAGGGTCTGATTTCCATTAAGCACCATACTCTCGCCAGTAACAGCAATCGGCGCGTTACCAGGAAGGCTACCGCCTTCTTCCTCCTCCGCCACATCTGATGTCAGCGACGAAGTGTAGGAAATGATTCTAAAGTTCTCCAGGTTCATGGCGTTGCCGCTCAGCGTGTCTGCCTCACGGGCGTCGAGCTTGAGCTTGTATACGATACCGCCGAACAGAT
>JBJOLU010000033.1:0-2540 GCA_046052705.1 Bacteroidota bacterium | reverse complement strand
GCCATGGCAGGAATAGATGCAAACAATATCCCTGTGTCGGGATGAAATTGATAGAAGGTTTGATACAACAAGAACGAAGGAGCTACACCAAAGGAAACAGCATCGCACAATGAATCCAGCTCCACGCCAAGTTCACTGGCCGATCGGGTCAAGCGTGCCATTACTCCGTCCAACATATCAAAAATGCCGGCGGCAAAAATCAGAGCTGTGCCTTGCGCAAAATCACGTTGGGCGTACGCAATGATGGCAGAGAATCCGCAGAACAGATTTGCCAGTGTGAAGAGGTTCGGAATGACCGAACGCGTACGTCGAAATGACACGTTGGTTTTCACGTTATGGTAAGCGTGCTAGTAGTGTTTCTGCTGCGGTAACAACGTCACCCTCCTTCACCAAGATCGAAGAACCGAGTGGAAGGATTACATCCATTCGGGAACCGAATTTCATCATACCGAAACGCCGGCCTGCAGATGCAGTATCGTGCACTTTTGTGTCGTACACAATCCGTCGCGCCAGATATCCGGTGATTTGCTTGAAAAGAACTTTGCCGTGCGCGGTATTCACTCCGATAATGCTTCGCTCGTTGAGCTCGGAGGATTTAGGGTGCCATGCCACCAGATAATCGCCTTGTACATACCGCACGTATTCAACCGGTCCCGATACCGGATAGCGATTCACGTGAACGTTCAGTGGCGAAAGGAAAATGCTTACCTGTGTTGCCGGACCGTGCAAGTACTCTTTCTCCTCGATGGTGGAAATCTGTACCACTTTTCCATCGGCCGGGGCCACCACCAGCGCGGAGTCGGCTGCGGCGTCCGGATGGAGTACACGCTCGGGATCGCGGAAGAACCACAAACTCAACGCCAGAACGACAGTACCCAATACAAGAAGAGGATAACTAATCCATGGCCGCGAAACGAGCACGGCAACCACAATAAGAAGTGTACTGAATGCTATAAGTATGAGAAGATTGTCTATGCCGTACTTTGAAAACATAACTTGGGTTCGATGTAAGGGAAGCTAGGGGAATACGCAGGTTGTCACAACTTTTCCACAACGAGACCGGGACCTCCATCATCCACTGATGTGGTGCGTATCTTGCGCCTGCGAAGTTAGGAAATAGACCACTTCGCCACGAACGCTTTTTATCCTCATCGGAGTCATACGCAATGAAGTTCTCGATTGCACTGTCGGACTTTGCCCGCTCTCTTCAACAGATTCTGCCGGCTATCCCGCCGAAATCAACACTTTATGTTCTAGAGCATGTTCATTGCTCGTTGAGTAATGGTACTCTTACACTTCTTGCCACCGATCAAGAGCTGTCGGTTTCTACATCCATGAATGTGATGAGCAGTGAAGGCGGCGAGGTTCTTATTCCGGCTCGCAAACTGAACGAGCTTGTGCGCTCGCTTGGCCAAGGCAGCATGGTAGATATTTCCGTTGATATGGAATCCTACTTGGTAACTCTGCGAACCGCCACGGGAGAATACTTCATTAAGGGAATGGATGTTTCGGAGTTTCCTGTGTTGCCCGAGTTTCCTCAAGGAACATCGGTCACTCTTACAAAGGCGGCTGTGCAGCGTATTGCGAACAAAACAACATTCGCAGTTTCCACCGAAGAGTATCGCCCCGCTATGACCGGCGTTTATTTTGAGTTCAATGGCGACGAACTGATTTCCGTTGCAACGGACGGCTATCGCCTTGTAAAGCTTACAACGGCCGCAGAGGGTCAGAATTTCCCGGAGAATTTGCACGCAATCATCCCGGCGCGAACGGTGAATCTGCTCGCCAAAGCTGAGTCTGATGTGGTGCTTGCTATCAACAAAACACACGCGCAATTCAGCAACGACATCACCACCATTACCACGCGTCTTATCGACGAAAAGTTTCCCAACTACGACAACGTGATTCCTAAGGACAACGACAAAGTGTGTACCGTTGCGCAATCCAGCCTCGTGTCCGCCATTCGCCGCGTTTCGCTCTTTACAAGCACGGTTTCGCCGCAGGTTCGCTTTGCAATTAAAGAAGATATGATTCAGGTGAGTGCGGAAGACAGCGAGTCGGGTAACAAGGCTAAAGAAGTAGTTCCTGCGGAGTTCGCTTCGGAGCCCATGGATATAGGTTTTAACTACCGATACATCGAAGAATCTCTGCAGCATATCAGCGCTGACGACATGACAGATGGTGTGATAGATATTCTTCTCAGTTCACCAACAAGGGCGGTGCTGATTAAGCCTAAGGCAGAGAAGGATACGCTGCTTATGCTCGTGATGCCCATGCGCATCTCGTAATTGATTCCAGGCATGCAGTTGCACCGCATTAACCACGCTGTACTTTAGTGAAGTTTGTGCACAACGACGTTGCACTGTAGGTGTGGTTTTCAGAAAAAGAAAAAGCCGATTCGAGTGAATCGGCTTTTTAGTTGTGGTCCGGTTGGCTTGCAGACATCGTGAATAGACGTTGGAGCTGAGTATAGCACGGAGTCTAGCTCTGTGTCTGGCAATTCAATTCTAGTAGTTATCAATTTGCGCTCGCTGCAACGC
>JBJOLU010000032.1:0-7001 GCA_046052705.1 Bacteroidota bacterium | reverse complement strand
ACCTTTCTCACAGTGGAGTAATTAGCGAGGCCGCTCTTCAGCGAGCAGTGGAGTGCATTCGCGGCTACCGTAGTGTGTGCGATGAGCTAGGCGCCGACATTCGTGTGGGCGTAGCAACCAGTGCCGTCCGAAATGCTTCGAACGGTACTCAAGTGCTGCAATCGTTGCGCTCAGAGTTCAAAGGTATGCTGCAATGTATCAGCGGCATGGAAGAAGCCGAGCTGACTTTTGCCGGCAGCGTGCGGGACGAAGGCGGGTATGTGGTCCTGGATATTGGCGGTGGCAGTACGGAAATCGTTCGTGGTTCCAACAGGCAAGTGGAGCATCGAGTGTCTCACGAGATAGGCGCGGTGATGCTTCATGATCGCGAACTGCACTCCTTCCCTGCTTCAAAGGATAGTATCGCTACAGCATGCGCGCTTATTCAACACTGCGCCCCTGTTATGCCTATATCTCAGAGCGGGAGTGATGATGGCACCAAAGAATTCCGAAGTGATGAAGATGCTGAGTCCAACTGGATCGCGGTGGCAGGAACACCAACCACCTTGGCGCTGGTAGCACAACAACTTCCCTATACGCAAGTAGAAGCCTCGCACGGCTATAGACTGACGCTAAACACAGTGAGCGCGCTGTGCGAACTGCTGATGAACACTCCGAAGAATGAGTTACAAGATATCCCGGGAATTCATCCTCAGCGGGCAGATATACTTCCGGCCGGAACGTTGATACTTCGGGAAATCATGCGCTCGCATCAATGTGAATATGTCACTGTAAGCACACGCGGCCTGCGATACGGAGTTGTACTAAGAGCTTATGCCGCTGCCTCGCGCCGGTAGATGCGCGCACAGAACGTATTTTTGCCGCACGGAAATGGTCAACATTGTGTCCACATTGTGTCCACATTGCGTCCACACATTATTTCCACACATTATTCAACGCATAGAACCACATGCTCGCAGTTGTAACGGGAGGAACGGGATTTATTGGCAGCCATCTTGTGGACGAACTTTTGCGCCGGGGTTTTCGTGTACGGTGCCTGCTTCGCGCCTCTAGCAACACACGCTGGTTAGACGACCCTCGAATTGAGCTTCGCGAAGTAGATTTCGGCCGTCAGGAGTCCGTTACCGAAGCATGCGCCGGAGCACAGTACATAGTGCACTGTGCCGGTGTGATTGCAGGCCATACATTGGACGATTACATGGCGGGCAACAAGGGAATGACCGAAACCATGCTGCGTGCAGCGTTGATTCATGCAGGCACCATCAAGAGATTTCTTCATATCAGTAGCTTGACGGCGGTTGGCCCCGCGATATCGCATACACAACCGGTAAACTCGCGCACTGTTCCCAAGCCCATTACCGACTACGGACGGTCCAAACTCGCAGCAGAGGAATCTGTACTGCAGATGTCGGCGCGAATACCTGTTACCATTATTCGTCCGCCGGCCGTGTATGGCCAGCGAGATGAATCCACGCTGTCGTTGTTCCAAGCTATGAAGTTTCATCTGGCCTTGCTCATGGGATTCTCTCCCAAGTGGATCAGTTTGATCCATGTGAGCGACTTGGTTCGCGGGTGCATAGATGCAATGCTCAGTGAAGCAAGTATAGGAAACGCCTACACTCTCACCGGTGAGGGCCCACATAGCTGGCAGCAGATATTCAATGAAATGAAATCTGCCATGCAAACCTGGTACCTGCCCGTTCGCTTGCCTCATGCTGTGGTGCTGGGCCTTGGTTTTATCAGCGGATTTCTAGGACGATGGCAGCGCAAGGCTCCGGTGTTCAACTATGAAAAAGGTCTAGACTTTGTGCAAGAAGCGTGGGTATGCAGTAACGAAGAAGCCGCTGCGCATTTTCAATTCCGGCCGCAGATAGGATTGCACGAAGGCCTACAACAAACTGCTGAATGGTATCGCACTCGGGGGTGGTTGTAGCTATGGTAGTACGTTTTCTTCAGAAACTTTCCGCACTCACGGTAACCATCATCATTGTGGTTGCTGCCTTTGTGGTGTTCTCGGTCAAGCTTGCGTTGCGTTCAAACATCGAGGCGGGAATCGAGATTGAATCTGCCGCGTTGCAAGGATCTGTAGACATTTATCGAAACTCCTTCGGTATTCCCCATATCGTGGGAGAGAATTCCGGAGACGTATTCTTCGGGCTTGGTTTTGTGCACGCTCAAGACCGTCTTTGGCAAATGGATTTGCTTCGCCGAATTGCTCGAGGAAAAACCGCTAGAATATTTGGCGTTTCCACCCTGGACGCCGATCGATTCTTCCGCACCCTTGATATCAGCTCAACGGCAGCGCAGTTGGCTGCAGGTATTTCGCCGCAGAGCAGAAGCGCTTTGGAACACTATGCGGCCGGCGTGAATAGTTTTATAGAGAATAACAAAGACAACCTACCCTTCGAGTTCGACGCACTTCATTACGCTCCCGATCCCTGGACTGTAAGCGATTGTATTTGTATCGAGAGGCTCATGGCCTTCGACATGAGCATGAGTTTCTGGACGGATGTTTCCATTGGCGAGATTGCCGATTCGCTCGGCGTGGACGAGGCTTTGTCGTTCATTCCCAAGTATCCCGCCTCGGCACCCACCGTGTGCGACGCGTACGAGGCTCCGCGCAAGGCAGACACCTCTGCGTCGGCATCATCGTTGCCCCGCGTCGATCTGCGGCGCACTCGTAGTGAGCAAGCCGGCTTTAACAAGCAGATGGCCCGGGCTATGCAAAGCGTGCGCACGCAACTAGGCATGACCGGCATGTGTTCAGGCAGTAACAGCTGGGTGATGTCGAAGCGTGAAGGCGGCGGCAAGGGTGTTGTGTTTGCAAACGACCCGCACTTATCACTAGGCCTCCCTCCTCGTTGGTATCAGGTGCATATCACCTGCCCTTCGTTCAACGCCATTGGCTGCAGCATACCCGGAGTGCCGGGAATAGTAAGCGGAAGAAACGACAAGATTGCCTGGGGTATTACGAACGTGATGCTCGACGACTGCGATTTCTTTTTTGAAAAAGTGGATCCTGCAAATCCGGCGTATTACATCAATGCCGCGGGCAAGAGGGTGAAGTTTGGATTCAAACGCGATACCATCGAAGTAAAATCGTCCGCCAGGATCGACACCGTGTATTACGACTACCGATACACCCCGTTGTCCAACGTTATCAGCGACGCCACCATCACAAAGCGCTCAGATAGTTTGTTTCACTACCCTGCCTCCGACCGTTCGTTTGCCGCTAAATATGTACTCACCACGGCATGGACTGCGCGGGAACGCAGTGACGAGTTCCTTGCTGCTCTGCGCATTTTACAGGCCACATCGTGGAAGGATTTTTGCCAAGCGGTTTCTACGTGGGGTGCGCCGGCATTGAACTTTAGCTATGCCGATGTGAACGGAAACATGGGCATCGCTCCTGCGGGTATTGTTCCCAAACGTGGCGAGGGTAATGCAAACTTTCCTCACCCCGGATGGGAGGCCAAGTATGCATGGCTTGGCTACTACAAGCCCAACGACTTGCCACGGGTTTACAATCCTCAATCTCGATTTGTGTTTAGCGCAAACAACCTTACATCGAGAAACACTCCGTTCTATCTGTCGTCACTTTGGGAGCCGTCTTCCAGAGCCGAACGCATAGCGGAAATGTTACTGGAGTACAGAGATTACACAGCCAGAGATGCGCAGTTCATGCAGATGGATCAGATCTCGCCGAACGCCCGATTCGTACTACAGCATACTCTGCCAATACTGGTTCGTGATTCAAACTCCTTTTCTGCCGACGAGCGATATGCTATACGATTGCTGCGCGGTTGGGATAAATCGATGTCCGGTGTAGACGTTGCTCCTGCTGTGTACACCGCGTTCCATGAGCGACTGATGAAGAATGCTTTCGAGACCAAACTCTCTCACGACATGTATTTGCGCTATGCATTCGAAGGCGGAATTCCTGTGCGCAAAATAAACGAGATTCTATCCGACTCCTCTGCTGCGTGGTTTGGACCGGACCCGGGGTATGCTCGGTCGCGCCGTGAGTCGTGTATTCGCCGAAGTTTCAGAGATGGAATTGCAACATTGCGCTCTACTCTGGGCGATGCGGCGAACTGGCAATACGGCAAGCTTCACCGGCTTACACTGCGGCATCCGTTTCATGCGAACCCCGCGTTCAAGAATATTGTATCGCGATCTGTTCCCTTTATAGGTGGTGATGCTACCACCGTAAACAATGCCCTCTGGCAGGTTCACAATCCCTTTGATGTGTACGTTGGTGCCTCTATGAGACTGGTAGCAGACATGGAGGACAGTGTGGTGTATTGCGTGGTGCCGGGTGGTTCATCAGGACAGCCAATGGATACCCATTACGCAGATCAAATTGAGCTGTGGGCTAATGGCGGGTACATTCCCTTGCCGGTCTCGTCAACACCGTCAAAGTCGTTTACGTTATACGCCCGTTTGAAGCCGCGCTCCAGATAGGTACCGGCTACGATCGCTTCCTCAGCGTGATTTCATTCCTACAAATACGGCATTCCTTCCACTTGAATTGCCATCACGCCTAAAAGAGTGATAGCGGTGATCTTCAATAGTGCAGGTTTGGGATACCTGAATACGTTCGGGAAGTAAGCCACATTCTGTCAACTGCGCTTTTATTGCTGCGCTGTTGTCGAACAAGTACACTCCATCGGAAACTTCCACACAGAAAGCCGGAAACAACTGCTGAACATCCCTGCGAACAACGTAGCTTCTGCCGGAGGCGCAGGGCGATAACCAGGCATGGAAATGCGATGGCTCATCGCTTACCAATGCGCTCATGCGCGTCAATACGTGCGCAACAATATTCTGCTCCGTGCCTCGCCACCCCGAATGAATACACGCGCATAGTGGCACACGCTCGTGCCAAAGCACAATGCCACAGCAGTCCGCCACAGTCACGGCAAGTAACACATCTTTGTGCGTTGTAATCAAGGCGTCCGCAACACCGTCGTAAACGGACGAATGCTCATCTACCACGGCTATGTCAATGCCATGAACCTGCTTCCGCCGCACCACCTTTGTAAATCCTAATGCCGAGCTAAGCTCGCTCCACGAACGAGATTCTTCACTTGCTACACTATTGCTGCTATCAGGCACGCCCTTGGTATCGAGTGTAGGTGAAGATACCGAGCTCCGGTTGGAATTGGGATTGGAATTGGAATTGGAATTAGTGCTAGGGTCATAGTTCAATCCCGGTGCGCGCAAGAAATCAAAGTGCCTGTTCTTTGCAGCAATACCGAACACAGCATTGTACTCGTTTTGATGCGAATTATGTATTTCAAGATTTTTCATAAGCCGGGAATGACTACGGTAACGATACCCTCCAACTTAGCACGCGGCCGGTACATCAGCCTGTCAATACTCGTTATGGTTACCGACCCGCTCATTCGTTGCGTTGTATCACGGGTGTTCATGCCGGATTTACTAGTGGATGATGGTAGCATAATGGTGAGAGTGTCATAACCTAAAGCCTGCAAGCTGCTTTCCATGCGCCGCAGAGTTTGTGCAATCAGGATATTCGGCGCATGTGGTTGTTTCTTAACGATGCACATGCAATGCCTCGAACTCTCAGACCACACTGCGCATCGAACGCCGGCAGCAGATGTCTCGACAATTGGCTTTGCGCCATGAACCCAACGAACGGTGCACAGGCAAACAGCACCAAGCAAGAAAAGGCGCCAAAACACACCTGACCGGCTGCGAGAATACACCATGCTGAGCATAGCTCCTGCCACAGCAAGTGCTGCAACCATGGCCAAAGGATGATATTCATTTGAACCCGGCACCTCTGCCATAACTGAGTTCCACGTGATGCAGATGTTCATACTCCATTCGGCCAGAGATGCACACGCATAGCCGATGTCGGTACTTAGCATAGATAACACCACACTAAGACCAACGCCCGCCGTGGCAAGAAGCGAGGCGGGTACTGCCACAAGATTCGACAATGGTGCGCTTACGGAGACGGTGCTAAAAAAGAACGCACTTATTGGCATCGTAACTATACTCACAGCCAAACTCATCGCAATTGAAGCTCTAAGCCAAGCCGCAAAGGAGTTACAACTTCTGTTGATCAGTTCACTCACAACAACCAAACGCTCATAGAAAAGATGAATGCCAACAACAGCGGCGAACGAAAGGAAGAAACCCGCGTTTTGCACATTGGCAGGATTGGCAACAATCATAACTAGCGCAACTCCGGCCAGTATATTCAATGGCTTGGGAACACGACCGATTCGCCGCATGCTTTCCAGTATGACAAACACAATACCTGCACGAAGTGTAGATGCTTCCCCGCCGCTTACTGCCACAAAGAGCACAACCGGTAGTGCTATCAGGGTTAGTCGTAGGAACCTGTTGGGAATGCCTGCAAAGAACACGGCAAGGAGCGACGCGATGGCTGTGATATGCATGCCGCTTACTGCAAGCACGTGAGCAGTTCCGCTTGTTACAAATGAACTACGAGTTTCACTGTCTAAGGACGAATCGTCGCCCAGAAGTAGAGCTTTAGCAAGTTCTCTGTACTCCGGATGAAAGAGCATATCAATGCGATGAGTTGTGATGCTGCGAATGGCATTGACGAGTGCTCCAAGCGAAGACGATGTTTGAGGAAGTTCCGGCCTAATGATACTGCTCGTGTGTGCTCCTGAAACGTGGGCACGTTCAGCTTCATGGGAGTTCCGTGTATTCATCGAGGCGTACCACATCGCTCCCATCGAGCGCGCATACTGCAGCTCGTTGAACTCGGCCCCCGACAAGGGCTTTACAGCCGGGCGTAATTCCAAGGCACATTGAATACGGGAACCAACATGCAAACCTTGCGGTAGCCCGCCGCGCACACGCATCAGAACACGCGCGTTATGAGGCGGTACATGCGCCGAGCGAATCTGCCCTTGCAGTACGAGCATGCCAGAGGTTGAGGATGGATGAAGTACCTGCTCAACGGTTCCCCGGAAGTAACCGGGCAACATCACCACATC
>JBJOLU010000031.1:0-5486 GCA_046052705.1 Bacteroidota bacterium | reverse complement strand
TCATGCGTGTTTGCCGGATGCCCTTCTATACCTGCATTGTTGAATGCATAATCCAAACGGCCAAAGGCAGACACCGCAGCTTTTACAGCAGCCTCTACTTCAGCAGCGTTACGAACATTGCAATGAACGTGAATGGCGCGGCCGCCATCGGCGTTAATTGTGTCGGCCGTGGAGTGATCCTCACTCCAATCCACCACACACACCTGCGCCCCATTTTTGGCAAAGGCCAAAGCGGTTGCGCGGCCTATACCAAAGGAACCGCCTGTTACAAAAGCTACTTTTCCGTCGAACATTTTTTTCATGTCTGTCTCCGTGTGATGTGATGTGTGTTGTGAGTTGTGTTGTGATTTCATGCGTGTCAAGAATCCGGATCATCGAGTTCCTTCTCCGCCATGACGATATTCTTGATGCCCGTAAGCAAGGCATCGGGGGTAAAGGAGATGCTGTCTATACCCTGGCGCACCAGGAAACGCGCCACTTCCGGGAAATCGCTGGGCGCCTGACCGCACAAACCAATCTTTCGGTTTGCCTTGCGGGCCTGGCTGATCATACGCTCAAGCATAATCGTTACTGCCGGATTACGCTCGTCGAACAACTCTTGCACCAGCGACGAATCGCGATCCACGCCCAAGGTTAGTTGCGTCAGGTCGTTCGATCCAATGGAGAAACCGTCGAAGATCTCGGCGAACTCGGCGGCCAAAAGCACATTGGCGGGAATCTCTGCCATCACATATACTTCCAAGCCGTTCACGCCGCGCTCAAGGCCCTGCTCCTTCATCACCTCGAGCACACGCCGGCCCTCTTGAACGCTGCGGCAAAACGGTATCATCACTTTCACATTCACAAGACCCATGTCCTCCCGCACACGATGTATAGCAGCGCATTCCAGAGCAAAGGCCTCGCGATATTTCGGTTGATAGTATCGCGATGCACCGCGAAAGCCAAGCATAGGATTTTCCTCGGTGGGCTCGAAAGCACTACCGCCGATGAGTTGGGCGTACTCGTTTGTTTTAAAATCGCTCATGCGCACAATCACATCCTTGGGATAGAAGGATGCAGCCACTATTGCAATGGCTTCGCTGAGTTTTTCAACAAAGAAATCCTGCTTGTTCTCATAACCCAACGTGCGGTCTGCAATCAGCTCTTTCTCCGGCCCCTCAGGTAGTTGATCGAAGTGTATCAACGCCATGGGGTGAACGCGAATGGTATTGGCAATCACAAACTCCATGCGCATCAAGCCCACGCCGGCATTGGGCAGACGCGACAGCTCGGGGGCTTTGTCGGGATCGGCCAGTATGAGCATTGCTGCTGTTTGCGTAATGGGCGTATGCGGTGCAGCCTCGGTGGTGACCTGCCAGCGCAATGCTCCCTCGAACACGCAGCCGTCTTGCCCTTGCATACAGCTCAAGGTGATGATCTGTCCGTCTTTCAAAACCTCGGTGGCATTGAGCGTGCCCACCACAGCCGGTATGCCAAGCTCACGCGCAATGATGGAGGCATGACTGGTACGGCCGCCAAGATCCGTGACTATACCAACTGCTTTTTTGAGAAGTGCGTTCCAATCGGGGTTGGTGATATGGGCCACAATGATATCACCTGCCTGCACTCGCGGTGCATCGGCCAGTGAGGTGATGATACGCGCCGGACCGCTAACTATTTGCCGCCCTACAGCGCTGCCACTGCACAGCAGCTTTGAGCGCTCTTGAAGAGTATATGTTTTGCCGGCAGCTGAAATGTTCTCTCCCGTGTGAGAGGTCATTGGTCGTGCTTGGATAATGAACATTTGCCGGGTAATGCCGTCGCAGGCCCATTCAATGTCCATTCTGCGACCGTAGTGTTTCTCTATCAGCATGCACCATTGGGCAAGCAGTTCAGCCTGTTCCTTCGTGAGCGTCCATGCTTTGGTTTTTTCGTGAGGAGTAGCAACGGTAGCTACAGGTTTGCTTTCGTCCGCGGTGTTTTGCAGTATCATCATCTCTGCCTTGTCTCCGCAGCGGCGATACACCAGCGAGCGTTTGGCGCTGCCAATGTTTGGCTTGAAGAAGTAGTATTCATCGGGGTTCACGGCACCCTGCACGATGGTCTCGCACAAACCCCACGTGCCGGTTAGGTACAGAAACTGATCGCAGCCGGTATCGGGATCTACAGAGAAGGCAACGCCCGAGCTGCCCACATCGGCGCGAACCAGATACTGCACTCCCACCGACAACGCCACACTTGCATGATCGAAACCATGATCAATACGATACTTGATCGCGCGATCATTATACAGAGATGCATAACAACGATGTATAGCCTTTAGCACTTCCTGCGTGGAGCGAATGTTCAGGAAGGAGTCGTGCTGTCCGGCAAAACTGGCGTCGGGTAAATCTTCTGCCGTGGCACTGCTTCGAACTGCCAGCGAAACGTTTTCCATGGAGGCATCCCGCATGGCTTGGGTACATGCCTGTACAAGTTCATCCGGTAGAGGCGCGGCAAGCACTAAGGAGCGAATGCGAGAACCAACTTCCGCAAGATTAGAGAGCGTGGTTTCATTCAACGATTCCAGCAGTGCGCCAATGGGCTCTACCAGATTATTCAACGTCAGAAACCTTCTAAAGGCATGCGCTGTAGTGCAGAATCCTAATGGCACACGTACACCGAGTGGTGAGAGATGACGTATCATCTGGCCCAGCGACGCGTTTTTGCCCCCAACCTGCGGGATGTGTTCCATAGACACATCGGCAAGATTTCGTATCAGATCATCTGTGTACATAGCGCATGCCTTTGGTAAGGAAGTGGTGGTGACGATGAGATTATTGAATGGGGATTTGTGTAACCGGGGCACCGGCTTCGGCCGCCTTCTTTGGAACAACGATAGTCATGATGCCATCTCGATAACTGGCCTGCGCCTTCGCGCCTTCGGCGCTCTTAGGAAGTGTGAACGAGCGCGTGAACGACGAGTACGAAAACTCTCTTCGGCGATACGATTCCTTCTCTTCGTTCTTCTCTTCCTTCTTCTCCTCCTGCTTCTCTGCCTGCACCGTTAGGGTACTTTCGTCCAGGCGTATCTTGAGATCTTCCTTACGGTATCCCGGTGCTGCAACCTCGATGGTGAATTGCGTATCGGTCTCCTTCACATTCGCCGACGGAATCGTCTCGTGTGCGGCAAAGGGCAGAAAACGCGTGGTGAAGAAATTATCGGCATTGAAAAAATCTGATACTGCCGATGGAATCAGATCCATTGTTTTTGATGATGAGAGTGTCATTGCTGTAAACCCTGTGTGAAACAAACGTGGATACTGTGCGAGTAGGCCGGGCAGCTGCTGAAGAACGTTGCCACCATGCGCGTGGGCGAGCGGCGGGAGCAGGCCGCACGCCGTAACGCCGGCAGCACTGCTCTACAGGGGCTGATGATAGTGTTTTCGAACTCGCTCAAGTATTTGCGGTCCGGTGATATAGTCTGAACTTTCTACAGAAATGTGTTTTTGTGCGAACTCTTTTTGCTCGTGCAAGTAATTGACAAACTCTTGCGGCGCAGTAGTAGGGCCGAACACATAGATTTCATCGTACGAATGAATACAGGAAGCCAGCCGGTGATAAAACTCGTGTACATGCTCTGCCTTCCGCGCATTCTTTGCTCCCTCTGTATTCATTGAACGATGCACGCCGAGTATCGATCCATCCGATCCCTCGCCGGCAAAACGCTCGCGACTTTCATGCTCGTTTTCAATTACTGTCACCGGCATTGTTTGCTCATGTGCATCCATTACTTGAGCCTCGGCGTGGTCCATCCAGATTCCGCATTTGGTTCGCGGTGTGGTTACGGGGTACATAGTATCTCCTGTAGTAAAAGTGAAACGATAAGATGAAGCGTTTGGTTGTGTGTTGTACCCAAACTTTTCGTGTTCCTAACTGCGCATAGAGCGGAGCTTTTCCAGATTCAGAATCTGAATTGTGCTACCGTGTATTTCTATGAGCTTTTCTTCTTTGAAATCATGCAGAGTACGAATAGTCGTTTCAGTAGCTGTGCCCGAAAGGTTTGCAAGATTCTCTCGGGAGATAGCTATGCGAAATGACTCAGCGGAATCGTGATAGTGCCGTTCTAACGCCACAAGTGCGTCTGCCACTCGTTTACGTACAGAGTTGTACGCCAAGCGCACCAGACTCTCGTCCTTGCTTATCAGCTCGTCTGCCAGTACCTGAAGAAATCGCTGCGACATCACGGCGCTATGAAGCACCACCGTCAGAAACTCGCTTCGAGGCACCTCGATAATCTCGCTGTCGTCCAGAGCTTTGGCAACGTCGGTGTGCGGCGTATTACTCAAAGCAGCACTATAGCCCACGAACTGCCCATCGGCGTACAGTCCGGTGATAAAGTCCTTGCCAAGTTCGTGGGTACGGTATGTTTTTACCTTGCCATGTACCAGGTAATAGATGGCATGAGCGGCGCTGTTGTCGGTGTAGATCACATCGTTCTTTTTGTACATATGAGTTTTGCCAACGCGCCGCAGTGTTGCGGCATCGATCTCGTGCACGTCCTCTCTCTGTGCTGCGGAAACGATATCCCGTGCCCTTCGAACACGAGCAGACACTGCTTCCAGAAGTTCAGCATCGCTACAAGGAAAGGTCAACACATCGTCGGCACCGCTATTCATTGCGTGGCGCCGCGCGTTATCGTCTACAGCTGAACCAAAGAGAATCACAGATGTAGCCATCAGTTGTGTGTTGGTTCGCACAGCTTGGAGCACGGCAAAGGCATCTACGGGCGAGCTGTGTGCAAGGTGCGCCGAGCTTGAGGATGCCGGGGCAGTGGTGGAATTCGTCGAATTCGTCGGACTCGTCGGACTCGTCGGAGTCAATGAGCACAGAATCACCTCCGGTTTTTCGTTTAACGCCACATGCAGAGCACTTGGGGTGGAGTTTGCACAGACAACCGTATACAGAGCTGGCTGCAGAACTTCGGCAATGCGTTCGCGTATGCCGGGATTTGATTCTATAACAAGTACAGTGCACATAGCCGGCGAAGAAAATCGTAAGTACTAAAGAACAGCATCAACACCGGGCAGTGGTTCCGAAAACGTGATGTACGCGATCGTCGTCCTACCGCCCGCACAAATATACAACGAATTAAGGACAATCAGGTCTTTTATTGTAAAAATAATTCTGTAACAATGAGAAAGGTAAAGAACAGGGTTGCGAAGTCACATGCAAGCGCAAGAAACCCAAGACATGGTCATTGCTTGACGTACCGGTAGTCGAATGAGTACCCCACGCTGAATTCCCCCGCGCAGATTTCCCCCCGCGCAGCTCAGTCCACTCTTCGCCACTCTTCACTTTTTAGGCCCCAATGCTGCGGATGCACCCTAAATTGCGGCCCCACGTTTAAGGGAATTCATGGAACAGTATCACGCGTTACTACGGCATATTCTACAGAACGGCGTCAGAAAAAATGATAGAACCGGTACCGGTACGGTATCGGTGTTTGGGTATCAAATGCGCTTTGA
>JBJOLU010000030.1:0-23386 GCA_046052705.1 Bacteroidota bacterium | reverse complement strand
CGGAGTGGATCAAACACACACTGCGGCATCGCGCGTCTATGGCTCCAGATGGACCCTTGGTACCATGAGAGAAACCGTGCAATCCCTGCATGCGCGCGGCACTCGCGCCTTTGTATGGACGCTGGATGCGGACGAGTTCATCACTAGATTTCTTAGCGAAGGTTCTTTTGATGGTATGCTCACGAACTATCCCACGCTCGTAGCGTATTACTACTATATCCAACCATGATATGAAGTTCGCTCGTTGTATTGCACTTGCTCTAACGCTCTGCCTCGCTGCCGGCGTCGGTACATCTGTGGCCTGCCGCGCAGACGAGCCGCAGCCCTCGCGCATTGTTGTGCAGGGTGCAGGCGGAGTGAGTATGTCGTCGGTAGTGCGTAGTGTGGATGTAAGCAAGGCGGAGTACTCGCGCACCGGTGTGGCGGGCAATCTGCGTGTGCTGTGGCGGCCGGGTTATCGTTTAGCAATAGGCGCTGAAGTGGGTTCGGTAGGAATATCATCGCTCACCGTCAAATCCGATTCGTTGTTCAGCACCGGCAGCAGCATGAATCTTACGGCCATTCCCATGATGGCGGTATTTGCCATGGAATGGCACGGAGTGGAGCTTAGCGCAGGACCCGGAGTGGTGCTGTATCAATTCAATGGAAGCGCGGACAATCAACTGACGCAAAGTAGCGACATCGAAATAGCATGGTCCGTTGGAGTACAGTACTTTCTTCCCATCAACTCATCGCTGCGCGTAGGCATTGGAGCCCGCGAGTTAGTGATACCCGAACGACGCGTGAACTCTACCGCCGTGCTTGCAAGTGTGGAGTGGAGCTGGTTGTAATCACATGCCGCGCCATGCGATATTCCCCTAACGCTCCACTACAACCACATGCTGTGTACGGCGCCCATCGGTATGAGTGACCAGCAATGAATACACACCCGGCACAAACTCTGTAAGCGATATCTGTTCATTCACGGGAAGCTCACGGCTGTTGCCATGCATATCCACCAGCGTGATGCCGCGCACATCCGCCGTGCCGCGAATACGCAAGTGCGTAGCCGCAGGATTAGGGTGAATGGTAATTGCATCCTCGCTCTCGCTCAAGGGAACACTAACTGTTTGGCAGGAGCCGATGCCCGTAAGAGTCTTGAGCTGAGCGCAGAGGGTGTTGTAGTTCTCTTGCTGTGAAGAGTTGAGCTTGCCAAGCAATAGATCGTTGTTCTCCAGGGTATCGCTAATCAGGTCGTAGAACTCCTCGCTACCCGCATCAAAGCGCAGCAGCTGATACCGCTCGTTGCGGATGGTCTTGCCGTCGGCAGGAATAGCGGGCTTGGTAAACTGCTCACTGAATGCCCATGAGCGCACAGAGGGAGATGCATCTTTGATCAATGGCAGAAGAGAAACCGCATCCACAACCGTGGACGATGGCAGAGACTTTTTCCATTCGGTGAGTGAACACAACTCTAAGATTGTTGCGAACAGATCCGTAGCATTCACGAGCGCCTCGCTGGTTCTGCCCGGACGCACAACGGAAGGTCCGGTGATAATCAGCGGCACATGGATGCCGTAATGATAACAGGTTGCCTTAGCTTTTTTGGGATCCACACTCTGCGCCACTTGCGAGGCATTGCCATTGTCTCCTATAAAAATGATGTCGGTGTTTTCGTACAGACCTTTAGTCTTCAGGAACGCAATCAGCCGGCCTATCTCTGTATCCATTGCTTGCACGGCCGCCTTGAAATAGGGAACGGGGTTGCGCCTGATTACGTTTGTGTCGGTGCTCAAGCCTTTGGTATCACAGAGCGACGCCGGCGGCACATGAAAGGGAACATGAGGTGCATTGAACGCCAGCCAGCAAAAGAACGATGTTCCCGTTGGCAACGACCCAATCCAGTCCACCGCCTCGTTCACTGTTTGCGTTGTAGCGTAAGTTTTAACGGTGTCGATCACACCGTTGCGAATGCGCGGATACAAGTAGAAATCCGGCAGCATGCCGGAGAAATTTCCGGAGTACAAATCGTATCCCATTACATTCGGATAGGTACGTTGGATGGGCGGTGCGGGTAGATGCAAGTGCCACTTGCCTATATCGGCCGATGAGTATCGGGCAGTCTTGTGCAGCTTGAGTAAGCGGGGGATACCGATCTCCGAGGTGTCAAGCTGCTTGGTCTGTGCGCCTGCCACCACCGATCCCACGCCCGTTCTAAAGGGATATCGTCCGGTAAAAATCTCCGATCGTGTGGGTGAGCACAGCGGCGTGGACCAGAAGTTCGTGAACTTAATTCCGCGCTCTGCCAGCGAGCGAATCACGGGGGTAATGGCAGTATCGGTTGTGGTGCTGTAGCAGCCCAGATAGTCCGGACTAAGATCATCGGCAATTATCAGCAGTACGTTCCGCTGTGCCGAAGCCGGCTGCGATGCAAGCGCGACGCAAACAAAAAAGCTAAAGAGCGTCGCGCGCAGCGAAAGAACCGCTTCTGCAAAGTGTGAGTGTTTCATTGAGTGTGGTATGTGATAAATGTTCCCCGTACCGCAGTTCAGTTTCTGCAAGGCATGCAATGATAGCATCGAATATTTTCTCTACAGAAATAACATCAGACCATACGACTTGTTACACCGGTGAACCCCGAAAAAAGCCGCGAACCGCAGGCGGATCGCGGCGTGAAGCGTCGAGATACTTCGGTCGCACATTCTCAGTTGTACATCCCGGGACCTAAATCTTTACGATGCGAAGTGTATGTACCGTAGCACCGGTATAAATGCGAAGCATGTACACACCGGGATTATACACCGACACATCCACTGCGGTGTTCGAGAGCTGACCTGTACTCATAATCTGCCCCGTTGCGTCAAACAGTTCATAATACAATTCATATGGCGCGTTGTGATACTTGGCATCAACGCGGAATACATCCGCAGTGGGGTTGGGGTACACGTTGGAATACACGTTGGAATACGCATTGGGAGGAATGTTGCGAAGCACATTCGGATGCCAAAAGATACTTTCTTCATCGCCCACCTCCACACCTGTGGTGGTGCATTTGTGGCTTGCAAAATTCTCGATGTAATGATACTCAAGGTAGCTAAGCACCGCTGTGACAAATGTATCGGCAAAGGCTTTTCGACCCGCGGCACTAAAACGCGGCGCGGAGTTTAGTTCCATCTGTATAGCATCCACAGTGCCACCCATAGATGAGCCGTGCGTAAGGGTATTAAACCCCCCGTTGAAGTAGTCGTCGCCGCTAAGCGGGAAAGGATCTTGCTTCGAAGGCACTCCCGGGTAGCCACGGTCGGCAAAGAGTGTACCCAATGCAGAGTCGCCCCGTACTAGCGCTGAATGAGAAATGCCCTGCCTATTGCCGGCTACAAGATTTCGGATGGAACTAACAGCAATGCGCTTTGCGGTATTCATCACCGAGTCCGTCTCGCGCAACTGAGAACCATACAGCAAATACCCGAACTCAATGCGCGCCTTGGCGTGCCCGTGTCCATGTAGATCAATAAACAGACCTTTGCCGAATTGCTTTGCAACAGCACTCTTAGCGGAATCGATGAACCGTTGATATTCCGTCCAGTACGGAGTCATTGCCGAGTTACTATCCGTTGCCTCTGTGCTATCTCTGTTCATATCCAATTTTTTTCGGTGCAAGAGATTATACACCACATGCGGATAGCAGCCGGTTCTCTGCACAAATGCTTCGCGTATAACCCGCGCCAGTTCTTGCGTGTAGGCGTCCTGCACATAGGTGCATCCATCGCAGTTTCGATCGGGAATGGAGTCCGGTGCCAGATTTCCGCCGTGCGGTACAGAGATAATCAGGGGTATGTTGCCGGCTTGATACTCGATAAACCTATCTCTGCCGAAGTATGTTTCGCCGGCATTGAAGGGTTGAGCATGTAGCAGGCCGGCAGCAGCTGCAAACACACAAACAAACACTACCACATGGATTGTGAAGCTTGCAAAAACACCTACTCGTAACGCAATACTCATAGAGAAGCTGAATGAGAATGAGAATGAGAATGAGATGAAGAATAAGAATCAGAAGCAAAAGTTGAATTCACGGTTTTGAACAGTTGTTTGCGCCCACAAAGTACTGCAAATAATTATAGACTGCGCCTCCGGGCTTGGCTTCGGTCATGTGATAGCTTTACTCGTATTTTGTGAGGGTATTATACAATGTTAATGTATGAGAAGTATCTGCAGCCTTCCACGCCGCACCGCTACTCGGCGCGCGGGCAAATATCTTTATACGGGCATTGTCGCTGCGCTACTTTTCCTGTGGTTTCACCAGGCCCCGCTGCACGCGCAACTCCCTACACCTACACTGCTGGGATATTGGCATAATTGGGAAGACACCAACACTCCCTATCTGGCTATTGATTCTCTGGACAGTCGCTATAATGTGATTGCCGTTGCTTTTGCACTGCCGGTATCAACCACCGACATGACTATGACCTTCGTTCCCGCACGCGGATCGCAGCAGGAGTTTATGAGCCGCATTCAGCGCGTGCGCGCTTCGGGCAAAAAAGTACTGTTGAGTATTGGGGGAGCAACAGCATCCATAGACCTTAGCACTACTGCGAATCGCGATGCCTTCGCGGCTTCGCTCACTACGCTGCTTACTACCTATGGCTTCGACGGCTTGGATGTAGACATCGAGCACGGCGCTTCAATACTTATAAATGGCGGCACCATAACTGCTCCGCAGAATATTGCCCAGATCAACTTGATCTCTGCACTGCGAAGCATCATGAGTTCATACAGGTCCGCCTTTGCGCGAAAAATGATTCTCACCTTTGCTCCGGAGACCGCCTACGTGCAGGGAGGAATGTCCGGCTTTGGTAGTATTTGGGGCGGCTATTTGCCTCTGCTTCATGCCCTGCGAGATTCATTGGATGCGGTGCAGGTACAGCTCTACAACAGTGGCACCATGTATGGCATCGACGGCAATATCTATGCCCAAGGCACCGCCGATTTTATTGTGGCTATGACAGAAGCCGTGATACAGGGCTTCACAACGCGCGGCGGTGTGTTTACCGGGCTTCCCGCAACGAAAGTGCTTGTGGGATTGCCGGCAGCACCACCGGCAGCGGGCGGAGGGTTCTGCGATACCACAACTATTCGCGCAGCGGTGAGATATCTTCGTGGTGTTGGGCCGCGCGCCGGAAGCTATGTGCTGGCGCGGTCTGCCGGCTATAGCGATCTTCAGGGAATGATGACATGGTCCGTAAACTGGGATGCAACCACCACAAACCGCATGCGCTATCAATTCGCACAAACTTTCAGGGAACTCTTCGGTGCTGCTGTGTCGCTTCCCAATGCATGCGTGATTCTTGCTCCGCAAAACAATGAACAATTGCAGCAGAACAACGCCACTGTTCGCTGGCGCGCATCGAGTCCGTTCGTTACCGCCTACCGGCTGGAAGTACGTGGTGATGGCGCTCTGTGGCTTAGCGATTCTACCATCACGGATACATCGCGCACAGTGCAGCTTCCGGGAGCGAGCATTGTGACGTTGCGGGTTTGTGCGCGTAACTCCGTGGGCTGGGGCGATTGGAGCTCTGTAGTAACAGTACGCACAGTGCCGCTACCGAACAATGTGATGCATATCTCTCCGGCGAACAATGCTCAACTGCAAAGCAACGCCTGCGTGTTTCGTTGGCACCGCTCCGCTCCGTCTGTGGATGCATACCGCGTACGCCTTACAGCTCTTAGCGGTGGTGCCATATTCGATACTACTCTGGTCGATACAATGCTGAGTGTTTCGCTGCAAGCGAATCAATCGTATTCATGGAGCGTAAGCGCGCATAACCTATCGGGATGGAGCCCGTGGAGCACGCCTTGGGTGTGTTCAAGCGTGCCGTATCCCGGCCGTGTGAATGTGATAGCGCCGATGAACGATACGCTTATCGTAAATGATACGATTATACTTACATGGATGAGCACCGCGCCCTTTGTGAATGCATATCATGTGGAAGTTCGTGAAGACGGTGTGCTCACAATGAGCGACTCAACAAGCGTGTACTCGGCTGCGCGCTACGTGCATGCTTCCGATGCAGCGCGCGTGCAATGGCGTGTGCGTGCCCGTAATGAATCGGGCTGGGGCGAATGGAGCGAAACAGCATGGTACCTGCGCGTTGCACTACCCGGTAATGTAACGGCCGTGTATCCGCCCGATAGCGCCGTGGTATCGTCGGCGCGTATTGCTTTTAGCTGGAACGCAGCGAAGCCCGCAGCCCAAAGTTTCGAAATACAGATTCAAAGTGATACGCTCTTGAGCACCGTAACGAGCGCGGATACCCAAACTGTGGTGCTTGTACCCGCGCAGGCGGCGGTGCATCGCTGGCGGGTGCGCGGGGTGAATCAGGCAGGTGCGGGAGCATGGACACCCTGGCGCGCAGTAACTGTGCGCGACACAGTGGCAGCGGTACATGACGCGGCGGGCAATAACACCGGCTGTGGCTCGGTTCAAGTATTCAACGTGTATCCTAATCCCGGCAAAGGCGCGCGCATGATTAGTGCCGGGCAAGAGCAGATGGTGAGCATACAAATCAGTGATCTTTGGGGGCGAACGGTGTATACTGCGGAAATGGAGATTGGTCTGCGGCCGCAACCGATTCCCTGCGGAAATCTTGAGCCGGGAGTGTATGTGGTGCGCATCGGCCGGTGCGCGCATATACTTATAGAGGAATAACAGTCGGCCCCGGTAGCCAAAGGCATACGGCAAAGGCCGCGCGCCTTCGTATCTTTGCACAACCTAACGTCCAAACGCGCAAGCAGCGGCGCAGTGACGTATTGCTTTCAGCGGATAGCTCGAAACGCTCATGAGCTCCACATTTGACCTTCGTAAATATCTCGACCGTTCGGACACCATCTACATTGTGGTGATTGTCCTTGGTTTGTTCTTCCTTGTTTTTCTGGACGACTTACCCGTGCGCCTTATCGGAGCATGCATTGCATTGCTGTCCGGTGTGGTGCTGGTGGTAACGATCAACACCCGATTAAAAGAACGAGTGGAACTGCGCCGGCCCGCACCCACGCAGTCTGTGGAACTTTCCATGAAGGTGAAGAAAGACGCCAGCGGCACTCGATACGTGTTCGATGATTTTGAATCGAACTTCGGCGGGGATGATGTTCCCGACACCGGGGCAGAGGGTGATGAATCGAAGGAGGCGAAGGAGAACAAAGAACCGAAGCGTATTCGTTTTGACGACACATCCGAAGCCAAAGAACCTACAGTTGTTACTCGCAGAGAAAGCGCCTTTAAGAATCCGAATTTCGATCGCACTTCATCCACACCCCGCGTGGCGCCTCGCGCCGAGGCCGACGAAGATGGAGCTAAAGATGGAGCTAAAGATTTCGAGGACGAGATTTCCGGAATGCGCATCAAGGCGCGCAGACCCGCACCTGCAACCTCGGCCGATACTTCCGCCGCACCGGCTCAAGAGCGGGGTTCTGCCGGCGCAGACTTTCAGGGCGATGGCGACTCGGGAATGCGCATCGTGTCCAGGCGCGCCGTGGGTACCGAGAGTGCGAAGCATGCCGAGAGTGCCGGGAGTAGTGAGCATACCGTAGCTGACACTGTTGCCACCGGTGATAAAATTGCAAGCACCACCGGCCCCGATATCGCAGACGCCGCCGGCAAGCAGGCAGGTAGAACATCAGATAGTAAGCCGGATAGTAAATCAGACAGCCGATCTGCAAGCGCAAACGTTCAAGCAGTATCTGAATCCGGAGCAGCTGCTCCGCAGACGGCTTCCGCTGCGGCCGCCGAAACAGGCACCGAAACTGCTTCCGACACTTCTTCCGAAACTTCTGCTACCGAGCCGATTTCCTCCAAGAGACCGAAGCATCGCGTGGTGCAGGCGGATTTATTTGAAGATCCCTCGCTGGAAATTCCCTTTGTGCCCGGCGAGCCGCCACCCGATCCCGCGCCGCGCTTTAGCGATCTGATTTATGGCGACGCCATTCCGCTGCCTGCGCAGGGAACCGACGATTTGTATGCGAATACTTTTCCCGCCGAGCAGAATAACCTTCAGGCAAAAGCCACCATGGCTGCGGAGTCGTCCAAGCAGCGCCAGCTCTTGCTTGCAATGGCAAATCTTATCGATGATGCAGAGCATCCATCGGACGATGAAGAAGAGCCGCGCAAGGAATTTGATTATCTGCTTTCGCGAGTGTTGATGGTGATTCGCTCCATGATGAATGCGCGCACTGCTGCGTTCTTCTGGGTGAATAAAGAACAGAACGAATTGGTTCTGGAGACACGCATTACCGATGTAGAGGAGCTGTTCCGTACCAAAAGAAAATATACTCTAGGCCTTGATATTGTCTCGCAAATAGCCAAGAGCGGCCGCCCGGAAATTCTCACCGAGATTAAACCGTCGGCGCAAACAGATTTAATTCCGTACTACAATGGTCCCGCCGGTACTACATCGTTTGTGGGTGTGCCGGTGTTCTTGAATCATACCGTTATTGGTGTGTTGTGCGCAGACTCCACGCAGGATGATGCCTACGACGAGATCACTATCGGATCGCTGGGGCACTTTACTAAACTTATCAGCGGGCTCACGCAGAGTTATACAGGCAAGTACGATTTGCTGCAACGTTCACGTGCACTCGAGGCGCTCACGCAGTTCCGTTCCATGGTGAATCGTCCGGGCACCACCATGCAGCAGATTGCCTCGGCCCTTGTGGATTCTTCGGCCTCCGTGGTGGAGTCGCAAACCATCGGTGTTGTGTTGTTCGATCGTCAGCACGATCAATGGACTATTCACAACATTATGTCTGCGTTGCCCGGCGTTGAGCAGCTGAGTGGATCGCCGGTGAACACAGAGAACTCTCTTATTGCCCCCACGATTTTCCGCGGCGTTACCAATTGCGTTCCCACTGTGGCTCAAGGCGTGCTGCGCTTTCACGAGCAGGAAGGTCCGCTTCACAACGGTTTCTTTGTGGCGGTGCCGCTGAAGTCTACCACGCATTGTTACGGAGCGCTCTTTGCCGAAGGCAATTCGGCGGAGCTGTCCGGACGTGATGTGGCTATTTTGGAAACCATCGGTGAGCAAACAGGAATTCTGCTGGAACAAATTCACGTGCAGAAAATGTTGAAGAAATCTGCACTGGTGGACGAGGCATCCGGCTTGTTAAACAGTGGCGCATTTATTCAACGCCTTGAGGAAGAATTAGTGCGTGCAACGGAGACAAATGTGCCCCTGGTGTCGGTTTTGGTGCATATCGACCGTTACTCCGCTGTAGAAAGCTCGTTAAATCACGGAGACAGAGAAGAGCTGTTCTTGCATGTTTTATCCGTGGTGCGCAAATATGTTCGCGGGTACGACGTCGTGGGTAGAGTAGATGAGAATATCATCGCCCTCGCTGTTACCGGCACACGTGACACCGAAGTACAATTATGGGCTGAGCGCCTGCGAAAAGAAGTTGCTATAAGCGTTAAAGAAATTCATAAGAAACGCTACACCGTCACCGTCAGCATAGGAATTGCCAAAGCAATTGTAGGCGACAACGCGGAGTCACTCCTGACCAACGCCGGACGTGCCATGGAGCTCGCTTCCGCCAAAACAAACAATGTCGTCGTCTTTGCCTGATTTCGCTCCGCTGCGAACCGACGCCCCTATCACATTTCACGTATATGAAATCATCACCCTCGGGCTCTAAGCCCGGCCAATCGCGCGATGTGCGCGATCTTGTTCTTGATACCGTCAAGCGCTCCACCGTACCGTTGAAGATCAACGAAATCGGTTTAGCTGTAGGTATATCCGCCGAATCGCCGCGGCACGACGAATTACGATCGGCGTTAGACCTTTTAATTAACGAAGGCGTTCTGCGCCGCACCACACGCCGCCGCTACACACTTGCTTCGAAGGCCGATAAAACCTCGTTTGTAGGAGTTCTGGTGTGTGAGCATCCCACCAGTGGTGTGGTTGAAACTTCCGACAAAGAATTTCCGCGCATTCATATCAAGCAGCACGACATGGGTACTGCTCTTCCCGGAGATACGGTAGAAGTGCAGCTCCTTGCTTTGCGGCCAAATAAAAAACCTCGCGGAGAAGTAGTACATATCCTGGAGCGCAGTGCTGCACCTATTGCCGGCACGCTCTCGGTGGATGGAGACTTTTATTTCTTTGTTCCCGACGAAGATTTCTATCGTCACGACTTTCTTATTTCCTCCCGCAAAACCCACGATGCTAAAGTGGGCGACAAAGTGCTTGCGCGATTTTTAAAGTGGGATAATCCTCACAAGAATCCGGAAGCCGAGATTACCGAAGTGCTGGGCCGTGCAGGCGTGGTGCGCGTTGAGTTCGATGCCATTGTTAAAGAGTTTCGCTTGCCCGTTGCGTTTCCGCGAGCGGTTGAAGACGAAGCCCACGCATCGGCAAAAGCTGTGCGCGATTTGTCCAAGCGCGTGGACATTCGCGATGAGTTTGTTATTACCATCGACCCCGACGACGCCAAAGACTTCGACGACGCACTATCCTACACGGTGTTGGAAAACGGCAATGCCGAGCTGGGCGTGCATATTGCCGATGTAAGTACCTATGTGGCCGAGGGCTCGCTTCTGGATAAAGAAGCGCTGAACCGCGCAAACAGCTACTACCTTGTAGACCGCGTGGTTCCTATGCTTCCGGAAATTTTATCGAACAACGTGTGCTCGCTTGTTCCGCACGAAGACCGTCTTACCTTTAGTGTGTTTATGGAATTCACTCCGCATGGCAAGCTGGTGAACTACCGTATCAACGAGACCATCATACACTCCAAGCGCAGATGCACCTACGACGAAGTTCAGCGTGTGATTGATGGTGCAGACGATCCGCATCGCGAGTTTTTGCTGTCGTTGCACAAGCTTGCTACCACGCTGCGTCATCACCGATACCAGCAGGGCGGAATTGATTTTGATACCAGCGAAGTGCGTTGGGTGCTCGACGAAAACAAGCTTCCCATCCGTGCTACCGTTAAGCGCCGCTCCGATGCCACCGGCCTTGTAGAGGAGTGCATGCTGGCAGCCAATAGAACGGTAACCGAGCATATTGTGAATATCTCCGAAGCATGGAAGCAAAAGCGCACCGTGCCGTTTATGTATCGTATTCACGACGATCCCGATGTAGAGAAACTGCAAGCGGCATTTTCGTATGTGCGTACGCTGGGCGCGAAACTGCCCTCGAAGAAACCGACGTCTAAAGACATCAACGCGTTGCTGGAAAATCTGCGCGAGCGTCCGGAAGCCGGTGTGATCAATCAAGTGCTGCTGCGTTCCATGGCCAAAGCCCGATACTCCGGTCAGAACGTGGGGCATTACGGTCTTGGTTTTGATAATTACACGCACTTTACTTCGCCTATTCGCCGCTATCCCGATGTAATTGTTCACCGACTTCTCAAAGAGTATGCTCTTGCCAAGCCCTCCGATGCTCGCCTTCGCGCGCTCGGTGAGCAAGTAGAGGATATCTCGGATCACTGCTCCGTGCAAGAACGCTTTGCTATCGATGCCGAGCGCGCTTCGTCCAAACTTGCACAAGTGCTTATGGCGCAGAAACACGTGGGCGATGTTATGAACGGAGTGATCACCGGTGTTACCAGCTTTGGTGTATTCGTATTGCTCGATGATATCTATGCCGAGGGGCTTTTACATATCCGCGATTTGAAGGGCGACTATTACACCCACGACGAGCAGAACTTCCGCTTGATAGGACGTCGCAACAAGGAAGTGTACAGCTTCGGTAAACGGGTGAGTGTGCAAATAGCACGCGTGCAATTGGAGAAGCGCCTTATCGATCTACGACTGGCCGAACCCGAAGCATAGACGCCTACAGCCTCGGGTGCTTCTCTGCGTGGCCGGTCATTCATGCTTCCGCGCCTCCTGCTACTAGCCTATGCTACTAGCCCCTGCTACTAGCCTCGTGCCATGGCAAATAGGTATTTTTGCAGCGCAATGAGCCAAACACCGAGCCAATCAACATGACAATCAAACTTTATAATACTCTTTCCAAGAGCGTGGAGGAACTTGTTCCTCTGCGCGATGGTTTGGTGCGCATATACTCGTGCGGTCCCACTGTGTACAACCATGCACACATTGGGAACATGCGCTCGTTTTTGGCGGCCGATCTGCTGCAGCGCGTATGCCGAGTGGTGGGCGGATACGATGTGCAATGGGTGATGAACATCACCGATATCGATGACAAAACCATTCGCGACAGCGCTCCCGGAAGCGAGCATTGGCAGCCGGGTATGGGCGAGCAAACAAGCGATGCGCTTGGCAACCTGCGCGCCTTCACGGAGTTTTATTCCAAGACCTTTATAGAAGACATTTCCACGTTGGGCATCAGCCCCGAGCATCTATTGGCCATGCCTCGGGCCACCGAGTTCATTCCTCAAATGCAGGATCTGATTCGCCGCATCATGGAGCGTGGAGTGGCCTATGTGGCAGACGGCAGTGTGTACTTCGATTTGCGTGCATGGCGCACTCAAGCGGAGTACGGCCGGTTGTTTGCTGTAGACACCGAGAACTTTCGCGATGGTGTGCGAATCGATGCCGATGAATACGAGCGCGACAGCGTGAGCGACTTCGTGTTGTGGAAAGCACAAAAAGACGGCGAGCCCGCGTGGGACTTTGTCGTGAACTTTCAAGGCGCAGAGGTGAATCTGCGCGGTCGTCCGGGCTGGCACATTGAGTGCTCGGCAATGGGCAAGGATCTACTTGGTCTTCCCTTCGACATTCACACCGGCGGTGTGGATTTGCGATTCCCGCACCACGAGGACGAGATTGCGCAAAGCGAAGCAGGGTACGGAACGGATCCTGCGCGAATGTGGTGCCACAACGAATTCCTGGAAGTGGAAGGAAAGAAGATGTCCAAATCGCTGGGCAACTATTTCACGTTACGTGATCTTATAGCCAAGGGCTGCGATCCGCTGGACCTCCGCTATGCTTTGATGTCCGGCCACTACACATCCGTACTGAACTTTACCTTCGATGGCCTGGCAGCCGCAGCCAAGGCGCGGGCGCGCGTTCAAGACCTGATCTACAGTGTGTGGGACGCGCAGGGCACAGACTCGTTCGATGCTGCTGCGCTGCGAGCATCCGTGTTCAGCGCTCTTGCGGATAATCTTCACACTCCAAAGGCATTGGCTGCCTTGTTCAGTGGTATTGCTACGATGAAAGCATCTACACTTGATGCACACTCACGTGCAGCCGTGTTGGATTTTTTCCGTGAACTCAACGGTGTGTTTGCCGTGTGGACCATTGGTGCCGCTCCTGCAAAGGAACAGTTGGCAATACCGGACGACGTGAAGCAACTGGCCCAGCAGCGTTGGGAAGCCAAACAGGCGCGCAACTTTACAGAGGCCGATGCCCTGCGTGCGGAAATCGCAGCAGCGGGATGGGTGATGAAGGATAGAAAAGATGGTTGGGATCTGGAGCCCGCAAGTGCATCCTAAGTTCAGCGAAGAATTTTTTCCAATCATCACCGCAGCACATGTCGTCTCACGAACTACAGCTACACCAATCGTTTCCCTTTGCGGAGCCTACTGCGCCGGGTATGTACACGGGCTATACGCCCGAGCTTCGCGCGGGAGTGATTGGTGCCGGCAAAGTGGGAATGAGTATTGCTCTGGCCCTGCACGCGCGCGGACACTTAGGGTGGATTGTAGCTCGCTCCGAGCAGCGCCGCAGTGAAGCTCGCATGGCATTTCCCTCGGTGCCGGTGTTTGCATCCGGTGCCGACATTGATTCGCTTCCCGATTGGATTGCTATTTGCACTCCCGATGCACAGATTGCTGCTGCCGCTGCAGAGCTTGGCACATCTGCACTGTGGGAGAGTCATACTCAGCATTCACCTTGCGTTTTGGTGACGCATTGTTCAGGCGCACTGCATTCCAATGAACTTCAACCTGTGATTCGTACGGGCGTGCTCACGGCTGCGATGCATCCTTTTCAAACATTTCCCTATGTGAGCGAGCGCTTGATCCATGGTATTGCGTGGGGTATTGAGTGCTCCGAGCAATCACCGCCGGAATGCGCGCAGCGAGCGGCTCACGCGGTGCGCTGTGTGGGCGGAACGCCGGTGATACTTGGCCCCGAAACGGTGCAGCGCAAAGAGATTTATCACAGTGTTGCGGTGGTGGCATCGAATTATCTGACGGCGGTTGCTGCCGTGGCTAGGCAGGCAGCTCATGCTGCGAAGATTTCACCGACGGATTTTTTGCAACCCATCATGCGCACGGCCATGGAGAATGCTTCCATGTGGATTGCGCGAGACTCCGCTCCGCCGCTTACCGGACCCATAGCGCGGGGCGACGTACAAACCGTGCGCAAGCATGTGGACGCCATGAAGCAGGCCGGTGAGCGTGAATTGCTTCGTGCCTATGTGCTTATGGGATTGGTAACGGCCGACTACGCTGCTCGCACGAAGTTGATTGATGCGTCTGTGTATAACGAGTTGCGGGTGTATCTGGAAGGCGCGCTTACGCGCCAATCATAATCTCCATCGAGATATCCAGCGCGGGCGCACTGTGGGTGATGGCTCCGGTAGAAATATAATCAACGCCGGTTTCGGCGATCTGTTGTACGGTCTGCAACGTAATTCCACCCGATGCCTCTGTTTCTTTGGTGCCTGCCACCAGCTCCACGCCTTTGCGCAGATGTTCCGGCGAAAAGTTGTCGAACATGATGCGGTGAAAACCTCCATGCGAGAGCGCCTCCACAACATCATGCAGAGTGTCGCACTCAACTTCTATGCGCACTCGGTCTTCCTCATACTCAGATCGAACCGCATCGAGAGCACCGGTGATACCACCCGCCGCCGCGATATGATTATCCTTGATCATTATCATGTCGAACAATCCCATGCGATGATTCACCGCACCGCCGCATTGCGCCGCATACTTGTCCAGTAAGCGCCATCCCGGAATGGTCTTGCGCGTATCAAGAATTTTTGTGTTGGTATGAGCAATGGCCGATGCAAAGGCATGCGCCATGGTGGCTACGCCGCTCATGCGTTGAATAAAGTTCAACGCGGTACGTTCACCCGAGAGAATTGCATGTGCATTGCCTAGCACTTCCGCAATCACCGTGCCCTTGGATACACGTGTACCCTCGGCACAACGCGCAGTGAATTCAATATCGTCGTGCAATGTTCGCAACACGTGTTCCGCCACGGGTAAGCCGCACACCACACCATCGCTCTTGCACAGGAGCACGGCGCGTGCCCTGGCGCTGCCGGAGATAGTGAGTTCGGTGGTCAGATCGCCCGTTCCTACATCTTCTTGCAAAGCTATTTGCACCAGGCGGGCAACCGAGGAATCATGAAGAAGTGTGAGCATGGTGCGTTGTGATGCCGTGAAGAAATTGAAGCGATAATGAAAGCAACAGAGACCGAGATAGTAGAGGCACTAACAATGCTAGGATGCTGTGAGAAGATCGGCGATAAAGTTCTTTACCTGTGGAGTATTCCACGTGTTCTCGATATCGGGCAGATCCATGATACGTTCCAGCAGAGCATCGTTGGTGAAGCCGCGGTTGTAGGCGTCGGCATAGGGAACATCCGGACTAAAGCTCACGAGTGTGTATTGGGGAACGTATTGAGCGGGAAACTCCTTGTGCATCATCGATTCGATTTTCTTGCGCAGCAAGAAGCGGGCATCGGCCACCTTGTCGCGCATCTCCACAAAGTTGTTGATAGCCAGTTGGGCAATGGCATCGGCATTGGGCTTGCGGGTGCGCTGGTATTCGTCCAGCGCGGCGGTCCAATCGTTCGGATGACGGTCCAGACACTCGGCGAAGGTAACGCAGTCCTCGAAGCCGCAGTTCATGCCTTGTCCGTAGAACGGAACAATTGCGTGAGCAGCGTCGCCGATCAGAGCCACTTTATCGCGCCACACCCAGGGGAAGGTGCGCATAGTGGCAAGCGAACCCGTGGGATTGGTAAAGAAGTCGTGCACCAACGTGGGCATCAAGGCAAGTGCATCGGGGAACTCGCGCGTGAACAGATTGATAACATCGTTCTCGGTTTTGATATTCTCGAAAGAATTCTCTCCGTGATAGGGATAGAACAGTGTGCAGGTAAAGGTGCCGTCGGTATTGGGAAGAGCAATGAGCATGAAGCTTTTTCGCGCCCATATATGCAAGGCGTTCTTCTCCATTTGGAAGCTGCCGTTGGGACCGGGCGGGATGCTAAGCTCTTTATATCCGTGCTCCAAATATTCTTGAGAGTAGTTGCAGCGATCGGTCTTCATGATTTTCTCGCGAATAGCGCTGAAAGCACCGTCGGAACCAATCACCACGTCACTTTCCACCGTGGTATGAATGCCCGTGACGTTGTGCACAAACTCCACGGAGGGTTTGTCCAGAGCCACATCCACTGCGCGTTCATCAAAATGCAGATGCACGTTATCCATGTTCTCCGCGCAATTCATGAGCGTGATGTTCAGATCGCGCCGAGAAACGGAGTTAATAGCTTGATCGCCGTCGCCGTACGGCTGATAGGTAAGATTGCCGCCGACGTCGTGCATCATGCGGCCCGTCATGGGAATAGCGATCTTCTTAATCTCGTCGATAATGCCCGCGCGTTCCAAGCCCCGCCAGCCGCGATCGCTCATAGCAAGGTTGATGGAACGTCCGGCCGGAATACGCGCAGAGCGCATATCGGGACGCCGCTCATACACATGAACCGTATGCCCGCGTTTTGCTAAGTAGATAGACAGCAGCGAGCCTACAAGTCCGGCTCCAACAATGGTGATGTTCTTTTGCGACATGGCGGAGATCACATGAAGTGCTATTGGTGAAAAGGCACGTTTGCAACGGACGCAGCAGATTCTACAAAACCGCTACGCGTAGTGCTGTGCAAAACTACAAAGCAAGCGGGTGGAGCGGGCGTGGTGAAACAAGAGCGGATGGGAATGCAGAGACTATCAGTTTTCTGTACATCGCAGATATACAGTCGGACTCAACCAGCGGGACAAACGCTTGTGGTCTAGAGCTTTTGATTACTTTGATCCATGTTTTCCCATCGTTCACACCCATGATCGATCTCTACCTCAAACAATGCGAAGAGGCGCGGTTGTATGTTTTGGCCTGCGCCGAGCAGAAGAAAGATGTTTCTGTGCAGGAGGGCGCGTGGTCTGCCTATGATGTTCTCGAGCACTGTTTGCTTGTGGAGCGCTCTATTTGCGGAATCATCCTCAAAGCGCCGAGTATTGCCACTGCCTGCGAAGCCAAATCTGATGCGGAGTTGGAGCAGGAGCGCGCTATGATTATGGCCACTGTGCCGAAACGTGAGCAACGCTATGAAGCGGCGGAGCGACTTCGTCCCCAAGGCCGCTACGCATACGACGAGCTGTGCACACAGCTTGCGGCCTCCCGCGATTCTTTTCTTCGCGCAGTGGAACGACGTTCAGATGCGGAAATGCGCTCCCTTGTATTTGCTCATGCTATCCGAGGTGATTTAACCCTTTACGGCTGGGTGTACTTTGCTGCTTGCCACGAGCTGCGCCACGCCGAACAGATTCTGCAGATGGGGTGACAGGCGGCGGAAATCAGGTAGTTTTGCACGTATCATTTTTTACGTCTTCCTATGAACCCCAAACATCCCTCGGAAAGTATTATTGAAATGACCGAAATGGTGTTGCCCAACGACACCAACTACCTGGGGAATTTGTTGGGTGGAAGGTTGATGCATTGGGTGGACATCGCAGCGGCTCTTGCCGCCATGAAGCATAGCGGACGTGTGTGCGTGACCGCTTCGGTAGACGAAATCAACTTCTTTGAACCCATCAAGCTCAGTCACGTGGTGAAGCTCTACGCAAGTATTAATCGGGCATTCAAGACCTCTATGGAAGTTGGTGTGCGTGTGCATCGCGAGGATCCTTTGAATGGAACATCTGCACACACGGCATCGGCATACCTGACCTTTGTGGCTATAGATCAATACGGAAAGCCGCTTCCCGTTCCTGCCATTTTGCCGCAAACCGACGCCGAGAAACGTCGCTATGAAGACGCGTTATATCGCCGTGAACAACGTTTGAAAAACCGCGATGTTCTCAAACACCGTCAGGAAAAATAATCTTCAACCAAAACTGATATTATGCCTCTGATCCGATCCATCTCCGGTGTTCGCGCAACTCTTGGCGATGCCTGCACGCCCGATATCGTGGCGGCCTATGTTATGGCGTACTCGGCAGTGATGCCGGAAGGTGCCATTGTGGTGGGCAGAGACGGACGTCCCTCCGGCAAATGGATGGAGTCTGTAGTGCTTGGCGCTCTAGCCGCCTGCGGGCGTCCTGCGCGCTCTGCCGGTATGGTTCCCACACCGACTGTGCAGCTTCTTACCGAGAAGAGCGATGCCGTTGGCGGAATTATTATCACTGCCTCTCACAATCCCGCTCCGTGGAACGGATTGAAATTCCTTGCGTCCGACGGTACCTTCCTGGATGCCGATGCTAACGCACGTTTGTGGAACGCTCTGGATACACGCAGTTTTTCCTGCTCTTCCGAGCAGCAATCAGCGCCCGTTACGATGATTGACGATGCCCTCGATCAACACATCAACGCGGTTCTTGCCTTGCCGCTCTTTAGCAGTGATGCTCTGCAGCGAATTCGCGCTCGCGCCCTACGCGTGGTGGTGGATGCCGTGAATTGCTCCGGCTCTCGTGCCGTGCCGCAGCTGCTGCGCGCTCTTGGTGTGGAGGTAATTGAACTCTATTGTACCGGCTCCGGAGAGTTTCCTCACACCCCCGAACCCCTGACAGAACATCTGGGAGACCTGTGCCATGCCGTGCGCGAGCATCGTGCCGATGCGGGTTTTGCGGTAGATCCCGATGCCGATCGTTTGGTGATTATCGATCATCGCGGTCAGGCTATTGGCGAAGAACGTACCGTGATGCTGGCTATCGAAGCAGTGATGCGCAATGCCTTGCTCTTTAGCGGTAGCAGCGATGAAGGTGCTTCCCCGGATACTCCTCCCGTGGCCGTTGTGAATATGTCTACCTCGCGCATGGCGATGGATGCAGCACTGCGGTATAACGGACGCTGCGAGCTTGCACCGGTAGGCGAGATAAATGTGGTGCGGGCAATGCAACGCACAAAGGCATGTGTGGGCGGCGAAGGCAGCGGCGGTGTGATTGTGCCGGCATGTCATTACGGACGCGACTCGCTGGTGGGTTGCGCGTTAACGATATGGCTCATGGCGCACACAACAGAGGCCGAATGGAGCACGCTCACAACCGAGCAGAAGTATTGCATGCTCAAAACAAAATTCACCGTGGCGGAACGACCTTC
This sequence comes from Bacteroidota bacterium, assembly GCA_046052705.1. GTDB lineage: Bacteria > Bacteroidota > Ignavibacteria > Kapaibacteriales > NICIL-2 > JBBATK01. The sequence continues at coordinate 4,116 of JBJOLU010000030.1, read as the reverse complement.
CTCCTTCAACGTGAAGCTTGATGCTCACGAGGCAGAGCAAACCAGGATCTCGTACGACGATGGTGTGCGCGTGGACTGGGAGGACTCGTGGGTGCAATTGCGCGCGTCGAACACCGAGCCCATTGTACGCATCATTGCCGAAGCAGCCACACGCACACAGGCCGAAGCACTGATTGCACGAGCGCAGGAGTGGGTGTAAGCCATGCGCATTATTGCAGGCACGCATAGAGGGCGTTTGCTTCCCGCCAAAGTTCACGAGGGTGTTCGCCCCACACTGGACGCCACCCGCGAGAGTATCTTCAACATGCTAGGGCATCGCGTGCAATGGCAAGGTGCAACGGTGTGCGATGTTTTTGCAGGGACGGGAGCATTGGGTATCGAAGCCCTAAGCCGCGGCGCCGCGCACTGCACGTTTGTAGAGAAACAGAGGCGTGTAGCAAAGGGAATAGAAGAGAATCTTAAAGCGTTGAAGCTTGAGCATCAGGCAAGTATAATCTTGGCAGATGCCACAGAGTTTGTGCGGGAACACCGGGATGCCTTCGATGTGATTTTTATCGATCCGCCCTATGCTTTGCACACAGAGAATGCTTTGATAGAATGCATCGCGGAGCGAGATTTGGTGCGCCCCGGCGGACTTTGCATAGCCGAACACGATCGCTTTGAAGTACTGATCGCTCCAAGGGGTTGGCAATTGCTGGCAAACAAAACGTACGGCGATACGGTTGTGGATGTGTTTCAATCCTCGTCCTAATGCCCAATAGCAATCCAGTTAAAATTCTGTGAGCCGCTAAATCCCCAGGGCGTGTAGCGAGGATCCATTTTCACCACAAAGCCGGTACGCGATACCGAATCCAGAACCAGCGGATAGTGGTTGGATGTTTTCGCGATTTGCTTCTCGGTGCGTTGACCCACCAATTGTGTGAGCTGTGTGGTGGCAGTCATGTACACCAGCGGCGGATCCAGAAACGACTCCCGGAACTCCACAGGATCGTCGGTCGAGGCATTTCCGTACTCGATACGGAACTGCGTACCCAGCGAGTCCACAAAGCTGGCACTATTAGAACCAAAACTATACGGAGCGTTTCGAAGGTTGCTTACCAATCGAACACTATCCTTGAGCATGCGAAGCTTTGCCTGCAAATCGGAGATAAGCTCCCGATTCAACAACAAGAACGAACTCAAGGAATCGCTTGCTTCTTTTTTGAACTCCGTGCTGGACACATACGTGCGCGTTAAGCTGAGAGCTTTTTCCTGCACATAGTTGTTGAAGCCCAGGAAGGTGATAGTGGCAATGATGATGGTGATGAGCGTAACAATAAAGGTTACCCAGGTTAGCACCCAACGAATGCCTTTGTCCTTTATGCGAAGCCAGATGTTGTCGTAGTCTTCCGTGGCAAGAAAGGCGCGAGGCCGCTCGCGATGCTCATCGCTCGGTTGCGTTGGTGAGTTAAACTCGCTTGCCATAGTGCCTCCAAAAAAACAAAGGTATTGCGAATAGTTGTACAGCGCGGCTGTAAGGTTTAGTTGAACAGCGAGGCTGTAAGGTTTAGTTGAACAGCGAGGCTGTATTCCACAGTCGAACTGCCTACCGGTGCCGGACCTCTAGGCACCAAAATTACTCACTGTACTCGCACTCTGCGCTTTAGGCAGTTCTCTTACCTGTATTTTCTCATCCACGAGAAGTGATCACGCACCAGTCTGTGGCGTTCTTCGGTAAGGTACTCTAAAAAAGATTCCGCAACCGGAGACAAGCGCTTGGATGCCAGCCACACCAATCTCCACTGTGAGGTAATGGGAAAGTTCTTCATACCGATGATATGCAGCGAGCCGGCCTCCAACTCACGATGAATTCCAACGAGCGGAATGATGGATACGCCCAGACCCGCAAGCACCGCCTGTTTGACGGCCTCGTAGGAACTTAGTTCCAGTTTCTTGCGCGCAGGTAAGTCGTACTGCTCGGCAAAGCGCTCCAGCAATGTGCGCGTGCCGGAGCCCACCTCGCGGTAGATCAGAGGCATGGTTTGCAGCTGCTCCCAGTTCCTGCTTCGCTGCGGCGAAGATGCTTTGGTATTGGCCACCACAAAGAGCTTGTTCTCCATGATGTCCAGCGTGTTCACCTTCAACGAGTCCGGCAGAATAGACATCACGGCAAAATCAATTTCGTTCTTCTCCAAGCTCTCCACCACACGCGCTTTGTTGGTAACATCGATCTGCCATTCAATACCGGCATGCTTGGTATAGAACTCGCTGATCAGCGTTGGCACAAAGTATTGCGCGGTAGAAACAATGGATAATCGCAGGCGTCCGGACATCTGCCCTTTGTACGCTTGGGTTTTGAAATCGATGGCGTATACTTCGTCGATAATTCTCTCGGCCGCACGGGCAATCTCCTGCCCGAACTCCGTTACATACAGTTTGCGGCCCACCACTTCCACCAACGCCACATCGAACTGCTCCTGAAACTGACGCAACTGTATGGAAACCGCCGGCTGCGAGAGGTTCAGCTCGGCCGCAGCTTTTGTGATGCTACCTGTTCGGGAAATGGTGAGGAATATTCGCAGTTGGTGAAGAGTGTAGTTCATAGGCAAAACAATCATCGATTGATGGGGGCCTGCTTTGGGCGCAGCCGGTTCTTGTGATTTGTGGTTTGTGATGCGGATGTTCATTTTGAATCATAAGTTTTACTTATGATTACCATGGTAAACTTAAATAGAAGTAAATGAATGTAAAGCCGGATCTTTGCACGAATTGTTTCACCGCAACAGCACAACAACATGGCAAGAATTACAGTAGCATACGGAGACGGTATCGGACCGGAGATCATGGACGCAACACTGCGCATTTTGGATGCAGCAGGAGCGGATATTCAGGTGGATACCATCGAGGTTGGAGAGAAAGTGTATTTGTCCGGAAACACCTCCGGTATTGCAAAAGAATCATGGGATATTATTCGCCGGAACAGTGTGTTCCTGAAGGCGCCCATCACCACTCCTCAAGGCGGCGGATACAAGAGCTTGAACGTGAGCATTCGCAAGTTCCTTGGCTTGTATGCCAACGTACGTCCTTGCGTGAGCTATCATCCCTTCGTAACCACAAAGCATCCGAACATGGATGTGGTGATTATTCGCGAAAACGAAGAAGACTTGTACGCGGGTATAGAGCACCAGCACACAGACGAAGTAGTGCAGTGCTTGAAGATTATTTCGCGTCCGGGCTGCGAGAAGATTGTTCGCTATGCATTTGAGTACGCAAAGCACAATGGTCGCAAAAAAGTAACCTGCTGCACCAAGGACAACATCATGAAGCAGTCCGATGGATTGTTCCATCGCGTGTTCGACGAGATAGCAGCCGAGTATCCGGAAATCAAGAACGATCACTTTATCGTGGACATCGGAGCTGCGCGTTTGGCCGATACTCCCGAGCAGTTCGACGTAGTGGTATTGCCCAATCTTTATGGCGATATTCTCTCTGATGTGGTGGCGCAAATTGCCGGCTCGGTGGGCTTGGCGGGATCGTCGAATGTGGGTCCTACATGTTCCATGTTCGAAGCTATTCACGGCTCGGCTCCGCTCATCGCAGGGCAGAACATTGCCAATCCATCGGGCTTGCTGAACGGCGCACTCATGATGCTCCATCACTTGGGTCAGCATGATGTGGCCGAGCGCATTGCCAACGCATGGCTCTGTGCTATCGAGAAAGGTATTCACACGGCAGACATCTACACCGAAGGCGTGAGCACACAGAAAGTCGGTACCAAAGAATTCGCGCAAGCGGTGATCGACAACTTGGGCAACGTGCCCGCGCAGTTGAAGCCGGCTGCACGCGCCACCGGTACAATTCCTGTGATTGCAACATGGACACCCCGCCCGCCGGCAGATAAGAAGTTGCTTGGTGTGGATGTGTTCTTGCATCACGCGGATCGCAACCCCAACGCCATTGCCGAGCGTGTTTCGCCCATCACTATCGATGGCGCAACCTTGAACATGATCACCAACCGTGGCATCAAGGTATGGCCGGATGGTTTCGAAGAGACCTTCTGCACCGACCACTGGCGTTGCCGTTTCATAGCTCCGGAAGGCGCGTCGCTTTCGCCGCGCACACCGGTGGAACTTATGA
>JBJOLU010000029.1:0-24319 GCA_046052705.1 Bacteroidota bacterium | reverse complement strand
GAAGGACCTCGCATGATGGACAATCTTACCATCGATGCCACAGGCGATATCCTTATCCAAGAAGATCCGGGTAACAATGTTCACAACGCAAAGATTTGGCAATACACCATTGCTACCGATTCGCTGAAGCTTCTTGCACAGCACGACACGACGCGCTTCATCCTTGGCGGCAGTCAGTATCTAACACAGGATGAAGAATCAAGCGGCATCATTGATGTGCAAAGCATTCTCGGACCCGGTATGTTCTTGTTTGTAGATCAAGCGCATTACCCGATAGCAGGTGCAGCAGTAGAGGGCGGACAAATACTTACAATGTTCAATCCGGATTCTTACAATGGAACCTTGGGTGCAGGACCCTCAAGCACGCAAAGTCCGTATCTAACTCCGCTGGATCCCGGCGTTACATTCACTGCAATGGTAACAACACCCGACGCAGCCGGCGGTACACGTATGGCTGGCATTCCGGATGGCACAGGCGCATACGATAACAACGACGGTACCTTTACATTCCTGGTCAATCACGAGATAGCATCCGGTTTAGGAGTTCCCAGAGCTCACGGACAAAATGGTGCTTTTATTAGCCGTTGGGTAGTTGATAAATCAACACTCGCCGTGCGAAGTGCTTCGGACTTGATTCGTAATGTGAACATTTGGAACGGCACGGGCTATACGACATACAACGCACTGAACCCCTCGCCGCTGGCTTCGTTCTCTCGCTTCTGTTCGGCGGATCTTCCTGCACAAACAGCATTCTTCAACGCTGCAACCGGGCGCGGAACCACCGAGCGTTTGTTTATGAACGGTGAAGAGAACGGTGAAGTGGGTCGTTGCTTTGCTCATATCGCCAGCGGTACCAATTCAGGAACGAGCTATGAGCTTCCTGCGCTAGGAAAGTACAGCGTAGAGAATATCGTGGCCTGTCCGGTAGCGTCAGACAAAACCGTTGTGGTAGGAATGGATGATACCACACCGGGTCAGGTGTATGTGTATATCGGCACTAAAACTTCCAGCGGTACAGAGATTGACAAAGCAGGTTTGACAAACGGTAAGCTGTATGGTGTTGCCGTGAGTGGTATGAGTATCGAAACAAGCGCGGCAGTTCCTGCTGCGAATACAAGCTTCACCCTTGTAGATCTAGGCAATGTTCGTGACTCATCCGGTGCGGCTCTTAATACCATGAGTAATGCTCGCGGTGTTACGAACTTCTTGCGTCCTGAAGACGGATCATGGGATCCCGCGAATCCGCAGGATTTTTACTTTGTAACTACGAACTCCTTTACGGCTCCCAGCCGCATGTGGCGCCTACGGTTCACCGACATCACCAAACCTGAAAACGGTGGAACAATCACCGCCGTACTCCGTGGAACAGAAGGTCCGAAGATGATGGACAACATCACACTGGACACCTATGGTCACGTGCTTATTCAGGAAGATGTGGGTAACAATGCTCACAATGGCAAGATCTGGGAATACACAATTGCTACCGGAGCTCTGAAGCTCCTGGCTCAACACGATACAACTCGATTTGTTCTTGGTGGCAGCAGGTACTTAACGCAGGACGAAGAGTCCAGTGGTATCATCGATGCACAAAGCATCTTTGGTCCGGGATACTTCCTTCTTGTGGACCAAGCGCACTACTCAATCGCAGGCGAAGCAGTAGAGGGCGGACAGTTGCTGCGAATGTTTAGCGCGTCCACTTTTGCTTCCAGCGCAGAGATCTCGGTTCGCGCAAACAACATCGAGATACTGAACAACCAGACGGCAATTTCAACGCTGAATAATACAGACTTCGGCACGGTGAACTTCCCGGGATCGTCCAAGCGTACCTTCGTTGTGTACAACGGTAACGGAACCGAGCTGTTGATTTCGCGAATTGATTTTACAGGCTCAAACGGAGTAGACTTCAGCGTGGCAGGAAATCCCGTTTTCCCGATGCGCATTCCCGCCAACGGATTCCGAGAAATAACCGTGCAATTCACACCAACAGGCGTTGGTACACGTGAGGCAACGGTAACCATGGCAAGCAACGATTTCGATGAGAGCGTATTCCGCTTCAACGTACGTGGTGTTGCGGTCTACAAACGAATTGTTGTTCGCGGAAACAATCGCATCATTCCTGAAGATCTCTCATCTGCTACGGCTGATAATCACACAGATTTCGGAACGGTGTTTATTGGATCTCAGATGCAGCGGGCGTTTACCATTACCAATTCGGGCTCCAGCGAATTACGTATTTCGTCAATTGCAGTTCGCGGATCAGCCGCAAAGAACTTCTCGGTTGCCGGCAACAGTGCTCAGGCAGTGGCGCCCGGCAGTTCGGTAAAGTTCACGGTGAATTATTCACCGGATGCTGAGCGAACCGACAACGCGGAAATCGTGATCGGAAGCGATGATCCGTTAACACCTCAGTTCATATTCCCGGTTCAGGGTATGGGTAAGCTGGCAATAGCAAATGTAGTGATGCAAGGAAACAACATCATCATTGCCAACGGAGACATAACCCCGGATGCAGCAGACAATACCGAATTCGGTACTGTACGAGTTGGCGGCCTGAAATCCGGACGCTTCTCGATCAGCAACAACGGTACTGCGGCACTGATCATCAGCCAAATGTCTATTGCCGGCACGAATCCTACGGACTTCTCGCTCTTTGATGCGCCAAAGCTTCCGGATACACTTATCCCCGGTGGTCGACGCGACTTCAACATTCGTTTTGCCCCAACAGCAAGCGGTGTGCGCTCTGCGCGAGTGTTGGTACAAACGAATTCAAAAGACAATGCCGGATACGAGTTCGCGATTCGCGGTACAGGCGAAGAAGTAATCAATGCCGTGGATGATGAAAAGATCGGTGTTGCGCTTGTTCCTAATCCGGCCGATCAAATGGTGCGCATTCAGAGTGCGGAAGGATTTACCGATGTGCGCAGCATCAGTGTGATCGACGCTAACGGAGTGTCTGTATTCTCAATGACAATTCCGGACGGAGTGACCGGTGAATACTCACCGCAAATCTCCACACACACTTTGGCCTCCGGAGTCTATTACGTAGTTCTTGAAAGAACCACGAAACGCACAATGGTAAAGATGACAGTAGTTCACTAATCAGCGGAACAGCGGTCACTTAAAAGTTAAGATGACGAGGCGCAGGAAACTGCGCCTCGTTTTTTTTGTCCCATGCTGATATCAATCATGAAAAGATATCCGTGCAGTACGCATGTTTGCCCCGGAATAAACACGCTACAATGCACTGACCGAGAGTCAACCACCCACCACTATACAGGAGCCGTAATGAAAACCCCGGACAAACTCACAATGGATTATTCTGTTGCTACCCATTCCGCCGACAGCGATACTCCAAAGCCGGTACCGCAGCACTCGGCTCCCGCTTTGATGCAGGACGCTCATGACGTGATTCATCACCGGCGTGCAGTGCGCCGCTTCAGTACCATTGCTGTTTCCCGGCAGGATCTAGAGACCATCATCGATGCCGGACGATGGGCTCCCTCTGCTATCAACCAACAATCATGGCACTTCACGGTACTCACAGACAAAGACGTGATTATCAGGTTGTCCTCGCAAATAAAGACTGCATCGGTGAAGGGAATTGTAACGATGGGCTGGAAGACCTTGTTTCATCAGATAGCAGACTTTATTCATGCGCCTCACGATTACGATTACATTCGTGATGAAGACGTGATTTTTCATGGAGCGCCTGCTGTGATTTTTCTTAGCGCTCCTCGCTCGAACGAGTGGGCCGCCTTGGACATAGGAATGTGCGCGCAGAATATGATGCTCACCGCCCAGGCAATGGGAATAAACAGCTGTCCCATCGGGCTTGCCACCTATGTAGAGCATGTTAAAGATGTGGACCTGCTCAAACTGCCTTCCGGTCATCACGTACACTTAGCATTGGTATTTGGCTATGCTGCAGAGATTCCTATGGCAAAGGAGAGGAAGACGGACAACGCAGTGTTTTTAGAAGGCTGATGGCAACTGCTGTGAGAAGTCAGGCTGAAGTGTTTATTCAGAGTAATTGAGATCCTTGCCAAAAGGATCGGGTAAATACATCACGGCTGCAAAGGCCGCTACCCACACAAGTGCGCCCGTGATAGCCAAAGACTCCACCATGGTGTTTCCGAGTGTGTGCTGTATCCAAAGGCGTAAGGGTATAAGAATAGTCACTGCGCCGCGCATAAAGTTTGTGACGGTAGAAGTCACCAACACGCGAATATTCGTTCCGAACAGCTCGGCAGTAGTGGTAACAAATACCGAGAGATAACCGCATCCGCAACCGATAAGCAGAGAGCTGATGTGCAGGTTCTTTCCGCTTGTTATCAACACGAAGTGGAATATGGTTGCAACAAGTGCAAAGCTCATATATGCGATGAGTGCTTTAGAACGAGATCGCAGGCGCTGACTTAGCAAACCACTGCTGATATCGCCCAGCGTGATTCCCACTTGAAACAACACAAAGCAGGTAGAGAGCACCGTGCCGTTGTTGCCATACACCGAGGTGATTTCGGGCGTAAACGTGATCAGCAAGCCCACGCTGTACCATATAGGCACGCCAAGCAGAATACATGCTATGTAGCGCATAGTGCGCCGGCCCGTTGCAAAGATGGTGGCAAAGGAACCCAGGGCAGCAGAGCTTTGCGAGGCACGATGGAACATTCCGGATTCCAAACTTTTCATGCGTAGCAAGAGTAGGCCCAGGCCCACCACGCCGGCAGCGCCAAAGGCCATGCGCCACGGAACAATATCTGCCACAAGCCCGGCGCTCACCGCGCCCGCCGCACCTAGTGATGCCACGAGTATGGTGCCGTAGCCACGACGCTCACTGCTCATGGTTTCGCTAACCAATGTGATGCCCGCGCCCAGCTCACCGGCCAAGCCGATGCCGGCGAGTAATCGCACTATAGCATACACCTGCACATCGCTCACAAAAGCATTGGCTATGTTGGCAAGGGAGTAGAGCGCAATGGAAGCAAAGAGTACGGACACGCGGCCGCGTTTATCGCCCACCACGCCGCTAAGAATGCCGCCGATCATCATGCCCAGCATTTGCAAGCCAAGCAATTGTTCGCTTGCGGCGGTAAGAGCTGCACCGCTCAAGCCAAGTTCTTTTAAGCTTGGCACTCTGTACACGTTGAACAGGAACAGGTCGAAGGCATCGATGAAGAATCCCAGGCCGCTGGCAAGCACAGCGATGTTCAATACCGAATGCACGTTTGCCAAGGGCGATGAACTGCCGGGATCCTGGTTAGGCGATTGGTTCATGGTATGGTAGCGCGAAGTGATGGTCAGGTTGTTTAGGCTGCTAAACTCTCGCCGTGAAAACTACGAACCACGGAGAATTCGGCAGCACTTCGGTGGCATTTACGGAGCATTTGAGTAGCACTTCGGTAGCATTTCCGAATCTATTCTCCGGCCCTACACTCGCGCAGCCGCAACACTGCCTAAAGGCGTGGCAATAACAGCCGTGGATTTTCGCGGGCGCAGGGGTAATTTGTACGCCATATGCAGCAGTCACAATCCAAACACATCGGTACTCAGGCGCATGCTCATGCGAATGAACCTCCTGCGCCTGTACATAACGTGGCCGAACACGCGGTGTCTGCAGCGGGCATGATACCTGCGTTGACAGGCTTGCGGGCTATTGCAGCAGCGTTGGTGTTTTTTGGTCATGTGATGGAACCGCACAGAGGGCAGGCATCGTGGCTGGTGCACTATGGCTTCACAGGAGTGGACATTTTCTTTGCGCTGTCGGGCTATCTGTTCACGTATCAATATGCCGACGCTTTGCTCAAGGGAGTGTTCTCGTGGTCTGTGTATTTACGCCGCCGTCTTATTCGCATTTATCCTATCACAACATTAGTGGTAGTGGTGTCTAGCCTGTCGCGCTGGGAATATCTTACTTGGGATAATATCGCCCTGCACATCACTCTTCTTCATGGATGGTTCGCGGAATACCGGCTTCGTTTGAACAGCCCCATGTGGTCGCTTACCATCGAGGAAAGTTATTACCTTATCGCGCCCTTTCTGATTTTCCTGTTTGCCATTGTGCATCAGGCCTGCGTGCGCCGCTACGGCACATGGAGAGACTCCGCCAAGAACGTTGTGTGGTGGGTGCTGGGCCTTGTGGCAGTGTGGTGGATATCTGCCATGCTCTCTCGCGGAATGTCGTCCACCTATCAGGATTTGCTGTATGCAACCGCCAAGGTGTGGGATAACGATGTTACCACGTTTACCATCTTTGGCCGTATCAGCGAGTTCGTGGCTGGAATGTGCGCGGCATTGTTCGTGCGAAAAGCCATGCCGCGAAGTAAATGGACCGGCGATGCATTTGTGGTAATGGCTGTTGCCCTGTTTGTGCTCGTCAGTTGGTTTATCGAAGGCCAAGGCGGAGAGATGATGGTAGGGCAGCACAAGCTTGGTATGGTGGCGTTGAAGAGTTATGCAGCTATTGGGGCTCTTGCCATGATCGGCCTGCATGCCGGCGGGGTGTTTTCCCGAGTGTTGTCCAGCCCTTTGTGGCAACGTTTAGGCGAATGTTCTTTTGCTTTGTACATCATACAGTTCATGCCCATCGGCAGCAGCATCAATGCGGGTATGGATATGCAGGCTTGGCTGGAAAGTTCGGGCTTGCCATGGCCGGCGGCTGCGGGAATTAGCTATGTGTTCATGAACATTATTGCCTTAATATTGTATTCGTTTTTCGAGCAGCCAATACGGCGAACACTACGTTCGCGTTTTGCATAAAGATTGCCGGTTTTTTTAACTATCAATGAGAACCTTGTTGTCGTCGAAAAAAGCTGGAGCAGCAGTTCCTAAAAAAGGCAGCGGGGTATAATCGAGCCGGTTGTCAACAAGTTCGAATACGATAAATGTGTAACGTCAAAGTAGTGCTTATCCATGATGCCAAAGAGGAAGACGCAACCCCGCTTTTTACTCTGAGCATTCGTGGTTTGGCCGAATAACAGGTCAGCCAAGAACCTGCTTGGACTCCGCGAAACTTCAACGAGCAGGATTTTATCTCGATGGGTGTCGATCACATTGCAGAGCAAATCATCAACAGCTCGCGCCGCTAGTACTGATGCGGTGTTCCGGCTATTGAAGAACGTACACTAACTACATTTTCCGTCCAGCATCCCTCCATGACAAAGCAGAATTACTCCATTGCCATCATCGAAGACGATCCGCTCGTTGGGGCTACCATCCACGAAATTCTGGAATCGCAGTACGAGCGCGTGGTGCACTTCTCCGACCCACAAAAAGCAATTGAAGAGCTGGATACGGTGTCGCCGGATTTGATTCTCATCGACATCTACCTGGGCCACGAGAACGGCTTGGATATCTTGGAACGACTGCGCCTGGAAGGCATCACTATTCCCGTCATCGTGATGACGGCCTTCAACGATATCAAGATTGCCGTACGCGCAATGAAAGCCGGCGCCGAGGAGTTTATCGTGAAGCCGGTGGATCTGGATCAGCTGGAAGTAGCCGTGGAGCGGGCTCTGCGCAATTACGATTTGCGCCGGCAGGTAAGCTTACTCAAAGAAGTTTTGGAAGCCGAGAAGCCCAGCGAAATCATCGGTAAGAGTTCCTCGATTACCGCTGCCATGAATATGGCAAAGATTGTTGCGGGTGCTAGCGATACCACGGCGCTGATACTTGGCGAGTCGGGAACAGGTAAGGAATTGATGGCGCGATTCATTCACATGAACTCTGGCCGCAAGAAAGGCCCCTTCGTTACGGTGAACTGCGGCGCTATTCCAAAGGATCTTGCGGAAAACGAACTTTTCGGCTACGAGCGAGGTGCTTTTACCGGGGCTACGGAAAAAATAAAACAAGGTCGCTTTGAGCAAGCACATCGCGGAACCATTCTGCTGGACGAAGTGGGCGAGCTGAGTGCCGATATGCAGGTGAAGCTGCTGCGCGTGTTGCAGGAACGTACCTTCTATCGTTTGGGTGGCTCGAAGGAAGTAACAGTAGACGTTCGTGTGATTGCCGCAACGAACCGCGATTTGGAAAAGCTTGCCGAAGAAGGAAAGTTCCGCGAGGACTTGTACTATCGATTGAACGTTGCCACAATTTTTCTTCCGCCGCTTCGCGAGCGCGACGGCGATGTGTTGTTGCTGGCGTCGTCGTTCATCAAAGAGTTCAATCAGAAGTTCGGAAAGAATATCGAAGGCTTCGATCCCGCGGCCGCAGAGATTCTTCAGCAATATGTGTGGAAGGGAAACATTCGCGAGCTGCGCAATGCTATAGAGCGCGTTGTGCTTTTGGAACAAGGGAATGTGATTTCCAAGGAGCAATTGTCATTTCTGCGAATGGACGTACTGCCGCCGGCAGCAGGATTTCAGCAGGGTGCTGGGCGCAACAGGAGCGAGATCGAACTATCGCCGGGCGAGTATACTCTTCGCATATCCAAACAAGGCGCACCTTTTTTTCAGGTGTTGCGAGATTTAATTGCACAAACATTTGCGTTGTCAAGTAACGACACAAAAGTTGCTTGTAAGATGTTAGGTCTGTCAGAAACAAAGCTAAATGAACTTATAAATGAGTTAGGGTTGGAGCAGCATATGCAAGTAGCTGATAAGAAGCGGGAATCGAGAAGAATACAAAAACCCAAAACTTAAAAGAACGTCGATTTTACCTCCAAAATTGTTGCAATTGCCTTCCGCGTTTACCGGAGGAAAGATAATTTCAGCGACTCCCTTGACGGAGTACTAATGATCGTTTGGTGATGGAATAAATGATTCAATTTTCGGTACAATGGCGTCGAACTCGTTTGCTTCTTTGGCACTGCGGGCGCCTGAAACGTAAGTGTCCAACGTACTGCCTAGCATTTTGCACATACCCTCGATAAGCGCATCCGTTGAATGAGGTTCAACCACGCAGCCGGCGTTCCATGGTTCGATTTCTTCGGCAAGGCCGCCAACACGTGTGGCCAGCACCGGCTTCTCGAACCCAAAGGCAATTTTCACGATGCCCGATTGCGTAGCCGAATCATAGGGAAGCACCACGATATCTGCTGCGTTATAATACATGGCGATATCCTCGTTCGGCACATAGCTGTTTACCCATCGAATAGCATCGGCCGCACCGGACTTTTGTATCAGTGCCTTGTACTCATCGGCGTTTTCGTAGCACTCACCAACGATAAGTAAAAAGGTATCGGGAAACTCTTTGTGAATTGCCGGAAAAGCCGCGATGAGATTTCGCAAACCTTTGTACTTGCGTATGTATCCGAAGAACAGCAGTACACGTGCATTCGTGATGCCAAGATGCGTGCGTGCTGCGTCTTTGGTCCAGGCCACGGGCGATGTTTCTTCCGTGAAGAATAGCGGTAGTGTGGCTCGCTCCGTGCGTAGCTGCGGATACCAGGTGTTCAATGTGCTCTCTACCGATGCGCTGAACGACACAAATCCGTCCGAGGTGTTCAGCGCGCGCCGCGTGAGCATGGTGTCTATCCACCGAGCTTCGTGAGACACCACATTCTCTGCCAGATACACAATCTTGATGCCCTGCCTTTTTAGCATTCGCCCTATCACAGCATAGCACAATCCAAAAAACGGCTGGTACCAATCCACAAGCACAAGGTCCGGCTTCCACTCGATAATGGCTTTGGCGGTGCGTATCCATGTGGCCGGATTCATGGAGTCGATGATGCGGCGCACCGGGTGCACTTTAGCAGGAAAGGTACTTACATCTTCCTGACGTGTGCCGGGAAACAAAAGCGAAGGGTACAAACGCGTAAACGAAAACACCTCTACCGAGTGCGAGCGCGACAGCGCTTCGTACAAATGTGCAACCACCAGCGGGGGTCCGCCGCGATACGGATACGCGGGGCCAATAATGGCAATTCTGGGCATGCCTGGAATGAAAGAAGAGTGTGTTTTTTGTTTCAAAATACAACGGCAATCGCTTGGGTTTTGTTGCATTTTTGCGGCACATGTTCTCTTGCTGACAACGCCTATGCACAACATCACAACCAACTCCGGCGGCACCGTTGCCATGTATCCGGGATCGTTCGACCCCATCACCAACGGGCATATCGATGTGATTGAACGAGCAAGCACCATGTTCGATCATGTGATTGTAGTGATTGGCGTGAACGCAAAAAAGACGCCGCTGTTTTCAGACCAAACACGAGTGGAATTGGCGCGCACATCGCTGGCGCACTTGCCCAATGTATCGGTAGAACACAATAGCGAGCTTACCATCGACTTTGCCCGTGCCCACGGCTGCAAAGCAATCATTCGCGGCGTTCGTGCTATCTCGGACTTCGAAGCTGAGTTTCAAATTGCCTTGATGAATCGCAAACTGGAACCATCGGTGAACACCGTGTTTTTGATGCCGCACGAGAAGTACACCTTCTTGAACTCATCTATTATTCGTGAGCTGGCCCGTTATGGACAGGACGTCTCGGAGTTTGTGCCGCCTGCCGTGAACACCGCTCTGCAACACACGTTTGTGGATGCCTATGCCGCACGCGCCCGGAAGTAGAGATTGCGCAGCTCACACACAATTCACTCTTCGCGTAACCTATAGCGCTTGCCATAGCTTTGAGCAAATCCGTCGCGCACCAGATCTCCGGCCACGGACTCCATCCACGATACATCACTTGGCTCCGGCTGTGGTATGAGACGTTTGGTAATGGCTGCCGCTGTGTAACCGCTTGCCGACTCTCGCAGTAAATCCAACACTCTGCCACGCCATATACGCCGCGGCGTATCGCGATACGATGGCTCTGTGCGGCGAGGCTTGCGCACTGTAACGATGCGGTGGGCCGACGCGCACTGCTCGCTAAGCGGGCATGAACCACAGCGCGGAGAATGAGCTTTGCAAAACTGCGAGCCGATATCCATCAATGCCTGATTCCACGATGATGCGCTGCCCTTTGGCTGCAGTGCTGCAGCAATGCGATGTAACTCGCTATCGGGTAGAATGTCAATAGACCTTTGCTGCGCGGCCGCATACCGGCTGTACACACGCCGAAGATTTACATCCAGCACGGTGATGTCTGCATGAAAGGCAAACACGGCAATGGCGTGGGATGTGTACGGCCCTATACCGGGAAGGGTGATTAACTCCTCCGCAGTGCGCGGCAGCTTGCCGCCAAATCGCTCCACAATTGCATGAGCACACTCGCGCAGCCGCAAGGCGCGCGAGTTATAACCTAATCCCTTCCATGCTTTGATAATATCCGCTGTTCCGGCCTGTGCCAGTGCCTGTACCGTGGGATACTTCTGCAGGAACACCGGCAGAAGCTCTGCCACGCGCGAGGTTTGTGTTTGTTGCAGCATGACCTCGGAAACCAGCACCACGTAGGGATCGGGATGCTCCGCGCGCCACGGAAACTCACGCTGCTCGCTGCCATACCATTGCAGCACCAATCGCTGAACTGCATCAATGCTTCGCCCGGACGGTAAAGGAATGTGGGTGGTACTCATGGAAGAATGTAGTGTTTGGTATTTTTGAAGCACCTACGTATTGATCACTTCAACACCATCGCGCTTATGCTACCATCAATTTATGCAGCGGGCAAACCATTAACACTCGGAATTCTTGGTGGGGGCCAGCTTGCAAAGATGACCGCGCAGGCCGCATACAGGCTGGGGTTGCAGGTAGCAGTGATTGAACACGGCGTGCAGTCGCCGGCGGGCTGTATGACAAAGCACGAGTTTCCAGAAGGCTGGAGCAACAGCGAAGCGCTGGAAAAATTCATATCGGTAAGTGATATCGTTACCCTGGAGAACGAGTTTATCTCTCCGGACATTCTTCGCTACATCGCCGAACGCAGGCAAGTGTTTCCCTCTGCCGATACCGTGGCGTTGGTACAGGACAAGTACATTCAAAAGCACACCATGAAGGCGGCCGGCATACCGGTACCGCATTTCGTTGCAGCCGATTCGGTGGACGATCTTACAACTTTTGCAGCGCAGCAGTCGTATCCCATTGTTATCAAAACGCGCACTCTAGGGTATGACGGTTACGGCAATGCCACCGCTCGCACAGACAGCGATTGCCATGCAGCATGGAATAAGTTCACCACAGGCGATGCCCCGCGCACACTGATGGCCGAGAGCTTTGTGCGCTTTGCTAAAGAGCTTGCCGTGATCGTGGCTCGTAACCGGCGCGGCGAGGTAGCGGTGTATCCTTGCGTTCAAACCATACAGCAACAACACATATGCGTAACGGTGTTGGCGCCTGCGCCCATCGAAGCGCCACTCTTGACCAAAGCTCAAGACATGGCCGTGGCCTGTGTAGAGGCAATCAACGGCGTGGGTGTGTTTGGTATTGAAATGTTCCTTACGCTCGACGACGAGATTCTGTTCAACGAGATTGCTCCGCGGCCGCACAACAGCGGGCATTACAGCATCGAGGCATGCACGGCGTCGCAGTTTGAGAATTGTGTTCGTGCGGTGTGTAACCTGCCGCTGGGATCGCCGGAGTTAATTACCGGCGGAGCAGCAATGATCAACATCCTGGGCGAGCGTAACGGCCAGGGCGTGCCGGACAGTGTGGTGGATACTCTTCGTCATCCCTATGCATCACTGCATTTGTACGGTAAGAAGGACTCGCGTGTGGGAAGAAAGATGGGCCACATTACAGCTCTTGGCAGCGATGTAAATCAGGCCTTCGCCCGCGCTCGCGATGCAGTAGAGGCGCTTGTTTGGTAATGATATCATTGCTGTATCGGGGCTCATTTTTGGCACGAGCCCTGTAATAGTATATCTTCGCATGCGGTTAAACAATAAAAGGCCGGCGTTCGATAACGGGCCTTGGTATCGCACAAAAGAAGGCGCGATGCTACCGTGTGATGGAACTCCATTTAGAATGAGCACAACCACATGCTCTTGGAAATTGTAACAGACGGCAATGTTCCGGAAGAGCAGATTCAATCTCTGCTTGAAGGAACCACCACAGACCACCAGCGTGTGGATGTTCTTAATGCCGAAGCAAGAAAGATTCGCACGGCCCGGCCCCACGAAGCCCTTGCGCTGTCTTTGCGCGCAAAAGAATTAGCCAGCTCCATTACCTATCCCGACGGTGTTGCCGAAGCACTCTCTACGTCCGGACGCACGCGCGTATTACTGGCTCAATACGAAGAAGCATTACAGGAACTTCACGGCGCTTACGCTCATTACGAGGAGCGCAACGACAATCCCGGCATTGCATCGCTGTGCATGACCATTGCGGGCACCTTGTTTCGCCTGACTCAGCACGACCGGGCGCTGGAATATCTAAGTAGAGCGCTGTTGATTTTTGAAGAGCAAAACGACAAACGCGGGATGGCCGGGGCGCTGTCGAACATGGCCACCACCTACCAGATTGTGGGCAGAAACGACTTAGCGCTTGAGCACCTGCTGCGTGCACTCGATGTGCAAGAAGAGATTCAAGACCGCACCGGTATTGCCATCACGGCGAATAATATCGGCGGCTTGTATGGCAGGCTGGGCCACAACGAAACTGCGCTCACCTATGTGATGCAAGCCTTGGCCTGGTTTAGGGAAACAAACTCCGAGCTGGATGTATCCAAGTGTTTGTGCAATGTTGGAGACTTGCTTGCGCAAGAAGGCCGATACGATGAAGCTATAGAGTATCATGCCGAGGCCCTGCGCAAAGCTCGCGTGCTCAACGATCAACAAAATCTGATCTCCACTATTCTCTCGGTGGGAAGAGTGCATGCCATGCAAGACGATGTAGCCACGGGGCTGTCGTATTTCGCCACAGCGCTACGCCTATCGCGGGATATCAACGACCGTCAAAACGAGCTGGAGTCGCTGCGACGAATTGGAGCTATGTACCTTCTACGGGCTGATGCAGTTAGTGCTCTGCAGTACCTCGAATCGGCCCGTGAACTTGCCGCCGCCATGAGTGCCAAGGAAGATGAAGCGGATATTTCAGAGAATCTGTCCTTCTGCTATGAATCCATGGAAAAGTACGACCGAGCTTTAGAAGCATTCAAGCGTGCCATTCAGCTCCGGAGTGAGATTCTTACGCAGGAAAAAGAGAAACTTGTTTCCGTAATGGAAGGACGTTTGAATATGGAACGCGCCGCTCGCGAACGCGAGAACTATCGCATGCGAAATACAGATCGTGCCGATGCCATTACATCACCGCAAGAAAATGGAGAAATGCTAAGCCATGCGGAAACTGATGTAGAGCAGCAGCAAAAGGTCACAACCTCTATCAATCGTGAGCTTGAAAAAGCTAACACAATGCTTAGAGAGCTTAACCGCGAGAAGAATGATTTACTTGGAGTGGTGTCTCATGATATCAAAAACTCTATTGCCAGTATAAAGCTTTCGGCAGAGAGCATGCGCTTGCATCAAAAGATCCGCGATGATGCGGTTCTACAGAAAGCAGCCGAACGCATCATTGCCGGGGCGAATGATATTAGTCATCTGATTGCCAGTCTTTTAGACACCAATGCACTGGAAACCGGCAAGCTTTCGTTTACTTTCGAGAAAGTAAACGTGACGGAGCTCTGTGCAGATCTAATTGACTCATATCGTCCGAACCTGGAGAGCAAACGGTTGAGAGTAGTCGCCGCCGCAGACTTCGATTACTATGCACGCGCCGATAGCATGCGACTAAAAGCATCGCTGGATAACCTGCTATCGAATGCAGTGAAGTACTCACCATTAGGTAGGCAAATTGGCATAAAGATTAGTCAATCCGGCAATATGGTGCGTGTGGAGATAAGTGATGAAGGCGCGGGCTTCACTCAGGAGGACAAGACGAGGTTGTTCCAAAAGTTTGCGCGTTTGAGCGCACGGCCCACTGCAGGCGAGAGCTCTACGGGCTTGGGATTGTCAATAACTAAGAAGATCATAGATCAAATGGGCGGCAGCATAACGCTTGATAGCGAGCCGGGTAAAGGCTCAACCTTCACTCTGGATGTTCCGTTATGGATAGAGGAAGCGCAGTAGACCGGAATTGTATACTACCGCGGCCGTTACTTAACAGATTCGTTTTTCGAGCTCCGACGCTTCGTTCGAAACTTTCTATTTTTGCCCAAGTGATGTCCATTTGATCTACAACTGTTTTGCGTATGAAATTCTCTCTGGAACAAGATGACAACGTGGTGGTGTTTACCATCAATGAACCCAAGCTGGATTCGCTGGTTGCTCCGGATCTTAAAGCCGAGCTGTTGATTCTTTGCCAGCCCACCATCGATGCACTTGTGATCGACCTTTCGAATATCGACTACGCAGACAGCACCGGCCTTAGCTGCTTGCTACTTGCGCATCGCCAGCTGAAGGATCACGACGTTCCGGTGATTCTCGTAGGCGTACGCGAAACCGTTCGCAACCTGCTTCGCATTTCCCAGATGGAATGGCTCTTTAATTTCTTCGATACTAAAGAGCAAGCCTTTAGTGATATGCAGGAAGACGACGGGCAGGACTAACCTTATTACGTCCGGCGGAGAGTGTTGATTTAACCTATTGTTTCAACCTGCCACTACAACAAAACATGAAAAAAAAGAGTGTCGTTTTTGCGACACTCTTTTTTTTTGAGGCTATTTGTTTTTGGCGCGGAACTCAATGAATGGGGAAGGTTGCAATGCTGACAGCCACACTCACATCTACCCTGAACACCACATTGGCACTGCGTTTCGAGGCAAGAAGAATTACTTCAGCGCAGACTCTATATCTGCTATGAGTTCGGCACTATCAGGCTTTACACGGCTCTTGTAGCGCTTCACAATGTTGCCCTTTTTGTCCACCAGAAACTTCTCGAAGTTCCATGATACTTCCCCTGCAGGCGAGCCCGAACCATGATCGGCGGTGAGCATTGCATATAGCGGATGAATGTCGTGGCCGTAGGCAGACACTTTAGAGAACATGGGGAAGGTAACGCTGTATTTGGAGCTGCAGAATTTCATAATCTCCGCGTCGGTGCCGGGCTCCTGCGAGCCAAAGTTGTTCGCAGGAAATCCCAGCACTACCAAACCTTTGTCCTTGTAATTTTCGTGGAGCTTCTGAAGGCCCTCGTATTGCGGTGTGTAGCCGCACTCCGATGCAACGTTGACTATTAGAAGCGCCTTGCCTTTGTAAGAAGAGAGCGATACGTCTTTACCGTGAATGTCTTTGACGGTGATATCGTACAATGAAGTTGGAGCCATGGCTTGTGCTTTATGTGTTGAAGAAAAAACTACTGTCAGCGCAATGAGCGCGAAGAGTATTCGCATACAGTGTTCTCCCTGCAGGTATGGAAAATAAACGCATAATTTACGGGTAGGTGTTTCGCCGGAGGGCAACAAACCTGTACATAAACATGTTAAAGTTTGAATAAAGACGCCGCAGGCCATGCGGTATTGTGGTGTAAGTGCCGGTACCTATTGCGGTGATGATTTTCTGCTCTTTCCCCCGGATTATCATCTGGATGGAGTATCAAGTCAATGTAATGATTGGTAAATCCGGCCTCTTTTATGCCGCCGAAAAAGGCGCGGGTAAATAACGATGCTCTATACTTTCTCCAGTCGTGTTGCTTCCGCATTTTTTACGATGATGGATGCACCTACCGTGGGAGCATGCGGAGCACGATGTTGTACAATAGACATACGGGTGCTGTTGGGTTGCAGAAAATAAAAAAGCAGATGCCACCTGGGGTAACATCTGCTACATATGTGCAAGAACTGTGCCGTTCCCCAAGGGAAATAGCAGCTTACTCTTGTTCCATTTGCATGCGCTGCTGGCGGCGAACCGCTTTCATGTGCGCAAGGCGGTTTTCGATGGACGGCTTCACGAAGAATGCGCGAGCTTTGAATTCGCGAAGAACGCCGCTGCGCTCATATTTCTTCTTGAAACGGCGCAGAGCGCGGTCGATCGACTCGTTTCCTTGAATGGTTACTCCAATCACGTTGAATCCTTTTATGAAATGAATTGAATAATTGATTTCTTACAAGTTCTCTACAAGACGCTTCTCTTTGCTCTTCTCAAAGAGTACCACGATAGCGTTACCGCCATTGGTCATAATCTCTTTGGCGCGAACAATACCTACATCATCCCACATTTTGTGATAGATCACGTCGCCTACATCATACACCTTCTTCGGTGAATACGGCTTCGAGTCTTCGCGCGAGATACGGATGTCGAAGGTTTTGTTCTTTTCTTGCTGCGCTTGAATAGCATCAAGATTAATAAGCTGAGAGTGGTGGCTCACCGTGCAACGAGCCCAGATCATGCGTCCGGCCTCTTGCTCAATGGGTTCGCCCATCAGCTCGTGCTTTGTTTCGCGCATCAAAAAGGGAGAATACACGGTGATGTATTTCGCCTTGCGTGTGCGCTTCTTTTCAGTCTTTTCAACTACTACTTCTTCGCCGTCTGTAGCCTTAGCTTTCGCCTTCGCCATGTACATCCTTATGGGGTATGAACTTAAATGGACTGCAAAGGTACCACTTTTCTGTGGAAAACCATGCACGATTTCAACAACAAGCTTTGCGGGCGTGTTTATCGTTGTGCTTTCTGCAAGCTTTGCCGGTCGTGCAAGAGCACGACTATTCACCGGATCGAATCTGATTTCTATCCAAAAACTGCGCAAATCGCTTAAAAACGCAGCTTTCAAGCTTAAAGCTGCGCCGTCGCCCAGCGGTAATTCGCCGTTGCCCGCCAGTAATCGGCTCGGGCATTGGTTAAGCGAATTCGTGCATCGGCCAGTGCCCGCTCGCGAATATTTACCACCAGCAACGTGGATTCGCCCGCCACATACTTGCGAACTTCCGCCTGTTGCAATGCTTCGGACCAGCGCACTTCGCGCTCTGCAGTGCGAATACGCTCCTCGGCTTTGGCAATTGCCGACAGGGCGTCATCGATTTCCGCTTGCACCTGACGTTCCGCCAAACGCTGCTGAAAGTTGATGCGCTGCAATGAAATCTGCGCTATCTCTTCCTGCGCGGTGGCAGTGCGCTGAAACAAGGGATGCGAGATATTCAAGCCAAGCTTAAAGGTGTTATCTCCTGCAGCTCCCAACGAACGCAGCATCTGTCCTTGTGCTTCGATAAGCGGTCGCTGAAGTTCCTGTGCCAGTGATACATCCAGGCCCACAACGCGCTGCTGAACATTCAAGCGGCGAATCTCGGGGCGCTTAGCCAGAGCATTGATTTTATCGGCATCACGCTGACGATCTCCGGGAGTCTCTTCCCCGGGAAACACCACACGGCAGGCAGCCTGCGGTAGGCCTGTTGCCTCGCTTTGCCACAGCATAGCCCTGGCGGCGATGGAGGCCTGTTCCGCACTTCGTTCCGCGCGAAAATAGTCGCCACGACGTCGCTCCAGCTCTTGCTGCGCCTCTACGGTATCGATTGCGGGAATCTCTCCCACGCGTGCCCGCGATTGCAAGAAGCGCAAGCGATCTTCGGCCAGAGTAACAATGTCTTTCATCGTGCGAAGAACATCGTTGGTCTCCACCCAATCCCAGTATCGAAGCGACGCTTGGCGCAGCAACGACAATCGTTCCTGATCGGCGAAGATTTGCGCCAGCTCCGGCCTTGCCTCTGCTTTGCGCAGCGATGTTCGCCGCGAATCGGTTTGCAGTCCCTGCCACAGCGGCACCGAGATACCCAGGCCCAGCTCGCCATCGCTGCCGGTAAGGTTTTCGGGATTGATACCCGTACCATTACCCCGGCGATAGGATGTGCTCAGGCGCGGACCCAGTGCGGTGGCCAGCGGCATTTCCAATCCCGCATCCAGATTATCTACTTTAACCTTGTCGGTAATTCCTTTGCGCTCGTACTTGGATTTCAAAAACAAATCGAAGGCACCGCGAGCTTGCAGTATCTCCGCGTCGGCTACGTCGCTCTCCAGCGCAGCGGAGCGAAGCACGGGATTTGTTTGCGCTATGCGTGCAAGGAACTGCGTAAGCGACAACGTATCCTGAGCACTCGCCATGGATGCTCCGCACAGAGTCAGAGCAGTAAGCACTGCGAGGTTTATGCTTCGAACACGAGCCATTATTTCTTCTCCTTGTCTTGATCTGCCGAACTCTTCTTTGCTTTCTCCGCCTTCTCTCTCTCACGCACGGGAAACAGTGGCGGGAAGCCATTCAACTGACGCCACACTTCGTACCCAAGTGGTACAGATTGCAACAGCACCCAGCCCGTTACCGTTGAACCCTGGCGCAGATACGAGCGCGGCGGCCATGGGCTGCGCGATTCATCCGGAACTACAAGCAAGCGGAAGCGTCCGCCGCCGTCGTCCACAGCATCCACCGCGGCAACAGTGCCACGGAAGATACCCGTGCTTATGTCCGGAAATCCGGAGAATTGAAACGCCGGATATCCCGCGAATTGCAAGGTGACCGTGCGGCCTATATCCACCAGAGCCGCATCCATATCCGACACATAAATCTCTGCTGCGATGTCCGACGTGGCAGGCACAATGGTGGCAAGGCGCTCGCCTTCTTTTACTGTTTGGCCGGAGCCGGCCTTGGCAATACGAACCACCTGGCCATCCACGGGCGAGATCACCGCGCTTGCATTGCGGCGGCTGCGCGCATTGGACAAACGAAGGTCAGCTTCTGCGATAAACACTTGCGCCTGCCGCTGCACTCGCTCCTGCTCGGAGCGTACTGCTTCCACGTTTTGCCGTGCCGATTGCACTATTGTTTCGAATCGAACGGAATCGTTCTTTGCTTTATTCAAGTTCACGGTGGCGGTTTCTAAATCTCGCTGCGAGATCAATCCGGAGTCTGCAAGTGCAACGGCGCGTGTATAACGCACACGCGCAATACTCGTCTCCATTTTCGCTGCGTCTAAACTTGCACGTCCGGCTTCCAGTGCCTGCACTGCTTGCTTGGTGCGCTCTACCGCACTGATGATAGTAGCATCTTGAGCCAGGATCACATTGTCGCGCGCTGTTTCCAGCCTATCCACAAACGACGTATCCATAAAGTTGACGTTGATGTCTTGCAGCACAGCAATGGTGTCGCCTTTCTTTACCACGGCGCCTTCGTACACAAACCACGCAACGATTCGCCCACTTACCATTGCCTCTACTGTTTGCGGCCTAGCCGATGGCACAAACGAGGTAACAATACCCGTGCCCGCTACCGTTTGTTGCCACGGCACAAACAGAAAGGATAGCGTGACCATGCCAAGAATAATCAGCGCTATGATCGCCACCTGACGGGCTATTCGCGGCGTGCGTACCAGCTGCAACGCAGACAGCGCCGCGTTGCTGGAGGTGGTTGATGATTTTGATGTACTGTGTGTATTCATAATTAGGTTCGAAGTTCTCTGTGTTGGCTTCCTGTTTGCGCAGATGCGAGGTATCGCAGAGATAATGTTGAAGCTGAGTTCGCTATTACTCCGAGTGATTGCTCTTGATGTTCGGAAACAGATTGTGAATCATAGAGTTCTTATTTGCGCTTAGTTCCGCCACGGTACCTTCTTCTGCAATACGTCCGCCGGCCAGCCCAAACACCCGCTGTGATCTGCGCAGCAGATATTCATCGCGCGACACATCCAGTATTGTCCAAGATTTCTCGGAGTAAATATTCTCAATGATTTTTGTTCTGGTAGCTAGTTCCAATCCGTTAAAACCTTCATCAAGCACCAGCAGGCCGGGCCTGCCCAGAATGCACCGGGCAATGACGATACGACGCATCAGACTTTGCGGCACATTCATACCATCGGACTGCAACCACGTATTGATGCCATCGCGGAGCCCGCGCACATCCTCCTTCAGTCCGGACATTTCCAGCACCCATTGCATGTGTTCGTGCGTACAAGGCCTACCCAAACAGATGTTGTCTCGAATGGTACCGGCGAACACATTGTTCTCCCGCGTGAATACTGCTACCGCATCACGAACAGACATAAGTGCAAGCTGACGCGTATCGCGTCCGTTGAACTCGATGCTTCCCGACTGCACTTCGTACAATCCTGCAAGCAATTCAGTGAGCGTGGTTTTACCTGCGCCGTTCTCTCCTATCACACTGTAGCGCGAGCCGGCGGGAATGCTCATCGACAGGCCATCGAACACCTTGCGTCCGCGGGCGTAGGTGAATGATACGGAATGCATCTCTACCTGCAAGGCCTTGCCATGCATGGCCACAACGGAGCCGTCGATGCGCTCACGCTCACGATCGGTAAGCGACGAAAGTTTATCAATACCCGTAAGCAAATCATAGAAATCTTCGAATTGCGAAATCAGTTTCTCAACACTCGCCAGCATCGTTACCACTACAAGCTCCGCAGCTACAAGTTGGCCAAGAGACAACTGCCGGTCTATTACCAGTACACCGCCCAAGCCCAGCACACCAACAGTAGCAACCGTTCTGAACACCACCGAGCCGGCAATCTGCCGCGCAATCACGATGAAGTGCGAGCGATGGGCGCGCACATATTGTTCGGCGATACCATTCATGTATTCATGAGCAAAGTCTCTGCGGGAACTCATTTTAAAGGCAGGCAAACAGCGGGCGATTTCTTCCAGCCAGTGTGCCACCTCGTACTTCTGACGCGACTCTTCAATAGACGTACGCACGCCGCCGCGGCCAAGCACAATCACCAGCAGTACCACAAAGCCGATGAGGAATACATCGAAGAGCAAAAAGAAGGGATGGTAGATAGCAAGAAGAATAAGACCTATGCCTGCCACCAACACCGCACTGATGCCGTCGAGCAAGAACTTGCTCAGCGTTTTTGTAATTGTGGTCACATCAAAGAATCTGTTCACCAACTCCGGCGGGTACTCGCCTTCCAGCGACCGCATGCTAACGCGCGACAAGCTTTGCGCTACATCGAACGCTGCTCGCAAAAAGATTCTTCTGCGAAGAATATCTACCACGGTGAGTTCCAGTATCTGGAACACTCCCAGAATAAGCAGACCTATAGCCACACCCACGCACAATACGGTAAGCTGCGTGGTGTAAATACCAAGCGACACAGCATTCACCAGAGATTGCGAAGCAAGCGGCAAGGCCAGTGAAAGCAAACCCATCACAATGGAGTAGCCAAATACAATCAACAAATCTTTCTTCTCGTGCAGCAGAAAATGCCACAAGCGCCAAAGCAATTCGGTGGTAGAATAATGATGCTCGTGATCGTCTTCTTTTCCGTAGCCCACGTGATACGCCACCGATGTGGGCGTGCTGATAAATGATGGGGCCGCTCCTTGAACAATCAAAACATCGATGATGCCGCCATTGCTGCGTAGATCGCCGCTGCCAAGTACAAGGTTTGCTTCTGATTCTATGTCGCGGCACACATATCCACCGGAGGCTGCATCGTGCTTGAGTATGCGCACCACGGTGCCATCGGTGCGCAGGGCAAAGGTGGCAGACGAAAAGGTGTTTGAAGCATCGCCTGCAGTGATCGAACTTAAGCGGGTGATACAATCGAAGCCGGCAAGTACATCGTGAAGTATATGCAGGCCGCCGCGAGTATCCTCGTGATGGCTTTGCAGTACAGACAGCACAATGTGCCGGGCCTTATCGATCTTCTCGCCGGCGAGTATGTGCGTTATGGCCGAAACGTAATTCTGTTCGTGGTTCATATACTCCACTGTTATTGAGTTCGAGTTTGATACTGCGTTGCTCCGTGCGCGCGTGGTAACGCTATTGAATTCCTAACGAACGGCATTCGATTTTATTACGCGGTACGAAGCGCAAATGCCGAATTTTTCCACATTTTGACAACCGTTGTACACCTAAACCGACAACTTTCGTACACAAACATCTTTCATTTTCATCGTACGCATGAGCGATTTAAATAATATCCCAAACTCTGAATCACCTGTGGGTGATACCCGATATGTTCATGCGCATCGTGGCAGTGGATTGCCGGAGTCTCCGGTGTCTCCGCCGCTGGTGCTGTCCACAACATTTAGGCGCGCGGCAAACGGACTTCCTGCCTCGCATGTATACTCTCGGCTTTCCTGCCCCAATCGCGATGCCTTCGAAAGCGCCATGTGCGCACTGGAGCAGGGCACCGAGGCATTTGCTTTTGCTTCAGGCCTTGCAGCGTCTATGGCCATATTCCAAACCTTGCGGCCGGGCCAGCACGTGGTTATTCCCGACGACATTTATTACGGTGTCCGTTTGCAACTGGAGGAACTGCTTGGCCACTTCGGTATCAGAGTTACACAAGCAGACATGAGCCGCCCCGATCAGCTGCAGAGTATTCTGGCCGAGCCGGTGCACATGGTGTGGATAGAAACCCCATCGAATCCCCTGCTGAAGATTAGCGACATCTCGGCCATTGTGGCAATGGCCCGCGAATGCGGAGCGCTGGTGGTGGTGGACAATACCTGGGCCACACCGCTGCTTCAGCAACCCTTGCAGTTGGGTTGTGATATTGTTCTGCACTCCGCCACAAAGTACATAGGTGGTCACAGCGATGTAATGGCAGGGTGCGTGGTGGTGCGCGGCAACGACGAGCTTCGAGCCACACTTCGCCGCATTCAGACTATTGGCGGAGCAGTGCCATCGCCGGCTTCGTGTTGGGCGGCAACACGCGGACTGCAAACCTTGCCCGTGCGTGTTCGTGCTGCTTGCCACAGCGCCGCTCGTATTGCGGAGTATTGCCAAACTGATTCCCGTATCGAGCGCGTGTTGTATCCCGGGCTACCCACGCACGAAGGCTACCACATAGCTGCTCGCCAAATGTCGTTGCCGGGAGCCATGCTGAGCATTTGTGTACGCGGTGATGCAGAACAGGCGCTGGCCGTGGCCGGCGCGCTGCGGCTGTTTGCACACGCCACAAGTTTAGGAGGGGTGGAGAGTTTGGTGGAACACCGCGCCTCTATAGAGCCCGCAGACAGCACCACTCCGCGGAACTTACTGCGCATCAGTGTGGGCCTGGAGGATTGCAACGACCTGCTTAGCGATCTTCAGTCGGCTCTGTCGGTAGTGTAGTATCATCGCCGAACTCATCATCATCGTCCTCCAAATCTCCAATCGACTGCGCTGTTTGATTTGGAGATTGATCGGCTGATTGAGTTAAAATTGATTTCCCGGAATTATTTCCGAGATTATTTCCGACATTATTCCCATCCGGCTCTTCGCCCAATGGTTCTTCGTCGCGACCCAGTACTTTTATTTCGGGAATATCACTCAGTAATTGGCGATAAAACAACAGCTGTAAGGTTTGCTGCAGCGCTTCCAGAATATCGTCGCTCCATATCCACTGAATAATTCCATCTCGAAGGTCGGCATCTCCGATGCTTTGCTGCTCGTAGCGTGCTTCGCGGGCTTCAAGATTCTCGTCTGCACACAGGCGTGTGGTGCGCAGAACTTCCTCCATGCGCTGAAGAGTTTCGCTGCCGGCGTCGAGCACATACTCGTTGCGGCACACCCACAGCACCAG
>JBJOLU010000028.1:0-4379 GCA_046052705.1 Bacteroidota bacterium | reverse complement strand
ACATTCTCTTTCTCTTCCTCTCCCTCTTTCTCAGCATCTTCATTTTTGCGTCAACACCCGCGCGTGCCGATGCTCGCCTCTATGTTGTAGCAAACTTTGCAGACAGCAGTTCCGGCCTACGTACTTCTGACTCGCTTCAGGGTGTTTCCGCACGCGTGCCGGTGCGCTCCTCGGGAGGAGTGGATACCGTAGTTACCTACAAAGCAAAAGACTCAGTGGTGTTCTCTCTGCGCAGCAAGAAAATGCGATTGCGTGGTTCGGCAGAGACGGCACTTCGCGCTCGAATGCTGCAATCCGAAGTGATAGAGATTTTCTTCGACAGCGGGCTGCTCAACAGCACCGGTGCAAAAGATTCCGCCGGCACCATGATCGGGTATCCGGTGTTCAACGACAACGGCAGCAGCTATGCGGGCGAGGTAATCAAATACAATCTTCGTAATCAGCTTGGTACTGTATCGCTTGGCGAAACAACCATTCAAAACGGCTTCTTCACCGGATCACGTATTAAGCGCAACGCCGATCAAAGCTTGTTCGTTGAGCATGGGTGCTTTACCACCTGCGATAAGCCCCACCCGCACTTTTACCTGACCGCAGAGCACATGAAGCTCATTCCGGACGATCGCGTATTCATGGAAGATTTTTATCTGGTTGTGGGCGATATTCCTATACTCTACGTGCCCATTGGTGTGTTCTTTCCCAACTCGCGCGGGCGGCAATCCGGTATCATTCTACCTCGTCCCTTTGTTGATGCCAATCGAGGTGTGTCCTTTCAAAACTTCGGATATTATTTCGCGCTTAGCGATTATTACGACACTCAGATCACCGCCGATTTTTACAGCAAGGGCGGATGGCAGCTGAACAATAAGTGGAATTACAATGTGCGGTATATGATGTCGGGTCAATTGGATGCCTCGTATGCTTATGTGCGGCCAAACACCAAACTTCCCTATCAACGAGACTATCGCTTTGCATGGAATCATAATCAAACCATTTCGCCGCAAACGCAATTCACAGCTAATCTGAATTTTCAGTCGAACAGCTTCAACACCAATACTATAGCTACTCTGCAGCAGCGCATTCAGAAAAATGTGTTTAGCTCCGCGGGCTTGTCTCACTCGTTCGGGAACAACATCAGCACTTCGCTGAACTACGTGCGCAATCAGGATATCGAGGCCAAAACCTACGATCAATCACCCACGGCTTCACTCACCATTCCTGCGTTTTTTCCCTTCAAGACCAAGGGATCTTCATCGTGGTTGTCCGACATCTCTTTAAACTACTCTACAGCAATAGCGCCCACCTTTACCCACGGCCTGAGTGTGCAGTCCAGAGACTCGATATACTTCGATTCAGTAGCAAACAAGCAGAAGATTCAAACCATTTACGATTCCACTTATTCCGATACCTATAAAGCGGTATGGCGTCATTCACCATCCATCACCATTTCACCGAAGTTGGGAGTTGTCTCGATCACACCTGCCCTGAACTTTTCGGCAAACATGTATCCGCGGCGCATCGTGGAGCGCAGATACGACAGCTTGAACAAGAGAACAACGGATGTAGTAGAGAAAGGTCTTTTCACCGAGTACAATGCGAGTCTGGGCATCACCACACGCACTACGCTCTACGGTACACCGCTCGTGCTTGGCTCGCTTGCACTGCGGCACACGTTGATGCCGTCGGTGGGCCTGAGCTATACGCCCGATTTTTCGGCGGATAGATATGGTTTCTATTCGTCCTATAGTCTTCCTGCCGATTCCATGAACAAGATTGCGCGTAGTATTCAATACTCACGCTTTGAGCAGGACGGCGGCGGCATTGCTTCGCGAAGAAAAGCACTACTCATGAACTGGGCATTGGACAACAGCATCGACGCCAAAGTGTTTAGAGACTCCGCGGACGAGAAAATTGAACTTGCTCGTATCAATGTGTCGGGCAACGTAAACTTCCTGCTCGATTCAAATTCTATAAGCGACATTCGATGGAGTGTTCGTACACCCACCGTGGGAGAGTCTTCACTAACAGCGGACTTCACTACCACGGTGTACGACGACGTGCAACTTCGAGATACATCGGGAGCACTTACCTCGCGGTACTCAAGGGTGGCAACTTCGCTTTTGGACGCGGGAAAATTCCCTCTTCGTGTAAGCGGATTCAACGTATTCTTCAGTACTTCCTTTGGCTCGAGAACTTCGGCGCCGGTGGAGTCGCGACCGGAGAATACGGACTCCACAAATTCCCTACTGGGAAACAGGTTTCGTGAACGCCGCGATTATGTAGAGCAAGAAGACGATGTGTTCGGCGATTCTTCTCCCGGATACCGGCCGATGCTCTTTCCATGGAGCGTTTCCATGAGTCTTACCTACAGCTATCAGAAACCGTTTTCCGGCTCCACACCGGTGCAGGTGTTTAATCTGCAGAGCACGATGAATCTCTCGCTAAGTTCAACCCTATCGCTGGTGGGCGGACTGAACGTGGACCTGCTTCAAGGAAAAATCAACGCTCCCGCAGTTACGATACGAAAGATTATCCATTGCTGGGCGCTGGATGTAACCTGGTATCCCACCGGGTTTGTGCGCGGTTTCTATTTGAGTTTCAGCCCAACATCTTCCCTGCTTCGAGACTTGCGCCTGGAGCGGCGTAGCAGCTCGTACATTCGGTAGATTTGGAACCACCACCATATGCGCCTTGTCTGCAGAAGGCAGCGTTCAACACGTATATTCGCGGCGGCATTCAGCAGTAACTGTACCGTTATGCTTGTTGCAGTTTCGAAATATTGACACTGTATCATCTCCACCAACACACAGCACAAACAATGAGTGTTACGCGATTCATATCCGTCATCATTCTGGCAAGTTGCCTGCAGTCAGCATTGTTGTTTGCTCGCGAAGGCGACATACGAAATGCCATCGCCGGCACAACATCCATACGCAAAGGTGATAGCGCTGTGGTAAGCTGGAGTTGCGCCGACGCTATTGGTGTGCAACAGGCGGGCGACACCACGATTTTACCGGCAAACTATACCTTGAGCCTGCGGCCGGCCTCCACAGTGACCCTACGGTTTTTGGTACTACGCACATCAGACACAAGCTCGATGACGTGGTCTATAACTGTGCGGCCGGCAGACACAGTAAAGGTGCAGAGAGGCGGAGAGATACGATCGTTCTCGCTGCCCCCCTCCGTATCGATGGAGCCGAATACATATTATGTAGGATACAACCCACAGGGCGTGATGTCGCAGGTTTCTTCGGTGAAAATTCTTCGATTTGATGTTCCCGATTCCTCGCGCTCGGAGTATGTGGTCTACGGCGCGCTTCTGGATTCACTTGGTAATAACATCCCCCAGATTCCTTCGGATTCTCTTCGCTCGTCGTTGCGGTTTCTGTGCGATGGTGCATCACCGGCTACACCGGCTCAGGCATTCGACTCGCAATGGACACGCTCCCAGCGCCACATGATCATGACGATCTGCATGGACAGATCTGCATATGCCCAGAGTATCGACTCCGCCCTGCGCAGCGGTATATCGGCTTTTACCTTTTCGTTGCGCTCCGGAGATTTACTCTCGGTGAATACCTTCAACAGCGACGTGCAAACCGTTTGTCCTCATTCCAGCAAAGACCGTTTGAACAATCTTGGTGAGATGTTTAGCGGCGATGCTTCGGGCCTATGCGCCATGCTCCGAGCTATACACTCATGCTTGCAAAAGTTCGATGCCACGTCCGGGTACGACAATCTTCTCGTGGTAATCTCGGCCGGTGCGGACAATTCTTCGATTGCCTATGATGTAGACGACCTTATCACCAAAGCCACGGCAAAGCGAGCACGCATTATCAGCATTGGCGTCGGTGACTTTGCAGACGGCTACATGCTCCGATTCCTGGCCTCCCGCACCGGTGGCATGTATTATTCATTAACCGCGGAACGTGCCGGGCAGATCACGGATATACTCAGAGAGATTAACAATGGTGTTCATGGCGCCTACACATTTCGTGTACCCCTAAAAACACCGGCATCCGGCAGTTGTGACGATGGCCGCGTAGTGCTCGAAGTGGGATTACAAACAGGATCGCGAACCGGCTTGCGCGACACCTTGCATATAGTTTCTGCAATTGAAAGAGATTTATTGCGACCGCAAATTCTTTGCTTGTTTCCGTATGGCCGTCAGGACGTCAGCACATCGTTCATGCCCCACATACGTAAGTTGATTACCCTGCTCCGTGACAATCCCGGTATGTTGGTTGAGCTTATCGGCAACTGCTTTGCCGAAGGCGACGAGGAAGCCATGCGTACTCTCTCCGAAGCACGTTTACGTTCCATTCGAACCATTCTCCTAGATTCCGGTGTAGCGCCCACGGCTATTCGTTGCCGTGCAATGG
>JBJOLU010000027.1:0-11349 GCA_046052705.1 Bacteroidota bacterium | reverse complement strand
CTGCGCTGATTCAATTGCGGCGATTGCTCAGCTTCAGCTCCGGCTATGAAGCCAATCTGCTCGCGGCCAAATGTTACCAGGCCATGGTTCGTGCAGACTCTGCAGTAGTGTTCGTGCAGCGAGCATTGTCTATTAATGATACCTGCGCTGAGTGCTACAGAGTGCTCGGAGAATTGCAGTACTCAGCCTCCGATTGGTGTGCATCAGCTTCAGCATTCAAACGATATGCAGAGCTTGACGACCGGCCGGCAGCGAAGCTCAGTTCTGCGTCTGCCACCACACAGTGCAACCCCGCACAAGGCGCGCAACTGCTTGAGGAGTTGTATGAAGAAACAGGCAGTTATGCTATACTCTTTGAGCTCAGTTCCCTGTATGAGCAGATTGGCGATAGCGCACGTGTGTTCCAAACAGTAGATAAAATCATCACGGATATGCCGGGATCGGGATTTCCGTTGCAGAGCTACGCCGACGTTTTGATTCGAGGGAAGCAATTCTCGCGAGTGCTTCAAATACTGAATGCTCAAGCCGCAGTTCGAGACACAACTCAAAAGCAGGAATTGCTCAGAACCCTGGCGTACGAGATGTACAATTCCCCCGATCGCTGTGATACGTTGGCCGCATTCCAATTGTATGATGCCGTGCGGCGATATACCCCCCAAGACATAACCATGCTGGAACTATGCGGACTGATTCTCTTGGACAAAGGATTGAGTGTTTCAGCCGCACAGTCCTTCGAAGCTGCATGCGATGCCGACACCACAACATGCAGCATCATGCGCATCGCTTCCTTTTTCAACGACAAAAACGATACTCTGAACGTTGTTCACTATCTATCCAGAGATACGGTTAAAGCCAAGTCTTCGTATCAAATCAGTTTGCTTCTGGGCATGATGTACGCGTGGCTGCAAAACCGCCGGGAGGCAGCTCGCTGGTACAGGAATGCTGTTCTTGTCAATGATTCCACCGATGAGGCTCGCTTATACCTGGCGGCTATCTACGACCGGCAGGGAAAGTCCCGAGAATCAAGACGGCTCTATGAAGAGGTGGTGCAGAGGTATCCCGATAACACCTTGGCACTAAACAACCTGGCATACGCGTATGCCACTTCCGGAGATCACCTGGACCTAGCCCTCTCCTACGCGCGCAAAGCCATAAACACCGAACCCGAGCGTGCCTCCTACCTTGATACCTACGGCTGGGTGTTGCACAGAAAGGGCATGTACGCTGAAGCAGACAGTATTCTTCGAATGGCTATCGACCTCGAACAAAACAATGCTACATTTTTTGAACATTTAGGCGATAACTCAAAGAAACTCGGTCATCGGGATCGAGCGATTGCTGCATGGACACGCGCATTTGAGTTAGATAAAAGCCGTACATACCTGCAGCGCCGCTTGAAATCGAAATACAAGTCTATCTTTCATTGACGATAGAGGATTGCGCCGATTTCTTTGATTTTTTGAATAGAGGTTAAAGTGCTTATAATACATTTTTTTTCAAATATTTATAGTACGGTCCACGAGAAAAGAAGTCCTCTATAAATCAAGACCTAAAGAGATAACATATTGAGGCTCGGACCACACGTCGCCATCGCGCCTCCAGGCTACGTCTACCTTGAAAGGATATCCCAGCAGCACCGTTCGCACACCAATGCCCGTGCTGAGAAGTATCGACCCCGGATCGTAGTATCGGCGGTTACCGGTGAACCAATCGAATACCGGAAGCGGAGCCCGCAAACCTATGCGCGACATATCATCATTCCACGCGGTACCAACATCCAAGAACACGGCACCCAGAAGCACAAAAGGTACAGGAACAGCCACAAAACCGGAGAAGAAGGGAAAGCGAAACTCTGCGTTGGCAAGTGCGTAGTTTTTACCGGCAACCTGCGCAAGTTCGAAGCCGCGTAATGGCGTTTGTATTTGAAGAAAAGCAAAATCTTCTGCATCACGGAACAGCTGGTATCCGTATCCGAAGAATCCCCTGCTTATCCAGTTGTCCACACCACCAAGAAAGAAGGAACGCGGGTCAGGGCCAAAGCTTGTACCACCGGACGCTCGCAGCATTAAGCCATAATACTGTTTCCATATGGGGAAATACTGGCGCACATCGGCGGTGAGTATACCAAAGCGCTTGGTGAAGGGCGAAACCTTCGCATCAACAAACAATCGTAGACCTTTATACGGAGCAAAGAACCCCATCTGCGAGTTATCAAACACATACCTGGCTTCCGGTACAAGAAAGTTCAGATTTCTATTGGATGCAGCATCTGCGGGCGTTGTCTCGTTGGTCTTGTCTACTCCCATCCACGATAGCGATGCCTCCCATCGCTGAAACTTCGACGTTGCAAAGGTGGCGGTGGATGTGATACCATAGTTGCGCATGGAGAATAGATCTACTACATCCGGTGAGGACGATCCTGCCATGTAGTCGATAAAGGAACGATGATATCCTCTGAAACTATAATCAATGATCTTTGGAAGATATTCGTATTGAAAGGTAAAGTTGGAGTTTCGTAAGTCCGACCACAACTGCAGCGAAGCATAGATCACGTGATTTCCCAGAAGGTCGGAGAACAACATCTCAATGGTTCCCTGACCATTATTCCACAGCGAGTTGTACCCAACCCCACCGTATACAAGGTCGTTGGTAATGCGTGTCTTGTAACTCCTCGGCTCCGAAACGAATGATGTGGCCGTATCAGGGCTACCGTTTACATCTTCTGCATCCACCGGTATGTCGGGATTGGTTAGGTCGTTTCTTGATCTCTTAACATCAATATCAAAAATCCCGTACCCGGTAAAAGCCGGTTGCGGTTCGGCCGTAAGAGCGTTGGATTGAGCTACGCTGCGGCGAAGCAGGTCGCGCTCGCGGGCCTTCACTTTGAGTTTGGTTAACGGCAGCGTATCGTATGGTACAGATTGCTCGAATGGGTTTCGAATCATGAAGATGTCCATACTCCCTTTGTGCTGCGCGGCAAAAAGAAGCTTGGTTTCATCGCGAGCAAGAGAGATCTGTGTTAAGCCGGATAACGAGTTGGTTTTCGGCGTTACCTTTCCGCTGCTTATGACGAAATGATACAAGTTCCCGATGCCATTGTTTTCCCCGATGTAGAGCAGTGACTTCTCATCTTTAGAAACTGCCACGGAGGTTTTGTTATTGAATGGGTCGTTGGTAATTCTCTCGATCACTTTAGTGCTCACATCAACGCGATAGATGTCCCGCTTGGAGATTGCTCGCGTGTATACTTCGGCGCCAGCCACTTCGCGGGGTGTTACAGCAGTATCTCTGTCGGAAATAAAATAGATCGATTTACTATCCGCAGACCAGCACGGCGCGGCATCGGTAAACACATCATTGGTAAGTGCTGCAAACTTCTTCGTCTTTAGCGTAAACACATAGAGATCGCATTTCTCCTTGGCCACAGCAACCACGGCAATACTGTTGCCATCCGGCGACCACGCCGCGCTGGTCATAGACTTCACATTGTTAATATACTTCTCGTACGAACCTGTTCGTGCGTTGACAATAAACAGCGCATCTTCACCGCCGGCTTTTGCGGTGATAGCAAGTTTGTCTCCCGACGGGCTCCATGAAATTCCGGGGGTTAGCACATTGAGCTCTTCAAAATTCAATTCCCTCTGGCTACTTACGAGTTTTACGGGCTCGGATTTTTTTTCAATGTCCGTCACGTATATACCGTAGTCGCCATCGCGATAGCTGATGAACGCCATACGTGAACCATCGGGCGATATAGCCGGCGAGGAATTATAGTAGTTGTCTTCTTTTATGTGATTGGTTAATCGCTTGGCAAAATCATCCAAGCGTTTGAACTTATCCAGATCCGGATAGTAGTATCTCTTCATGTCCTCTTGCCACTTCTCCGAGAACTGCTCCAAGTCCAGTCCAAAGGCGCTACGGAAAACTGCATTGATGTCCGAGCCGGCGCGAACTTTGGAAATAAGCTCAGCTATTTTTCCACGACCATAGGTCTCGGCCACATAGGAGTAGAAAGCCTGACCGCCCCGGTACGCGAAGAAATTCGACAACTGATCCAGCGATGGCAGAGACTCGTTCAGAGTGATGTCTCGCATAAACATATCGGTAGCGTTGTCCATGCCGTTCAAGCTCTCGAACTCTGCCAAGCCTTCATTCATCCACAGGGGCAGCTGCACCCGAGTTTGTAATGCATACTTGATACTACCGCTGTAGAGCATTTCGTTGAGAAAGGCGTGAACAAGTTCGTGATGAATTACATGCCGGAAGCGCTCCCAATCACCATCGTAGGGCAATACAATTCGGTTCTTAAAAAGCTCGGTTACTCCCCCTACTCCCTCGGGCAAGAACGATGAAAGCACATTTGTTTGCTGGAACTCGTTGTGCGAGCCGTAGACGACAATATTGATACGCTTCGGCACGCGAAAAGAAAGGTTGCGGGTAAGACTACGCAGCGCTTCTTCGGATTTTACCGCGCAGAATTCCGCTACGGTTTGCAGGCCCTCGTGGTAATACACATCGAAGTGCTCGGAGGATACATACTTCCACGAAAAATCCTGGTACTGCACCTTGTTCTGTCCGAATTGGGCGTACAGCGGTGCGCAGATCATTGCCACACACGCGAGTCCCACACACAGATGTACACCAAACGTTCGCATATTACCTTCATGGTAGTTCAAACAACGAAGCCGGCACAACTTGGGCGCGGCGCTCAGACGGAACAAACTTACACCTTCGCTATGCACTCTGCACGACGGATGCCCGGTGTGGAAATTGGCGCAGAGTGCAGTACCGCCCAAAACCTTTCTACACTATAGTGTATTTTTGCCCTACCATTCATTACACCTCGACTATGTCAAGAACTATTGGCTCGGCCATTGAGCATGACCATACATACAACACCAATTACGACGTCAACAAAGAACAGCTGCGCAAGATTCGAGCTGTAGCCGATACCGTTCGTAAGGGCGGAGGAACAAAGGCAATCGAGAAACATAAAGCCAAAGGAAAACTCACGGCTCGTGAACGCATAGAAAGACTTGTGGACCCGGAGACTGACCTACTGGAAGTGGGACTGTTTTGTGCCCACGACATGTACGCCGAGCAAGGCGGTGCACCCGGCGCAGGAGTGGTTGTGGTCATAGGAATTATTCATGGACGCGAGTGCATCATTGTTGCAAACGATGCCACAGTGAAAGCCGGAGCATGGTTCCCGATGACCGCGAAGAAAAACATGCGCGCACAAGAGATTGCTATCGAAAATCATTTACCCGTGGTGTACCTGGTGGATAGCGCCGGCGTGTTTCTTCCCATGCAGGACGAGATTTTTCCTGACAAAGAACATTTCGGCCGTCAGTTCCGAAACAATGCTGTGCTTTCTGCCATGGGCGTACCGCAGATAGCCGCTATCATGGGGCCCTGCGTTGCGGGCGGCGCGTACTTACCCTTGATGAGCGATGAAGCCATCATTGTAAACGGTACCGGTAGTGTGTTTTTGGCCGGCCCTGCTTTGGTGGAAGCCGCCATTGGTGAAAAGACAACTATAGAACCCTTGGGCGGCGCAACCATGCACTCCTCGGTAAGCGGAGTAATCGATTACAAAGTAGATACCGATGAAGAAGCACTAGATCTGATTCGTTCATTAATAGAGAAACTGGCTCCCGGAAAGGGACGCCATTCCTTGTTTGCGCGCACTACTCCCCGTGAGCCGCTCTTCCCTTCCGACGAGATTTTTGGCATACTGCCATCGGATCACTCCAAACCGTATAGCACCTACCAACTCATTGCGCGACTTGTGGACGCATCGGAGTTCGACGAGTACAAAGCGGATTATGGTAAGACCATTGTGTGTGGTTATGCCCACATCGATGGCTGGGCTGTGGGCATAGTGGCCAACAATCGAGAGATTGTTCGCAATGGTAAAGGAGAGATGCAGGTGGGCGGAGTGATTTATTCTGACAGCGCGGACAAAGCTGCGCGCTTCATTATGAATTGCAATCAACGCGGCATTCCGTTGGTGTTCCTGCAGGATGTAACCGGCTTTATGGTGGGCTCCAGGGCCGAGCAAGGCGGGATCATCAAAGACGGTGCTAAGCTTGTAAATGCTGTTGCCAATTCCGTTGTGCCGAAGTTCACCTTTATCGTGGGCAATAGTTACGGTGCGGGCAATTACGCCATGTGCGGAAAGGCTTACGACCCTCGATTGATATACGCTTTTCCATCGGCAAACATTGCCGTGATGGGAGGAGCTCAAGCGTCCAAAACTCTACTGACTATTCGCATGGCGGCTTTGGAGCGCGATGGTAAAAAACTTGCACCCGACGAGCAGGCCAAAGCGTTGCGCGACATTCAAGAAAAGTATGATGCCACCACCACGCCTCTGTATGCGGCCTCCAGGCTTTGGGTGGATGGTATTGTTTCACCGGAAGACACGCGCTCGGTGATATCCAGAGGTTTGGCAATGGCTTCGCACAACCCCGAAATTCCTGAGTGGAAGTCCGGTGTGTTTCAGGTGTGAGAATTGAATGAGTGGTCTCTTATAGCACCCCTCACGCTCTTTGGTCTTTTTTAATTATCACGTTTTCTTTCACTGTGATACTCTTGGGCTTATGAATTCTACGAAGAAGACATCGAACGTTTCGCAGCACATGCAGCTGCCGGCGTGGCTACCATTTCTGCTCTTTGCCGTGGCTACCGCCTTCTTTTTTCGAGGACATCTTTTTGGCAATCTTTTCTTCTGGGATGATTTTGCCGAGTATGTGTTTCCCGTTCGAGCCTTTGCCGCGCACCACATGGCGCAGGGCAGCCTTCCCTTTTGGAATCCCTGTACCTTTGGCGGAATGCCCTTCCTGGCCGACGTGCAAACGGCTGTGTTCTATCCCCCCAATTTGTTACTGGACCTTCTTGCAGGAGATGGCGAGTATCCCATAAAAGCGCTACAGGCAATGATCATTGTGCACTTTTTTATTGCGCAGTGCTCTATGTATCTGTTCGGACGCAAAGTGGGAATCTCTCAAGGAGGATCAATTCTTGCCGCAATCGGGTACGGATTCTCCAGCCCTCTGGTGCTTCACGCGTTTCATCCCATGCAGGTAGAGCACCTTGCCTGGTTTCCGCTGGTAGCAATGCTTGTGTATGCCGCGGTAACAGAGAAAAGTTTGTTGCACGGAGTGATCGGTGGTTTGGTGTTAGGTATGGCCATGCTTTCCGGATCCCCGCAGATGACACTATACGTGGCCTTTGTGCTGGGTTGCATGATACTTTGGCTCAGCTTCAGTGATCTAGTACCGGGAGCTGCTACCGGCTCTGCTAGCGGCGCTGCTTCTGCCTCCGGTGTGATGTCTAAACTTGCCACGGGCCTCTTGGTACCCATACTGGGTTTTGGCGTGTTCTGTGTACAGTTTTTGCCGGTACAGGAAATCGCTAAGCTCTCCGAGCGTGCGGAAATGACCTACGAAAAAGCTACAGTGGGATCGTTGGAGCTAGGCCAGATTATTACAACCACTGTACCCAAAGCATATGGAAGTATTAGTCCTGATGCCAAAAACAAAGCACCCTTCTTTTTGCACGAGCGTGATTACTACCTCTATTGGGATACCGCGTTCTTCTTTGGAGCGGTAACATTTCTTCTAGGGCTTTTTGGTGCCATTCGGTCGTGGCGAACATCGTTGGGATTATTCCTCATTGTTATGTCTGTGTTCGGTTTTTTGTTTGCGCTAGGCTCCAACGGATTTGTGTTCCCCCTCTTCTTCAAGCTACCATTCTTCAACGCTCTTCGTATTCCGGCGCGTATGATGTTTGTGGTCGGATTTGCGTTTTCGGTCCTTGCAGGTTTTGGTTTTGATGCGCTCTTTACAACGTCTGAGCGCAAGGGCAATAGTATGCCGCAATTGATAATAGCAATTGCCGTACCTGCTCTATTAGCCGTGGGAGTAGCCGCCGGCGTCTTTATTACAGCCCCTGCAGATGCTATTCAAACTGCAGTGCAAGGGTACGGAACTACAGCTCTGTTGATCGTGATTGGCAGCGCTGTGATTGCACTCTTATCACAACGTTCGGTGATCTCTCCGTTAGTGGCCCTTGGCTGCTTTGCGGTTCTAAGCTTCAGCGACCTGATCATTGCCAACGGAGACTTCAATGCCGGCAAAGCAAATCCTGTTAAAGAAGCACAGTCGTTGTTTCCGCAGTCCTTACAATCGGTGCTTCTTCCCTCTTTGCCGGATTCTGCATTCCGCGTATCTATGCGGGCGCCGGGTGTGATTGCCTTGAAGCGTAATCAGGGCATGATCGACAAGGTGATGCTCTACGAGGGGTACAATCAGCTGCTCTTGGCTAAGCGACATCCTGCAATAACGGATATCAAGACCATGCTTGATGTGCTTGGTGTGAAGTATGAAATCAGTACCGATCCTGCTACCGGCCGTGCCGGTTTTGTGCGTCGTTCCGACTATTTCCCCAATGCGTGGATGACCTATGCTACTCGCCAGGCCACAGAACAGACAATGAAGACTGTGATGAACGATGCCATTAACTTCCGCACCACTACCGTGGTAGAAGATAGCGGCGTTCAATTCGACGGTACGGCCTATGATTCCACTGCGCGAGTTACGTGTACCGAATACAAAGACAATTCGCTTCGGTATACAGTGACGAGTACACAGCCCGGCGTAGCCGTTTTCAACGAGATCTGGTATCCGTCGTGGGCGGTTTGGATAGACGGTAAGCAAGCCACCCCATTACGTGTGAACACCTGTCAGCGCGGTGTGGTGGTGCCCGCAGGCACACACACGGTGGAGTGGAAGTTTGTTTCCGAAAGTTTTCAGACGGGCTTACGTATCAGTTTAGGTACGTTGGTATTTGCCGTCGCGCTGCTTGTTCTACAGCAATTCAATCAGCGTCGGATGTTACGAACAGCATAGTTGTAGTTCGTGATTGTTTTAGTCGTTGTTCGCTTTGTGCTTTACCTCATTCTGTTTTCACCGGGCTACTTATGATTCGTGCCGTCGTTTTCGATTTAGACAATACACTCGTGGACTTTATGGCCATGAAGCGCCAAGCAGTGGACGCTGCCATTACCGCCATGATTGATGCCGGTCTTGATCTCACCTTCGATAAGATCCGCTCGCATATCGACGACATCTACCGTGAGCAAGGTATTGAATACCAACGCGTGTTCGATCAGCTGTTGCAGGAGAGTTTAGGTCATGTGGACAATCGAATTTTGTCCTCGGGAATCATTGCGTATCGCCGAGCCCGAGAGGCCGCATTGCGCCCATATCCGCACGTTACGGCAACATTGATGCAACTGGTAAAGAATGGCGTTCGTCTGGCTGTGGTATCGGATGCACCTGCCCGGGAAGCATGGCTGCGACTGTGTTACATGAACTTGCATCACATTTTCGATGTAGTTGTAACCTACGATGATACCGGTGAGCGTAAACCAAGCCCAAAGCCCTTTCTATTGGCGTTGCAACAGTTACACGTACAACCCTCCGAGGCAGTGATGATCGGCGATTGGGCCGAGCGCGATATGGTGGGAGCAAAGAATGTTGGTATGTATACAGCCTTTGCCAAGTACGGCGACTCGTTTGGTAATCAGAACGTAACGGCCGATCACATACTCTCCGACATCAGCGATATACTGCGCTTTGTTGAACAACATAACAAAGCATGATGCGTCAGTTTTCACAGAAGGTTCTTCTATACAGTTAACGACATCTCTTTCTTGCTATCATGATTCTGCCCGTATACGTATACAATCATCCGGTGTTGCGAACCGAAGCAACGCCGGTAGAGGATATGACCGATGAGCTCAAAAGCTTCATCGAGAATATGTTCGAGACCATGCGTCATGCTGATGGTATTGGCCTGGCCGCCAATCAAGTGGGCTCGCATCATTCCGTCTGTATAATGGATATATCCGACACCGAAGCCGGAGCCGGACAGCGCCCTATTACCATGATCAACCCGGTTATCGAGGCGTACTCAGACGAGGAAAATGAGATTGAAGAAGGGTGCTTAAGCTTACCCACCTTTCGTGATATCGTTGTGCGCCCCGAAGGGATTCAAGTGCGATACACGGATGAGCAGATGAGAGAGAAGGTACTGGAAGCCGACGGCTTGCTGGCTCGCGTTATTCAACACGAGGTAGACCACTTACGTGGTGTGTACTTTTTTGAGAGACTCACGCCGGTGAAACGCGCGTTGAGCAAAAGCAAACTTCGCCGTATCGAGCGTGGACAGATTCTACCCGACTACGAAATAGTGACCGCCGGAAAAGAGTAGTGTGGGATCCATGATGCCGATGACATCATTCCCGTAGTTGTCTTGCGTTTGTCTTGTTTAAGCTTTGCGCTTGTACTGCATCAATCTTGCGCCGTGTCGATCACACACAATACCACGCCTTTTTCAACAGCAGTACCCTGTGCAGCACTGATCTCTACTACCGTTCCGGCTGCGGTGGATTTTATAACATTCTCCATTTTCATTGCTTCCAGAACCAACAGGTTCTCGCCTTTGCGCACGGCTTGTCCCACCTGAACGTTGCAACTCTTCAGCAAGCCCGGCATTGGGGCTTTGATAACAAGTTTAGTGCTCGACGC
Source organism: Bacteroidota bacterium (assembly GCA_046052705.1). GTDB lineage: Bacteria > Bacteroidota > Ignavibacteria > Kapaibacteriales > NICIL-2 > JBBATK01. The sequence continues at coordinate 751 of JBJOLU010000027.1, read as the reverse complement.
TTTCGAACCAGCTTGAACTATTGCATACCACGCAGCATAGGATTCATCGCTTACCTGCAGTGAATACATGTAGCCCTGCATCGAAACCGTAACCGTGCTTTTGTGTAATCGCACCACTGCCGGCACGGTGATGTTACCGAACGTCACATCTACCACATTGGGCTCGTTCGCGCGATGGCGAAGTACGTAGGTATCGCCATGCACGAGCATGGTACTTCCGCTTGAAGCCTCCACACGAATGGCCTGCGATTCCCATTCGGCTGTTACGCTGTAGGGATGGGTATGAAGAGCTACCGGATCTTGTTCTGATGTACTCATTGTCTTGCTCGTTGTTAAAACACCTAACGATAAAGTTTCATCTACTCTATTCTACTCTATTCTACTATATTCTACTCTATGCTACCTTGCACTTCACTTCAACCTCGGTGTATCGCCCTGATGCGAAACACTTCGATAAGAGTCTTTATGGAATCTTTTACGGGGTTGAGTCTGGAGCGTTCGTCGTTGTACCAGTCCACTGGTACCTGAGCGATATTCATCTTCATGCGTTTTGCCAAAAACAACAGCTCTGCATCAAAGCCAAAGCCGTCTATTTTCATGGCACTAAAGAGTATGTCGGTTGCTGCAGCTGTCAGACCTTTGAAACCGCACTGTGTGTCTTCAATTCCGGAAAACAAAACCGCGCTAATGACCTTGTTACCCGCCATGCCTATCAGCTCTCTGTACCATGGTTGATGGATCTTTAAGCTAT
>JBJOLU010000026.1:0-6696 GCA_046052705.1 Bacteroidota bacterium | reverse complement strand
ACCACCTTGCTGTTTTTTACAATAACATCAATATCAAAAACCGAGTGGTCGGTGGTGATGCAGACTACATCGAAGGATTGAAGACGGGCAGGTGTGAGTGAAGGAATCGAGCGGATTTCGCGCTGATTCTTTTTGCCGTGATGCAAAGCCACCGCAGGAATGTAGGGATCGTAATAGGAGATATTCGTAATACCGTCGGCGTCCAGCAATTCGGCTACTTTTAGTGCCGGAGAGTGGCGCAAATCGTCGACGTCTTTTTTAAAGGCCATTCCCAGTAGTAGCACTTTGGCCTTTTTCAGAGTAACCGGTTGCTTGGCAATCTCGCGCTCAATCATGGAGCGTACGTAGAAGGGCATGGATTCGTTGACTTCAGCAGCAAGCTCAATAAAGTTGGTTACGAAGTCGTACTCGCGAGCCATCCACGACAAATAATAAGGATCGATAAGAATACAGTGTCCGCCAATACCGGGTCCGGGGAAAAAGGGCATAAACCCAAAAGGTTTTGTGGCCGCAGCCTCCACCACTTCCCAAATATTCACGCCAATGCGGTCGCATAATTGCGCCAGCTCGTTGACCAACGCGATGTTCACACTGCGGAAAATATTTTCCAACAATTTTTCCATCTCGGCTACTTCGGGCGTGGAAACGGGAATAACTTTAGAAATAATTCGCTCGTTGATAGCCACAGCAAGTTTGGTACACTGCGGAGTGATGCCCCCTACCACAATCGGTGTGTTGCCCGTGTGCCAGGTGGTATTACCCGGATCTATACGCTCGGGAGAGAACGACAGAAAATAATCTTTGCCGCACACCATCCCGGTTTCGTCCAGAATGGGTTGCACATATTTACGCGTGGTGCCGGGGAAGGTGGTGCTTTTTAATATCACCAAGGTGCCTTTTTTCATGGAGGCAGCTACAGCCCGCGTGGACTCTACGATGTGAGAGATATCCGGGTCTTTGTTGTCGGTGAACGGCGTGGGAACACAGATATAAATCACATTACACTCGGCACAGGCAGAAAAGTCCGCGGTTGCGTGAAAGGTTTTATTCTTCCAAATAGACTGAATGCGAGAGTCGTCGATATCCTGAATATAATTCTTCCCTTTTTGCAGCATCGCCACCTTCTCGTGGCTAACATCGATGCCAATAGTACGAATACCGGCCGATGCAAACTCCACAGCCAGGGGCAAGCCCACATACCCAAGCCCTACCACTCCCACTACGCACGATGAGTCCTGAATAGAATTCATAAGGGTGGCGGCAGTCTTGGTAGCGGTTGATGCCGATGATGTTCTTGATGATGTGCGCGATGACGCTCTTGATGATGTTCTTTTCGTTCCCGTAGCCATGATAACCCCAGAAGTAAAAATCAATGTTGTTGGTTGTACCTATTCCTACGATACTCGCCGCTAATAATGTTCTCTATCCACTCCGCATTACTGCTATACCACTGTACGGTGGAATCCAATCCCTGCTCAAAAGAAACCTGCGGTGTCCATCCCAGTTCGCGCTCGGCTTTACTGCAATCTATAGCATAGCGGCGATCGTGACCCGGACGATCCGTCACAGATGTTATGAGCTGTTCGGGTTTCTGCAGACGATGCAGAATACCTTTAACGACGTCGATGTTTGCTCGTTCGCTGCGACCGCCAAAATTATACACTTCTCCGGCAACACCCTTGCTGAAGGCCGCCCAAATACCTCGGCAATGATCGTCCACATGAATCCAATCGCGCACTTGCATGCCGTCTCCGTACACCGGCAAAGGTTTGTCCTGCCGAGCATTGGTAATCATCAGCGGTATGAGCTTCTCGGGGAATTGAAAGGGACCGTAGTTGTTGCTGCATCTGGTAATCACCGCATTCATGCCATGCGTGTGCACAAACGATCGCACAAAGCAATCGGCTCCGGCCTTTGAAGCGCTATAGGGAGAATTGGGTGCAAGGGGTGTTTGCTCGGTGAATAATCCTTCGGCGCCCAGCGATCCATATACTTCATCGGTAGATACCTGCACAAAGCGCTGCACTCCCATACTTCTTGCTGCCTCCAGCAGCACAAGCGTACCGCCAACATTCGTTCGCAGAAAAGGTTCGGCGGACTCTATAGATCTGTCCACGTGGCTCTCTGCAGCGCAGTTGATAATACCGTTCACACCGAACTGTTGAATAGTGCGATGGATGAGCGCGTGATCGTTGATATCTCCATACACAAAATGATAGCGCTCATGATTCTCAACATCGCTGAGATTCTGCAGATTTCCGGCGTAGGTCAAGGCATCAACATTCACAACCACGGCATCCGTGGTGTGCAGAAGAAATCGAACCAGGTTCGATCCTATAAATCCTGCACCGCCTGTTACTAACAACACATGCTGCATCATCGTCTCCTCTTGGTTACTCAACGATTGACGTTTGGGATTCAAAAGCATCCGCCGGCTCCGGATCCAGCAGTTCCGCCAAGCGCGGCCACACCTGCCACTCCTGCCGCAACTCTTGATACTGCTTGTAGGCCTCGCGCTGATGTTTCTCCGGCATGCCGTTTCGCTCGGCTTTGATCATGATATTTTTCATAGTGTGTTCTTGCGCTACAAACTCGATGAGCTCTGCGCTGTACCCATTACTGCGCAAAAGATCGCGGCGCATGGTATCGGTGATCACGTCGGCCAGGCGTTCTTTGCCAATGCCATCGCGCAGCAACGGCGCAAGGGATGCGCGCACCTGCTGCAACGACATACGTGCATTCACAAAATGATGGCAACAGGGCGCGGCAAAGATTGCGCGCGCATTATGCTTCACCGCCAGGGCCAGAGCATCGTCGGTAGCGGTATCGCATGCATGCAGTGCCAGAAGCACGTCGATAGTATCATCTTGCTTGTACTCTGCTATGGGCGAACACACAAAAGAACAATACTCCATATTCAAGGACGCTGCCGTGCTCGTGCACCAGGAAACAAGATGCGGGTTGGAATCGATACCCACCAGCCGCACGTTGCACCCCATGGTGTTCTTCAGGATATACGCCAGCGCTAAACTTAAATATGCCTTGCCGCACCCGGCATCCACAATACACAACGCAGACTCCTTGAACACCGGCGATGCAAGCATCAACGTCAGTGCATGATTCACCTGCCTAAACTTCGCGCTCATTTTGGGAATCACCTCACCCTGATCGGTCACAAATCCCAGAGCGTGGAGCAGATCGAAGGCATTATCGTTTCGAAGGACCGTACGTTTTTTTTCGTCGTGCTCAGACTTGTTCTCCCACGACGAACGCGAAGGCCGCGTGGTACGCTGCAGCACGCTCTTCTTGGTACACCGCATGTACACATCCTTCTGCGGCGTTTGCACATGCGCCTGCGAGAATCCCTGAGCTGCAAGCGCAGCGAGCAGATCACGAAGAATATTGTGATCCAAGGGAATATTCTCTGCTTCGTGTTGGCGCTGCTTGAAGCGTTCCACATGTATGTGGCTGCTGCCATCTATCACCACCGTGCGCAGAACCACACGCAAGGTTGTGTCTGTGCTATTCGCGCTATTCGCACTATTCGTGCTATTCGTATCGCCGGAAATTTTTCGCTTGCCGCTTATTGTACACACCCATTGCGAACCCGAGAGGTATGAAAGAAGTTCGTCTACTCGCAGTTGCGTCATATGGGGTGGTATAAGGTGATGGAGGTTAAAAGTTGAGGTTAAGGTTGAGGTTAAAGGTTCAGGTTGATTCAGTGTGTATATCAGAATGCTATTACGATTACGATTACGATTCCATACCCAGCACTGCCTTGGCAATGTAGCCGGCTACCTGCGGATTCTCTTTAAGGCGGCGTGTTGAGTAGCCGTACCAATCTTCGCCGAAGGGCACATAAATGCGCATGGCATGACCGTCCTTGATAATAGCATCTCTGCGCTCTTCGCGCACACCAAGTAGCATTTGAAACTCGTATCGACTCTTGTCAACGGAGTTCGACGAAAGAAGATTCAATGCATCGTCGATAAGCACATCGTCGTGAGTGGCAATGTGCACGTTCAACCCCGCATCCAAAATCTGACGAAGAAGTTTTTTGTAGTTGTTCTGCACTTCGTGGCGCTCTTTGTATGCCACCTCTGCCGGTTCAATGTAAATGCCCTTGCACAAACGAATGTCGGCATTGAGCGAAGCCAGATCTCTGATATCGTCGGCGCTGCGGCGCATGTATGCTTGAATAACCACACCCAGATTACTGAAGCCCTCGGCACGCATTCGCTTGTACAGATCCAAGGTGCGCGTTGTGTATGGCGAATTCTCCATATCAAGGCGCACAAACAGTCCGCGTTCGGCAGCGGTGGCAAGCAGCGATCGAAGATTATTGGCGCAGAAGGTATCGTCGATATCAAAACCCAGCGAGGTAAGCTTCACCGACAAATACGCCGGAAGGGAATGCTCACTAATCGCATGCAGCACCCCAAGAGAGGAACGGCGCTCATGCTCGGCGCGTTCCCGGGAGCTGACAAACTCGCCCAGTACATCAATGGTGGAGCCGGCACCCAAGGTAGCAAGGCGCTTGGTGGTTTCCACGGCGGAATCGAGCGTGGCTCCGGCTATATATCGCTTGGCAACTTGCTTGATAATGCGCTTGGGAATAAGCGGCAAACTCTTAACAACGACGGTCGAGAAAATAGACATGAGAACACGAGTAGTAATCGGATGACATCACGTGAATATGCGCGCGCAAACGCGGCAGCGGCAAAATTACCATTTACGCACCGAAGTGGCGCGGGCAACGGGCATCTTAGGCGGAACGGCGATGTATCTCTGCCATGATATGCGCGTGGATATCGTCTACCGCCAAGCTTCCGGGTATGCACACTATGCGATCGCTCCACCGCGATGCCATGGCTTGATATCCGGCGCGCACGCGCTCGAAGAACTCCGAGCCGGAACGTTCCATGCGGTCGGGCGCCGCATCACCGCGCTGCGCCGCTCGTGTGTACGACTCCTCTACCGTGATATCCAGGAAGAAGGTCACCGTGGGCATCAGGCCTTCGGTGGCCAGGCGGTTGGCATCGCTAACATCATGCACATCCAGCCCGCGACCATAGCCCTGATACGCGGTAGAAGAATCGGCGTATCGATCACAAATCACAATGGCGCCGCGCTCCAGAGCGGGGCGAATAACGGTTTCTACCAACTGCCGCCGCGAAGCACAGAACAACAAGAGTTCAGCCATGGGGTCGATTGCAAAATCGGCGCTCAGCAACACATTCCGCACGGCCTCAGACAGCGGTGTGGCTCCCGGTTCGCGCACCACCATTACTTCGCGCCCCGCCGCACGCATCACCTGCTCAAGCATGCGCACTTGGGTAGATTTTCCGCAGCCGTCTATACCTTCAAAGCTGATAAACATGATCAAGAGGAAGTCCGATGCAGTGCCGCTGCCGTGCATCATGTGCATGCCACGACCACAAGACTGCTTCGAGGGTTGTTGTAGAGTTTCTTAAAGAATTTCTGTTTCGCCGGCGTTGCTTCGCTCGCCGGCTTCATCGGTCTGCTCTGCGCTTTCGCCGCCGTGCAAGATAACCACCATCTCGCCTTTCAGCGGAGGCCTGGATGCCAGCATGGCTTGAACCCCGCGTACAGATCCACGAATGAACTCTTCATACATCTTGGTGAGCTCGCGAGCAATAGTTACATGGCGTTCGGGACAGCGCTGGCAGAGTTCGTCCACCAATTTCGCAATGCGAAACGGCGATTCAAACATCACCACGGTTTCGCTGCGTTGTACCACGGCATCGAGAAATGTTTTTCTTCCCTTTTTATGCGGAGCAAAGCCCACAAAGGTAAAGGGCTGGCACGGCGCGCCGGCGGCTACAAGCGCCGTGATCACCGCCGATGCTCCCGGAATGGGAACCACAGGAATTCCCAGAGCAATCATCTCGCGCACCAGCACAAAACCGGGATCGCTGATACCGGGCGTACCGGCGTCGCTGCAATAGGCCACAACATTTCCTGCTCGTATATGCTCGGCAATGCGTTCGGCAGCACCCCGCTCGTTGTGGTCATGCACGGCAATCAACCTGGGCGCGGGAATCTGCAGAAGTTCCAGCAAGCGGCCCGTGGTGCGAGTATCCTCGCACGCTATCATGCGCGCGGAACGTAACACGCGCAGCGCTCGAAGCGTGATGTCTTCCCTATTGCCAATTGGCGTGGAAACCAGATACAGCGCGGGCTGCAACGCCGGTGGCAGGTTTTGTTCACTCATTGATTTGCGGTTCCTTTCTTTTCGCTGCGCAGTTCACGGAAGAAGCTGCGCAGTACTTCGGCCGACTCCTCGGCGCGAACTCCGGCGCGTACTTCGCATTGGTGATTCAAGCGCTGATCCTGCGTTATTGAATACAAGGTTCGCACGGCTCCGGCCTTGGGATCGTCCGCCCCATACACCACCCGCGGTATACGTGCATTCACAATGGCTCCGGCACACATTGCGCATGGCTCTAATGTTACATACAAGGTGCACTCGAGTAAACGGCGGCCCAGAATTTTTGCTGCTTCTTCTATTGCCAAAAGTTCCGCGTGAGCCAGACTTGTGCGCTGTTCCTCTATGCGGTTCGAGGCACGGGCAATGATGCTGCCCTTGTGCACAATCACACACCCTATTGGCACTTCGCCGCGCGCTGCTGCTTCGCGGGCTAGCTGTAGCGCATGCGCCATGAAGTCTTCGTC
>JBJOLU010000025.1:0-2845 GCA_046052705.1 Bacteroidota bacterium | reverse complement strand
ATATTGGCTTTATCGTTGAGGATGTTGATAAAGTGCTTCCGGAAATTGTTAGTTATGGTTCAGATGGTGACACTCCTGGTATGGACTACGCCCGTATTACTTCGGTTCTCGTTGAAGCTCTCAAAGAAGAGCACGCAAAGACAGAGCAACTTTCTAAAGATGTTGCCGAGTTGAAGGAACTGGTAAAGTCGTTGATCGCCAACAATGGCGGTGCGGTAACCGGTGAAAATGCTACCGTTGGTTCAGCTACCATCGTTGATATTCACGCTGCTAAAATGGGTCAGAACGTTCCCAATCCTTTCGAAGGTGTTACGGAAATCCCGTACTTCATTCCGAAGGGTGTAAACGTAGCAGAGATCGTCATCGCCGACAACGGTTCACACGAGATTCGTCGCTTGGTATTGAGCGATCGTGGTGTCGACTCACGCATTACCTTGCGTATGTCGGAATTCGTTTCGGGTGTGTACACATACTCATTGCTTGTAGATGGTTCCGTAGTGGACTCGAAGCAAATGACGATGTTGAAGTAAAGTGTAACCGTTAGGTTGCCCGCTCTTTACCCGGTCGGCTTTGCCGGCCGGGTATTTTTTTGTCTTCTTGTTTGTAGTAAGGGTGGGAAATTCTTTACTATCGCTTCGCAAACAACCTGTGCAAAGTCAATTCTCTATTTTTCTCTGTAGCGACATATGTTCCGCACTACCATGGCAATGCTAGTACGCCGAGCACTTTCTACTGCGTATGGTGGATATATGGCAATGCGTAACCGTCGTTTTGATGGTGGCAAAGGGGTATTGTATACCGGCATTCCGGTTATCAGTGTTGGGAATTTGTCCACCGGTGGTACCGGCAAATCACCGCTTGTAGTGGAGATTGCGCGTATGCTCTGCGATGATGGCCGCCATCCGGTTGTTGTGTCTCGTGGTTACGGACGTTCCTCTCGAGGCATTTGTGTTGTCCACAGCGGAACTGCGCTGCTTGCTCCGCTCCACGAGGCTGGAGATGAACTCACCATGATAGCACGAATTCTCTCGCACTGTGTGATCGTAGCGGCAGAACAACGCTATGAGGGAATAATGCGCGCTATACGTCTGTTTAACGTGGATGTCGCTGTAATCGACGACGGTTTTCAACATCGCCGTTGTGCCCGTGATTGCGATATAGTCATTGTGGATAGATCCACACTCAATCAACCCGGCCTTCTGCCATTAGGGCTGCTGCGAGAGCCGTTTACATCATTGTCTCGAGCATCGCTGGTATGTTGCACCGTAGATGTGCGCGAAGAGGAGATTCGTCAATACACTGACGCTCCCATAATACATGTATCTACTTGTGTTGACGGGTGGTTGTCACTTCACTCCGGAATGTTAACTGGGGTAATACCCCCAAAGACAGCTCTGCTTGTGTGTGGCATTGCTCATCCCGAACGTGTTCGGCGCACGTGTGAGGAATATCACGTGAATATCGAGGACGCGTGTTATTTCCCTGACCATCACGACTATTCCGAGCATGATGTACGTGAGATATTGAGTTGTGCAAGCCGAAACAACTGTAGTTCTGCGATTACCACGGAAAAGGATCTGGTGAAATTGGAAAGATTTGCTGCACAGTTTGCCGACCACGGCGTTACTCTTTTTGCTCCACGTATTCGCACCGTTTTTGACAAACCCGATGTTCTGCGTTCTGCTCTAGAAAAAGCACTTCTGCAGCACGGCGGAATGAAATGATGTTAGCTTCGTCGTAACCTTTTGAAAACAAGGTATTTCATCTATCACACTGTATTCATGAAAATTGCCATTTCCAAAGCATCCGGATCGCCTACATACGAGCGTTATGCAGCGTGGTTGCGCATGCATTCTCCCGATCTCCAGATCGTGGATTGCGTGGATCTTTCTGCCCACGAAATGCGCGAGGTGCTAAGCAGCTGCCATGGATTGCTGCTCAGCGGTGGCGCCGATGTAGAGCCGCAGCGATACGGCAGTGAAGCAGGCAGCTTGCCCTGCAGCCCTGATCCCGAGCGGGATGCACGGGAGTTTGCTCTTCTGGATATTGCCTTTGAGCGGCGCATGCCGGTGCTGGGAATATGCCGCGGCATGCAAGTGCTGAATGTGCATGGCGGGGGAACCTTAGTGATAGACATCCCGCAGCAACACCCTTCGGATGTTGAGCATGCGCGCGAAGGCGGCGACGCCGATCACCATATGGATGTATCTACCGATTCTGTGCTCAAGAAAACAGTGCGTGTAGCAGAGGGTATGGTGAATTCCTCGCATCATCAGGCGGTGGAGTTGCTTGCACCCGGTTACACCGTAGCAGCTACGGCCGCCGATGGTATCATCGAAGCCATAGAGCGAGACCCCGAGCAGGGAACATCGGTGGTGCTCGGTGTGCAGTGGCATCCCGAGCGTATGGATGTGGCGAACCCGCTGTCCGGCGCCATTCTTCACAACTTCTGCTTTGAGTGCGATTGTTACGAGCACATGATTTATCCGAAGCTACCACAATAGAAGAAGCGCGGAAGAGCACTTCGGCGCTCCGGGTTTCATTCGCCGCTGATGCTGCTTGTGCTGCTTATGCTGCTTCCGCCTGTTCTACAATTACTCAATACTAAAACGCTATGAATCAAACTCTGGACAATGAGCCATCACAGAACCCCTTTGATAAACACTCGCTGGTAGAGCAACCTGCTGTCTCAATTTCTACCACGGCATCCTCCTACTCTTCATCATCATCTTCTTCACTGGCGTGGTTGCAAGGATTTATGCAATCCCTCCGCAGCCCGGAGCACATGGACGCGTTGCGCAACGCCAATGTTTGGAAGATCTACATTGCCGGCGCTCTGCTCCTT
>JBJOLU010000024.1:0-4795 GCA_046052705.1 Bacteroidota bacterium | reverse complement strand
CGCATGGGCCACCTTTGGCGCATACGCTGTTTCGGCGTGCATCATGCTGCTGAGCTCGCAGAGGGTATTCAACGTGCAGTATGAGTGGTGGCGTGTGCTGCGCATTTGGGTGCTCAGTGCTACAATCTTTTTTGCCAATACACTTATTGCCGGAGTGATGCTTCCGTGGGCAATAGCGGCAAAGCTCCTGCTCGTGACCGGCTTTGTGATACTACTGCGCCTTAGCGGTTTCTTTACCCCGCAGGAGAACCGCGCACTGCGTTCTCTTTTTGCTCGCACTCCCGCAAGGTCCTGATACGGTTAAGTGAAACCGAGGTACGACCCGGCCAAAGCTTCCGGTGGTCGTGAAGAATTCATCAAGTATCCATCTGGTATCCATCAGGTATCCATCAAGTATCCATCAAAAAAAATCGCAGACCGTGTGATACGATCTGCGATACAAATGTGTGTGCGAAGTGAGAGTGAGTTTTGCTTTGCGTTTCTTTTCTTTACGCTTCCCACAGCGGACCGTTGTCGATGTAGATCAGGTAATCTTGAATGAGATCGCCATCCATGTGAAAAATGTTCGTGAACTGAACTTTCACCTGGCGACCGTCCATGCGTGTATACAGCACAGAACCCTGCCACACCACCGACCCGGGCTTCTCCCAAAAATCTATCACTTCGTGATTCTCGGAGTTCTTGATCATCGACCAAAAGTTCCGAACGGTTTCGGCAATGTTTGCACGACCTACCACTGCCGGCATGTTGCCGAAGCGGAATGTGCCGTTCTCTGTGATGAGCGCTGCAAACCCTTCAGCATCCATTGAATCGATGATACGACCAATGTTCTCCAGCCAAGCTTTTCTATCCATGTGAGTCTCCTTCGAAAACGTAAGACAGTAAAACAAAAGACAATGTGATGCGGCAAAAATACAATTCAGACCGACCGGTCGGTCGGTTTTTTACAAAAAAATCCGGCGAGTCTGTATACAATAGCAATTGAGGTTCTGTGGAGTGCCGGAATGTGGCTTTGAGGAGTATCGGAATGTGGCTTTATGGAGTACTGGGCCGGGGCTTCGTACTTTTGCGGGCTTCTTTTTTTATCAAACAAATCGAACTCTACGAGTATGGCTAAGGACATTACACCGCGCGCTACAGACTATTCCGCTTGGTACAACGATATTATCTCGAAGGCAGGCATGGCCGACCATTCGGCGGTGCGCGGATGTATGGTGATCAAGCCGCACGGCTATGCCATTTGGGAGAACATGCGCGACGAGCTGGATAAGCGATTCAAAGCCACGGGGCACGTGAATGCCTACTTCCCTCTGTTCATCCCGAAGAGCTTTTTGAGCAAAGAAGCTGCGCACGTAGACGGCTTCGCCAAAGAATGCGCCGTGGTAACCCACCACCGCCTGATGAATGCACCTGATGGCAGCGGAGTGATTGTGGATCCCTCTGCGAAGCTGGAGGAAGAACTTATCGTGCGCCCCACTTCCGAGACCATCATCTGGAATACCTACAAAGATTGGATTCAGTCCTACCGAGACTTGCCATTGCTCATCAATCAATGGGCAAATGTGGTTCGATGGGAAATGCGGACTCGCCCTTTTCTTCGCACTGCGGAATTTTTGTGGCAGGAAGGCCACACGGCTCATGCCTCCAAACAGGAAGCAGTTGAGGAAGCCGAGCGTATGCTTCATGTGTACGCAGACTTTGCCGAGAACGTTATGGCCATGCCGGTGATTCGTGGTGTAAAGACCGCGCAGGAGCGTTTTGCAGGAGCCGAAGAAACCTATTGCATCGAGGCCTTGATGCAAGACGGCAAGGCACTTCAAGCAGGCACATCTCACTTTTTGGGGCAGAACTTTGCAAAGGCCTTCGACGTTCAGTTCTCCAATTCGCAGAACCAGCTGGAATACGTATGGGCCACATCATGGGGTGTATCCACACGTTTGGTTGGCGCGCTTATCATGGCCCACTCGGACGACGACGGACTGGTATTGCCCCCCCGCCTTGCTCCGTATCAAGTTGTGATCATCCCCATCCCAACCACCGGCGCTGAAGTTGATGCAGCGGCACAAGGCATTATCGAGAAGCTCAAGGCCGCAGGAGTTTCCGTAAAGTATGATACGGACGACAACAAACGCAGCGGCTTCAAGTTTGCCGAATACGAGCTGAAGGGAATTCCCGTTCGTGTTGCTATAGGCAAACGTGATTTGGAAAACGGTACCGTTGAGCTGGCCCGCCGCGACACCAAAGAAAAAATGACCGTGCCCATGGACACCTGTGTAGAAGCCATTCGCAGCCTACTGGACGACATTCAGTCCAACATGTTCAAGCGGGCACAAACCTTTTTGAACGACAACATCACGAAGGTAGATACCTTCGAAGAGTTCTGCTCGGTGCTGGAAACCAAAGGCGGTTTCATCAGCGCACATTGGGACGGCACATCGGCTACGGAAGAAGCTATTAAAGAGCGCACCAAAGCAACCATTCGTTGCATTCCTTTGAACAACCCACAGGAAGATGGTCGCTGTGTCTTGACCGGCGCAGCAAGTACGCAGCGGGTATTGTTCGCAAAGGCATACTAGAGTAGAGTAGAGTAGAGTGAAGCGAGCCGGTGCGGACGCTATGCGCACGATTTACGACGAGCTCTTCCATCCCAGCCACAGGCAGGTGATGATGCAGTAGTTGATACAGACCACCGCTAGTGAAGCGGGAAGCAAAGGCGCCAGAGCTTGAGCTGCATTTGCTATGCTGCGTTGCAGGCACATTCTAAACAGCTTATCACTTATGCGGTGGCCGGTTAAGCGATACAGATAGAACACGGCAAGCTCGTGAGGATGGCGCCGGTGAATAGTGCGCAAATTCGTTCGACCGCATTCTTCGAAGAGCTGCATCGCTGTATCCAGCGTTCTGTTCATGGTACCCGTGCAACCTGCGCTTTGAGTAAATACTACCGGTAGCGCGGCGTGGGCATGTAAACGCAATGCATACTCGGTATCACCTCCGCCGTATCGCGTCATCGACGCGTCCTGACCACCGATTGCGGTGAAGTGTTTGGTGCGATGAGCGCAGTTCCCTGTAGCCACGTAGTAATAGGGAATCTCGGCACCATCGCTGTATTTATTCTTGCCTCTAGACTGCGAATAGGCGGCCCATACATTCGTAGAGGCATCGGTGTATTGCACGTCTCCAACGGATACACAGTCGCGAGCACAGAGCACATCGTAGTGGCGTTGAAGCAAGTCCGGAGCCGGCACCAGGTCTGAGTCTACAAAGCAGAGAAACTCCGCGCGCAGCAGGGGTAGCGCCAGATTGCGCGTAGCATTGCGCCCGTGATTCTGTGCGTCCGGATGCTGCTGCACACTGCATTCAAAAGCAAAACTCTGCTCATGCAGCCACTGCAGAGTGTCGTCGGTGGAACCATCCACACACACGAGTACTCGAAACGATGTAAAACTCTGGCGAGCAAAGCCTTCTAAGCACGCTTGAAGTTCGCGGCGATTGTTGTAGGTAGGTATGATGATATCAAATGACGCAGACATCAGGCGCGGAAACTCACGATGTGATGAAACACATCAGACACATCATGGCAGCCGGGGTTGCAGGCAATCCACTCGGCCGCACGAACAGCGCCGCGAGCAAAGCCCTGCCTGTTCTTTGCGCGATGAATCACTTCGATAGTATCATCGGCGGAATCTGCCACTACCGTGTGCGTGCCGGGAACACTGCCCACCCTGAGCGCCGCTACAGACAAGGCCTGCGGGGCAATTCCACCGTTGGTGTCGGACTGCACGGACGTTTTGCGCTGCACATTGTCCAGGATGATCTGCGCCAGATTAAGGGCCGTGCCGCCCGGTGCGTCCAGCTTCATGCTGTGATGAACTTCCTGAATTGCTATGTCGTAGTCGTCTATGTCATCCACATGCTTTGCAAGACTGGCAACCAGATCACGAACCACATGCATACCCACAGAGAAGTTCGATCCGTACACAATGGAAGCCGAGGTTTGTGCGGCTAACTCTTTGAGTGCGGGAATTTTGTCGTGCCAACCGGTAGTGCCAATCACCATAGGTTTGGAGCGATCCAAACAATAGGCCACATGGCCAAACACCAGATGCGGCAGGGAGAAGTCGATAGCAACATCAAAATCGACAGTTGCGTCGTGTAAGGGCTGCGCAGAGGTACATCGAAGCACCACGTGATGGCCTCGCTCAATTGCTATGCGTTCCACTTCCCTACCGGTACGCCCATATCCAAGCAAGGCAATCCTCATACAACCTCCGATGATGGTACTTCGACGGTGGGCATCAATGCGTGCTCAATACGGCCTTCGTTCAGATGCAAGCGCCCCACTCCCGAAAAACGTTGCACCACGAGTTCGTCGTGTGTTGCAACTATCAGCGTAGCGCCGCGAGCATGTTCACGCATCAGTGCTTGCACTATGCGCGCCACCGAGCCGCTGTCCAGCTGAGCGGTTGGTTCGTCGGCAACAATGCAATCCGGATAGGCCACAAGCGCTCTGGCCAAGGCGCACAGCTGCCGCTCGCCGCCCGACAATTGCGCAGGAAATTTTTCCCGTAAATAACTGATGCCTAAGTCGCTCATCACATCCAGGCAACGGCTGTCGGCCGCACGCTTGGAGTGTCCGGAAATCATCAGCGGTAACATCACATTCTGATACACGGAGAATGCAGGAATAAGCGGTGCATCCTGAAACACCACGCCCATCTTTGTTCTCAGCTTGCGCAGCTTCGATGCCTTGATAGTAGCGGCATCCATACCATTCAAGAGCAAGGTTCCGGCA
>JBJOLU010000023.1:0-3758 GCA_046052705.1 Bacteroidota bacterium | reverse complement strand
CAGCAGCTTGCGGAACAGCGATGAGTTTGCAATGGCCTCGCGAAGTTCACGTAGCGGCGGAGTGGAACGCACAGACACAAGATATGCCGATGTGGTCCCCACGAATATTCTGATCCATGCTTCATGCACGGCGTTCAGTCCGGGACCTGCTGCGGCAAAACCTTTGCGTGATAGTACAATGCCCACACCCTGGCACACCGCGCCCAGAAGAGCATACACCACTCCTGCCCAAAACACTCCGTGCCCCTCGCTTTGAACTGCCTGCTGTTCCTTGCGCGACAAACTCAATATCAGGATTCCGCTCATGCTGATGAGCATACCCACAACGCCGGTAGCGGAGAGTGACTCATGCAGCATCGGTATGCCCGCAAGCAGGGCCGCCGCCGGTGCTACGCAGGTGAAGATACTGGCGCGCCTGCTGCCAAGAATTTTGAAGGCGGTAAAGAAAAGGGTATCACCAATGGTAAATCCGATCAAGCCGGATATACCGAAGTACAGCAGAGCATCGCTCTGCACAGTTTGCAAAAGTTGCCACGGCCACACGGATTCCATCAGGCACACTATCACTGTAAGAATTATCACGGCGAACAGCAAGCGAATTCTGTTCACGGTGCCGGGGTGTGTGATGCGCGATGCATGCGCAAACGAAAACGTGCTGATGGTCCATACCACCACGGTGAAGAATGCTGCTGCGAGTCCGATAGTGCTGTTGGGCATGTGCTGCGATGCGTTGCGTTGCGTTGTTGATGTGCGGGGCGTTCAATAATACGGGAAGAAGGGGGAAGGAGCCTCGCTGACCCGAAACAAAAAAACCTCTCGCTTATTCAGCGAGAGGTTTTTTGTAACCGACAATTGCGCGTGGCGCAACTTCTTAGTAATCCATTCCGCCGCCGTGCATGTGCGGAGCAGCGCCGGCCTTCTCAGGTTCGGGCTTCTCTACAATGGTAGCTTCGGTGGTAAGAAGCAGCGACGATACGGACGCTGCGTTCTCGAGTGCTACGCGCGAAACCTTTGTGGGGTCGATCACGCCGGACTCAAGAAGGTCTTCGTAGGTTTCGCTGTACGCATTGAAACCAAATGCGCCGGTGCCTTCCTTAATCTTGTTCGCGATTACGGATGCTTCCAAGCCCGCATTGGTAACGATCATACGGATGGGCTCCTCCACAGCGCGGCGAATAATTGCAACGCCGGTGCTTTGGTCGTGGTTTTCGCCGGTTACGTTGTCCAGTACGGATACGCAACGCAAGTACGCCACACCGCCGCCGGGAACGATACCTTCTTCAACTGCTGCGCGTGTTGCATGCAAAGCATCTTCAACGCGAGCTTTCTTCTCCTTCATTTCAACCTCGGTGGAAGCGCCAATCTTCAGCACTGCTACACCGCCGCTGAGCTTAGCAAGACGCTCTTGAAGTTTCTCGCGATCGTAATCGCTGGAGGTCTTCTCGATCTGCGACTTGATCTCGTTGATACGCATCTTGATGTCGTCGCTCTTGCCCGCACCTTCAACGATGGTTGTGTTGTCTTTATCGATAGTAACCTTCTTTGCGGTGCCAAGCATTTCCAATCCTGCTTGATCCAAACGATAACCCTTTTCGTCGCTTACCACGGTACCACCGGTAAGTACGGCGATATCTTCGAGCATTGCCTTGCGGCGATCGCCGAAGCCCGGAGCCTTAACCGCTGCAATGCGCAGTGTGCCGCGCAGCTTGTTCACTACGAGTGTTGCCAACGCTTCGCCTTCAAGGTCTTCAGCAATAATGAGCAACGGACGGCCGCTCTGTGCTGCCTTCTCCAGAATGGGAAGGATGTCCTTGATAGCAGAGATTTTTTTGTCGTGGATCAGGATGAAAGGATTCTCAAGTGCAGCCTCCATGGTGTCCGGATCGGTAACGAAGTACGGAGACAAGTAACCGCGATCGAATTGCATACCTTCAACCACTTCCATGGTGGTGTCGGTACCCTTGTTTTCTTCAACGGTGATTACACCGTCTTTGCCCACCTTCTCCATTGCATCGGCAATGAGATTACCGATGGTGCTGTCGTTGTTCGCAGAGATGGTACCTACTTGAGCGATTTCCTTCTTGCCGGATACGGGGCGAGAGATGCGCTTGAGTTCTTCGGTGATCTTGCTTACAGCCAAATCGATACCGCGCTTTACATCCATAGGATTTGCACCGGATGTAACAATCTTCAATCCTTCGGTAACAATTGCTTGAGCAAGAACGGTAGCAGTCGTGGTACCGTCGCCGGCCATGTCGCTGGTCTTCGAAGCAACTTCGCGAACCATGGAAGCACCAAGGTTCTCGATGGGATCTTCGAGTTCAATTTCCTTAGCTACACTCACGCCGTCTTTGGTAACGGTCGGTGCGCCGAATTTCTTGTCGATGATAACATTACGGCCTTTCGGACCCAAGGTTACCTTTACTGCATTCGCAAGTTGATCAACACCACGCTTCAGCGCGGCGCGAGCTTCAACATCAAATGTTATGATTTTTGCTGCCATTGTTATAACTCCTTTTTGAAAAATATTTCGTGTTCGAATGAAAGATGAGTGTGGTCGTGCCGGGTGGGCACGCGCCCGGAAGTTTGCGTTCTATTAGAGATTCACAACTGCGAAGATGTCGCTCTCGCGCATGATCAACATGTCGTCTCCTTCGATGCTGATCTCGGTGCCCGAGTACTTTCCGTACAATACGGTATCGCCAACCTTTACCGTCAATGCGGTTACGGTGCCGTTCTCTGCCACTTTGCCATTACCAACTGCTACTACTTGTCCCTGCATCGGCTTTTCTTTTGCCGTGTCGGGGATGATGATGCCGCCCTTGGATTTTTCCTCGGGTGCTGCCGGGCGTACGATTACGCGATCGTGCAATGGGGTAAGATTCATAACTGCTCCTATGAGTTAAGAGGTGAAAAAATGAGTAGTAAAATGAGTATTGAAATGAGTGTTGCTCAGTGTGAACGAGTGTCGACGATGGTCGAACTAATCGTTGCTACCCGTCCGCGCTTCTCGTACGCGGCAGAACAGGACTGCAAAGGTACGGAAGTTGCTTAGCAGTCCCGTATAACGAGTGCTAAAAAACCTTATTGTAAAATTGTCATTTAAATGCTCTTTATCGCGGACAGGAGTGTGGACAGGGGTCTCCGGGGGTCTTTTCAGGACTTACTTAGCTTCTTTGCTCAATTGCTCAAATTTGCTCAAATCGGGCATTTTTGGCAGTTTTTGCGAGGAAAATCGGCGCTAAAAGATTAATGAAAAAACCGAAAAACAGTGATAAATGCACCAAAATCGGCCGAAAAGTGCGGTATTTTTGCAAAAACCACCGAAAATCATCAAAAACGCGCAAAAGCCTAAGTTTGCGTAAAAAGCACTAAACCCGGCGTTTGCTCAAAGTTCTCCTCAACGTGGAAAGCTGCTCGCCGGCCCCCGAAATAGCATCAGAATCAAGCATTATAGTGGTATGGGAGTACATGCTGCCGGGCCGGATCACCGTAGCTGACGCCGGGTACAACCCAGCGAGGTTCCTGATGGCACAAACCTGAGATGTAGACTTGCTATGACGCCTAGGCATCTGCAAGATGCTGTTGCTTCGGTGCAGAAATGTAGCGCTTGGCGGGCAAAACTGCGGAACATGCAGGGGGCAGGAGGTATTTTTGCGGGCGCTCGTTCTCAAATATTTTCACCACAGATCACACAGACTATCATGGTTGCTTATACGGATGCAGACATAAATGCTGATAGCTCCACCGCAAACAAG
>JBJOLU010000022.1:0-9608 GCA_046052705.1 Bacteroidota bacterium | reverse complement strand
TTGCCTGCTCCGCCTCCTCCGCCCACCGTGCGCTTGATCAAGCCCGCCGGCGGGGAAGTGTTCCGTGCAGGTTCGTCTCAGACATTGCAATGGGATACCACCGGCACAAATGGTCAATGGTTCAAGTTCCAATGGGCTACTACCAAGGACGGTCCGTGGAATGATATATCCTTACCCGGTACAGCAAAGTTTGTTGTGGACTCAACGAAGATTCCTTCAGGTATGGTTGGTGGTCGTGGTGCCTACAACTATGGCTTCCGCGTGCCTGCTACCGCAACCACAACCGGTTATGTGCGCATGATGTTGATTAATAAAAAGGACACCACGCCTGATTTGACAAACATCAGCTCCAACGCTACTCCGTTCACCATCACTCAAGCTAAACCGGTTCCCGTAGACTCATTGCTCAGCGGAAACATTACAACCTCGCTTACACTGACGCCGAAGAAGATTTATGGACTAACCGGGTTCGTGTATGTACAAAGCGGCGCGGTTCTGACTATTCTACCCGGTACAATCATTGTTGGTGATGCACCGGGCGTGAACTCGGCCTTGATTATCAATCGCGGAGCAAAGATTATCGCCAATGGCACAGCGCAGAAACCTATAGTGTTTACCAGCCGCGCACCTGTTGGTCAGCGTGATCGCGGAGACTGGGGCGGTATTCTGATTTGCGGCAAGGCGGCTACCAATCATCCCGGCGGAGAAGCTGTGATGGAAGGTTTCCCCAGCGATCCCATTAATGCCCGCTTTGGTGGCGGAGCAAATCCCGATAACAACGACAACTCCGGCATCCTGCGCTATGTGCGCATTGAGTTCGGCGGTATCGCTCTGTTCCCGAATCAAGAGATCAACGGACTCACACTTGGTGCTGTAGGTCGTGGCACAACTATCGAGAATGTTCAAGTATCATACTCCGGTGACGATTCCTACGAATGGTTCGGCGGTAATGTGGATGGCAAGAACATTATTGCATACAACGGTATCGACGATGACTTCGACACCGATAACGGTTACAGCGGACGCAACCAGTTCCTGCTCGGCAAGCGTTTCCATCAGGTAGCCGATCAATCAACCTCGCAGGCCTTCGAGAGCGACAACGATGCAAGTGGTTCCTTCAACGCGCCTCTTACATCCGCAGTGTTCTCCAATGTTACAGCAATCGGACCGGTACAGGATACAAGCTGGACTGCAGGCTCTGATGCTGCCACACAGTACAATCGTTTGTTTGGCGCAGCAATGATGATTCGCCGTAACTCACGCCAGAGTGTTGTGAACTCCGTGTTCGTTGGTTGGCCGAACTCACTGGAGTTTGGTAATCCTAACGCGGCCTCCACTGCTGATGCGGCTTCCAGAGATTCTCTGCAAATCCGTAACAATACCTTTGTTGGTATCAAGGCTGGATCGCCCGGATGGCGCAATGCTGTACCTGCAGGATCAACCTTGTTTACTGCAGCTTGGCTCACCGATGCAAAGAACGCCAATGAGTTTATCAACAAGCAAGGCCCTGTGTCTGCGTACTGCGATCTTTCTGATGCATTCGTGGAAGCATCCAATGCCTTCACGCCTGTGCCCAAGACCGGCGCAGCGTATTTGAGCGGCGCCGATTTCACGAAGCGCGGAACAGTTGCCACCGACGATTCATACTTCGAGAAGGTAAACTACCGCGGTGCATTTGCAGCAGATATAGCCAAGCGCTGGGACCTTCCCTGGGCTGAATACGATCCGGTTAACAAAGACTACAAAGCGGAAGTTGATACGGTGGTGAATCGTGTTGACGACAATGGCGAAGCGCTTCGCGTTTCCGTTCAGCCGCAACCGGCTACCGGCTATGCGCGAGTTCGCTACACGCTTCGCGAAGTGGGACCGGTAAGCATCAGTATTGTAAACACTCTTGGTCTGGAAGTAGTACGTGTTGCCGAGTCGGCAATGCAAGAAGCAGGAGAATACGAATTCGTTGTCAACGCGGAATCGCTGGCAAGCGGCGGTTACGTGGTGCGCATCGCATCGTCTTCAGTAACGTCGAGCACGCCATTTGTTGTGGTGCACTAAGCAGGTCTAAGGATAAATCTTAGAAGCAACACACACGGCTGTTCAGAAAATCCCGGTGCACAAGAGTTTTACTCTTGGTTCATCCGCGTGCATCGGGAATTACACACGCAAGGGAACGTTCTTCGGAGCGTTCCTTTTTTTATTATTAAAGCACTACATGCGGATAATAATTCCATAACACTTCGGTGACATTTGGCTGATGTGCAGAGATGAATTTGCGGCTGGTATTTATCAGGTGCATCTACTACTATGCGGCGCTCAATGACCACTCTCACGATTCCCTCAAGTATCCCTTCGGTTGTTACCGATGCGTTGAGATTTCTGTTGAAAAAAGTTACCGGTTGGGATAAAGCTCAGCATGAGTATTCCAGAATACAGAGCATCAACACCTACGCGAATTTCCCCGAGACCTTTCTCGCTGCCAGAGGCATAGCAGTAAACGTCTCACTACACGAAACCATGCGCATACCCACTGTGGGCGCCTGTGTAGTAGTGGCAAATCACCCTTTAGGCGCAACCGACGGTGTGGCAATGCTGCGAGAGATGTTGCGAATTCGTCCGGATGTTCGCATTCTGGCAAACGAGATCCTCAACCGGGTAGGTGAGCTGCAAGAGTATATCATTCCGCTGAATGTTCTGGCGTCGGGCGCGCAATCGGCGAACGCCCGATCTCTGCGATTGGCGCACCGACATTTGGAACAAGGTGGAATGCTCATTGCATTTCCGGCCGGTGAAGTGTCTGCGCTGGGCTTTAATCCTCCGGGAATAAGGGATCGCGAATGGTCTGCGCATGTTGCCAGATTGGCTCAGTCCACAAAGGCCACTATTGTTCCGGCATACATACATGCAAGGAACTCGGCTCTATTTTACCTGGCCGGAGTTGTGCACCCAAAGCTGCGCACGTTGCTTTTGGTTCGAGAGTTATTAAAGTTCAAGAATACCGGTATGCGAATCGTGTTTGGCATGCCTATGCGCATGAGAGCCGATCTGCTAAAAATGAGTGCTGCTCAGCTCTGCGAGCTGATGCGTTTTAGATCTGAGTTTCTTCGATTCAAAAAAGCCGAAGCGCGCGTTTCGACGGAGCTGCTTTTACAATCCGGCGGAGTTATCGACAGCGAAGTATGTCCACACGATATGGCCCTGGAGGTTCACAGACTTGAACAACGTCATCACATGCTCGAGACGGAGGACTTTCTGGTGGTTGCTGCCGAATATCATCACTTCCCGAATGTGATGAGAGAAATAGGCCGGCTTCGTGAGGTTACCTTCCGGTTGGCCGGCGAGGGTACCGGCAAGAGTTCGGATGTCGATGTATACGACAGCATGTACACGCATATGATTGTGTGGAACAAAACCCGTAGTGAAGTTGCCGGTGCTTACCGCCTGGGCAGAGTTGACGATCTGACACGCCGCTACGGCAAGCATGGCTTGTATCTGAACACACTGTTCGAGCTTACTCCGAAGTTTTTGCACGATATGAATGCCTCGCTGGAGCTTGGGCGCTCGTTCGTGCGCCCCGAGTATCAGAGAGATTCGACGGTGCTGCATTTGCTATTGAAGGGAATCGGTACCTATGTGTCTCGGAACCCTCACTATCGCTACCTTATGGGACCGGTGAGTATAAGCGATTCGTTCAGCAAGAACTCCAAACGCTTGATGGTGAACTCATTGTTTGTGCATCATTACCACCGCGCGCTTGCTAAGGAAGTTCGGCCTAAGAGCCCGCCGGAGTTCGAACTGTTTGCCAATTGGGATAGACTGTTGCACTCGCGTACTCTAGTGCCGGTAACGCAAATGGATAGTTTGATTCGCGACCTTGAGCACGATGGCAAGTCGGTTCCTGTGTTGCTGAGGCATTATCTTCAATTGGGCGGTCGAATTGCCGCGATGAACCGAGATGCTGCCTTCGGCAATTGTATAGACGGGCTGATCGTTATCGATCTTCACCTGGCTGATCAGTCTGCGCTTCGCAGGTATATGGGTGCCGAAGGCCTGGAATTCTATCGTCGGGGTATGGAAACAAAACACAGTGTACTCCACGCAGGAGTACACGCATAGTTGTGGATAAAGTTGCCGTCGAGCCGGCGGTAGCATACATGGTACAGTACTTCTCCTGAATGATGCAGCTCATTTAGGAGAAAATCAGGGTAATTCAGGGGTGCCTTCGCAGAAAAAATGGCCTGTAGCCCAGTCCCAAAATTCTCCGTTCCCGCGCAAGGAGATTTTTTTTCCACGTTGAAAAAAAAACTTTTGCAGCTGGCAACCTCTGTAGTGAAATTGCCCTCCGATTCGGTCGCACCGTTGCAAAACAAAGCGCCCGACACCCAATGAGACGATCGGCAGCATAGAGCAGGAAGGCTGAGGGGAACACACCGCGTTAGAAGCAACTTATTGTTGTGAAGAAAGCATCGCTGAGCATCAACATGCAGCAGTGATGAGGTGTCTCCGCCCCCGTAACCCTCGTGCGAGGCTTCATGCCTCAAGCATGCCAGCCACTTGTCTCTTCCTGATACATACGCAAATAACTGATTTTATAACGCAGACCGTGGAGGATGATCCATGAAGGTTTCACGTCGTTTTACTTCGACATCAACAAGCCCATACGAGCAATTCGAATACACGAAGCGCTCATCCATTTTAAGAAACACCGATGGATCGGTTGTGTTTCAAATGGACGACATAGAAGTTCCGGTGGGATGGTCGCAAGTAGCCACGGATATTCTAGCTCAGAAGTACTTCCGCAGAGCGGGAGTGCCTCAGACCGACGAGCAAGGTATTCCGATGGAGGATGAAGACGGCAAGCCTATTCTAGGCCGTGAGCGTTCTTTGAAGCAAGTGGTACACCGCCTTGCCGGATGCTGGCGCTCATGGGGCGAGCAGCACAAGTATTTCAATACCAAGAACGACGCGCAAGCATTTTATGATGAAGTAGCCTATATGCTTCTCAAGCAAATGGTTGCTCCGAACTCACCGCAGTGGTTTAACACAGGTCTGGCCTATGCCTATGGTATTACCGGCAGCGCTCAGGGTCACTACTATGTAGATCCTGCTACCCGCGAGGTTATGCGCTCAGCAGATGCATACACGCGTCCTCAACCCCACGCCTGCTTTATTCAAGGCGTGGAAGACGATTTGGTAAACGAAGGCGGAATCTTCGACTTGGCTACTCGCGAAGCCCGCATTTTCAAGTACGGTTCAGGAACCGGTAGCAACTTTTCGCACTTGCGCGGTAAAGGCGAGAAACTCTCGGGCGGTGGCGTAAGCTCCGGCTTGATGAGCTTCTTGAAGATCTTCGATCGTGCTGCAGGTGCCATTAAGTCCGGCGGAACCACACGCCGTGCCGCCAAAATGGTGATCGTCAACGTCGATCACCCGGATATCGAAGAGTTTATCGAATGGAAAGCCAAAGAAGAAGAAAAGGTAGCCGCATTGGTAGCCGGCTCGAAGATCAACTCTACATTTCTTCAGGCTATAATGGACGAAGCGTTGGCAAACGGTGCCGATCGCAAAGTCAATTCCAAGCTCAACACGATTATTACTCATGCGGTACATCGCGGTGTTCCCATGAGCTATATCCAACGTACCTTGTCGTTGGTGGAGCAAGGCTTTACGCGTTTGAATATGGACTCGTTCAGCACCCACTACGAAGATGAAGCATACGTAACAGTAGCCGGTCAGAACAGCAACAACTCCGTTCGCGTAACCAACGAGTTCATGCGCGCAGTTGAGAACGACGAACCTTGGAACTTAACATGGCGTACGCACGGAAACGTTGCACGTACGGTACGTGCTCGCGACTTGTGGGAGAAAATCAATCTTAGCGCGTGGAAGAGTGCCGATCCCGGTTTGCAGTTTGATACCACCATCAACGAGTGGCATACATGCCCGCAGGACGGCCGTATCAACGGTTCCAATCCTTGTAGCGAGTACATGTTCCTGGATGATACCGCATGTAATTTGGCTTCCATCAACCTGGCGCATTTCGTTGATCAGGAAACCGGTGTGTTTAATGTTGATGATTTCCGTCATACTGCACGTCTGTGGACTATAGTGTTGGAAATCAGCGTTCTCATGGCGCAGTTTCCTTCCAAGAAGATTGCACAACTCAGTTATGATTTCCGCACCTTGGGATTAGGATATGCCAATCTTGGTACCATCCTCATGACCTCGGGTGTAGCGTACGACTCTCCCGAAGCCTTGGCCTATGCAGGAGCAATTTCAGCTCTGATGACAGGTGAATCGTATGCCACCTCTGCAGAGATGGCGCGAGACTTGGGAGCTTTTGCTCGTTATGATGCTAATAAGGAAGACATGCTTCGAGTGATTCGTAATCATCGCCGTGCGGCATACGATGTACCGGCTGAGGAATACGAGGGGCTGACAATTACACCGGTAGGAATTTCCGAAGCAAACTGTCCCGATCAAGCCTTGCTCGAGGCAGCTCGCAAGAGCTGGGATCGCGCGTTGTCTCTGGGCGAGGAGTTCGGATACAGAAATGCACAAGTGACGGTTATCGCTCCTACAGGAACTATAGGTCTGGTAATGGACTGCGATACCACCGGTATAGAGCCGGACTTTGCTATCGTGAAATTCAAAAAGCTGGCCGGCGGCGGATATTTCAAGATTGTTAATCAGTCTGTGCGCAGAGCTCTAGGCAAACTTGCATATAGCGAAAAGCAAATCGATGAAATCGAAAAGTACTGTAAGGGCCACGGCACATTCGTGGGCTGTCCCACAGTGACGCGTGTTCGCCTCAAAGAAAAAGGCTTCACGGACGAAAAAGTTGACGCAATTGAACTCATGCTTGATAGCGTGTTCGACATCAAGTTTGCTTTCAACAAGTGGACCCTCGGCGAGGACTTCTGTACTTCCGTACTTGGCTTTACCGAAGAGCAGCTTAACGACTACAGCTTTGATATGCTCTTGGCTCTGGGCTTTAGCAAAGAAGAAGTAGAAGCAGCAAACGACTACGTGTGCGGTACAATGATGATAGAGGGAGCACCTCACATCAAGGATGCACACCTTCCCATTTTTGACTGCGCAAATCGTTGCGGCCGCAAGGGCGAGCGGTATATCCCGTACATGGCGCACGTGCGCATGATGGCAGCGGCTCAGCCATTCATTTCCGGTGCAATCTCCAAGACCATCAACATGCCGAACGAGGCAAAGATCGACGATGTGAATACGGTTCATATCGAGTCGTGGAAGTTGTGCTTGAAGGCCATTGCATTGTATCGCGACGGCTCCAAACTTTCGCAGCCTCTGAATAACTCCAGCGACGAAGGCATCGACGAAGTGATTATGCTTGGTGATGCGGACTCCCTGGACGAAACCAAGGGCCCCAAGGAAGTGCAAGAGCGCATAGTGGAGCGCGTGTATCATCGTGCAGAGCGTCATCGTTTGCCGAAGCGCCGCACAGGTATAATTCGCGAAGCGTATGTGGGTGGCCACAAGGTATTCGTGCGCACAGGTGAGTTCGAAGACGGCACCTTGGGCGAAATCTTCATCGATATGTACAAAGAAGGCGCATCCTTCAAGGGATTGATGAATTGCTTCGCCGTTTTGGCTTCCAAAGCACTTCAATACGGTATGCCGCTGGAAGAACTTGTGGACTCATTCACCTTCACGCGATTCGATCCTTCCGGACCGGTTCAAGGCCACGAGGTTATTAAGAATGCCACATCCATTCTAGACTATGTGTTCCGTTCCATCGGATACGATTACCTGAATCGCACCGACTTTGTTCACGTTAAAGCCGTAGACGAAGTAGCACCGCTGAAACAACCTGCAGGCAATGCACTTGCCTCGGGAAGTAAAGGCATTGCTCAGAAGAGTGTAACATCGCAGCCTTCTGCTGCCGACTACGAACCCGCTACGACCATTGCACGCGATGTGCAGTCCGAAGGAATCGTAGCGGTGGCCTCGGGTGTGTCGAAAGTAAAGGAAGCTCGCGCAAAAGGGTATACCGGTGAGCAATGCTCCAATTGTAACTCAATGAGAGTAAAGCGCAACGGTTCGTGCACAGTGTGCGACGACTGCGGTACCACCAGCGGATGCTCGTAAGTGATAGATCTCAGCAGAGAAACCAACTGCGCGTGAGTTTGTTCGCGCGCAGTTTTTTTTAGCCGGGAAGTGCGTTGGAAGTGCATCTATGTATCCAGCAGCGAACAACGTAGCTCGTTGGTAGAACTCGAGACTCAGCTGCACCTGATGCATCTCTAAAGAATAAATCTCACAGGTAGTCGCTGCATTGGACGTGGTGTAACATTCGAAACACTCCCGATGTCGTACTACTAGCGTTGGGGGCCGAAAAATGCCGAAAAATGCATTGCTCAATAGTGCAGATAGCGATATATTGTGCGGCATGGTTCAACCCTGTAACGGTCGTTTTTACTACAATTTTCAGAGGTTTTTATGAAGAAGCTCAGTGCTCTTTTGGCAGTTGCCGCCCTTTTTGCTGCATACTGCTCTCCCGTATCGGCCTGTGATGCCGATGGTAAGTGCAAAGGAAAATCATCTTCCGCTTGCTGTGTGAACAAAGCTGCAGCAAAGAAATCTTGCTGTTCCATGAAGGGTGCTTCTGCGAAGGCATCGGAAATCAAGGAAGAAGCAGCAACGGCAACTTCGGCTGTGGAGACATCTGCGAAAGCAGTTTCCGCTAAGGCCGCAAATGCGCCGAAGGTGAATCCGAATAAATAAAATTTAATGAAAAGGCACAATGTCAGTATATGATTGTGCCTCTATATTGGCTAAAAACGTAGATTTTTAGTCTGCTCGTTCATTTTCGATTTTCGTTTTCGAAATTGTGCGAGTGAGCGGAAACAGCCGCAAGAAGTCCGGGCGGTATTGCACCGGCCGGATTTCTTGTTCTTTGTTTTGTACGGGTCGAAAGACTCCAAGAATCGAAAAAAAATCTAAATCCAGTGCAATAGGGGAGCAGTTCAGCTCGCGCACGTGTATTACCCAACGAAAGGAATAGTCTATGTCTAAGGGTGGAGCCGGTAAGGTATACTTCGTACTATACTTGGCGGTAATTCTTGAGCTTCTCATCATTATTGTGGAGCGAGACGAGGCCGAAGAGCATCTGATCCAAAAACAAAAGGAGTCGATGAAGATTGTGGAGAGTATTCTCTCGCAATTGCAATCGGGTTCCGGTTCAGAAGGTATCAATACACGACCGCAAGATGAAATCACCTTGCAGGATCCGTCTGCCGTTAAAGACGCAGGCGCTACCAAGATCAAGCAAGACCGCTTCTATCAAGTGATGGTTGGCGTAACGGATGTGTCCGACGCTGATAAAATGGACGGATTGGAGCCCAAAGAGCGTGAAGAGAAACTTCGTAATCTGATACGTCTGGCTAACGTTCAAGACTTAGAATACCAGGTATTCTACCACCCTGGTGCGAACACTGAGCAAGCACCTATGTTTCCAACAGAAGACAGTCTTCGTAAGGCGCGTGTCGATTTCACGACGTTCTCTTCAGGACAGGAAATCGGCGGACCTGTGGACAATGGTCGCTGGCAGTTGATGGCTCTTCGCAAAGTTGAATTGCAGG
>JBJOLU010000021.1:0-3199 GCA_046052705.1 Bacteroidota bacterium | reverse complement strand
TTTGCACCTTGAAGTCTGTAGGTAATCACATGACAGGTTATGCCGGTAGGTGTAACGATACCATTCTCCAAGGGAGAAATCGCTCCGTAATCATTATCGTTGCCGATAGCAATAGTACTGTCATTGATGATGGTCAGGCCTTCAGCTTTTTCATAGGCAGCCGGCCACTGATTGGCGAGAAGATCCATGAATAGAGTCTTGCGAACCGGAACAATGCCATTGGCCGCAAGTCCTGCTGAATCTAAAAGGGCTTCGAGAGTTAAACCATTGTAGCGTCCGGAATGCACTGCGGTAGCGCCATTGATATTGATCATGTACATTCGGCGCACATCCGACGTTCCGCGCAGAGCTGCTTCCAAAATCAAGAAGGTGCTGTCGTTAATGGCAACCATGTCGCCAAGTTTCCAATCGCGCAAGCGAATCTGGTTTGAACCTGAAGCGCCGATTATTCCATCGTTGAGGTAAGCCAGCATGCGCATGGCGCCCGTTGAAGGTGTTATCTCCAGAATACGATGAACGCGTGTGCCCTCGCCGATTGTTTTGTCGGGAAAGAGCAACGGGCTTTGAATAGCTACATAGATCTTACCGTTCGGTGCCATACAGATGCTCTCGAATCCACGGTTATTCTTGCGGTAACCAAACACGGTGTCGATAGGAACATCCTGGGGTTGTGCACCGGCCACCGTGGCCCATGGGGTAAATCGCTGCATAACGATTCCATCGGGATTCAATTTCCAGATGCTTGGTCCGCCTTCTTCGCATATCCAGAAGTTTCCGTCGAGATCCACAAGTATTCCTTCGGAATCAATACCCCAAGGATCCTTACCAACAATTTTGGATGCGTAGTCAGCACAGTTAAGAACTGTGTCGCGCGATGCGATTTCTGTCGCTAAGCTTCCAAGGCCTGTAGGCAAGAGCAAGCCCGTAGCAGGAGTTCCATCCGGACGTCGAATAGGAATGGTGCGAAGAATCTGTGCGGAGTCGCCATGAAGACGAATGCGAAAGATCTTCGGACCATAGCTGGGGAATGCATACATCTTGTCGTACTGCGGTCTGCAGGCGCTAGAGTTTGCATTCGCGCAGTCTACATTAAAGCCGCGATCAGACACCACCCAGAATTCTTTTCCGTTTGTGCCCGGTATGTAAGTAAGGCCGGAAAATCCACCCTCTCGTATGCTTATGGACTGATGAACTCCAATGGGTGCAGATGTGTTATTGGAGTAGTCCACAAGCCGAGTAATTTGGGCTCGTAACGACATCGTTGCTGTACTCGCAACGATACATACCATCATTATTCGAAGTAACAACATGTGACGCATATAAAAGTATAGATTAATTGAGGTACTCAAGATCGAGTTCGCTTCTGATTGGCTTTTTACTCGAACTATGCTCAAAACTATCGTCGTGATGTTACGTCGATGTTCCTACACTGTTACCTTGATGTTACACAGATACCTCACGGTTTTACGTTCTATTAACAATCAAATCATATTGTTATCATTAGACAACATGTACCGTTAAATACCCGGGAATTCATCATTATCCGGCGGAATAGATACTCTGAATAATTACTCTGAACATCACTCTGAATATCAATCTGAACATCGCTCCCGAACTCAACCTGCGAGATCATCCTGTAGTGATCTACGATGGCATCTGTGTGCTTTGCTCCCGTAGTGTGGCGTTTATTGTGCGTCATGATAAACGCGCTCGCATCCGATTTACTCCATTGCAATCCGAATGGAGTACCTTATTGCGTGAGAGACATCCCGAGCTGGCAAGTGCCGACTCGATCATCTTTGTAACTCACAATGCGGCATGGACGGAGTCGGACGCCGTGATTCGTATATCCATGGAACTCGGCGGTGTGTGGCGCTTAAGCGGCGCACTTTTGTTCATACCGCGATTCCTTCGCAACCCGCTCTATCGCTTGGTTGCACGCCACAGATATACACTGTTTGGCAAGCGTTCTGAGTGTTATCTACCTGATGGCATGTGGAGTGATCGTGTTCTTCGGTAGTTCGTCACTAGCTCTTCAGTAGTTCTTGGCCGTTTCCTCCATACCCTACTGCCCCGCATACTGCTTTTCCCTATTTTCGTCCTGCTCCGTTAGAGGTGCTCGCGCAAATGCCGCGGGCTGAGATAACACTCTTGGAACCTGATCCGGGTAATGCCGGCGAAGGAAAACGGCCTGCAATACGCTCAAGTATTGCCCTCTCCAAACCCTCGGAGCTTCTTGTATCACTTTATTCAAGATGCTCTATGTTTCGCTCTCACTTCTCTGCCTTCTCTTCTCCGGTTTCGTTGCTGATTCCCGTAGCCATGCTCTGCGCTGTGAGTGTTCATGCCAAGGCACTTCCTGCCGACACCGCCAAGTATGCTGTTCCGGAGCTCACCGTTACTGCCACGCGCGCCAATGCTATTACCTCGCCGGTACCCTTCACGGAATTTTCCCGAAAGGAAATCGCCGAGAAGCACACGGCGTTTGATTTGCCCACACTGCTGCGTGAGTCGCCTTCGATGATCATGTATTCGGACAACGGAAACAACATCGGCTACTCGTATCTCACCATGCGTGGCTTTGACCAGCGCCGCATTGCCGTGATGGTAAACGGTATTCCGCAGAACGATCCTGAAGACCACAATGTGTATTGGATCAACTTTCCCGATCTGGCTGCCTCCGCAGAGAATATTCAAGTGCAGCGCGGTGCCGGACTCACCACCTATGGCGCAGCAGCTATTGGCGGCTCGGTGAATATCACCACGCTCAACATTGCTCAAAAGCCCGTTGCCCGGGTAAGCGCCGGTATCGGATTTCAGGAATACGCCGGAGTAAAAAACGAAGTGCCCTCGGATGTTTCTTCGCTTGCTGTGTCCAAACTCTCCGCCGAGTACGGTACAGGGTTGCTGGCAAACTCGCTCGCATTTTATGGCCGTGTTTCTTCCATTGAATCCCGCGGCTATCGCGATAACTCCTGGGCTTCATTGCAGAGCTATTTTTTCAGCGCGGGATCGTTTACGGATAATCTTTCGGTGCAGCTGAATGTGTTTGGCGGACCCATCACCGACGGCCTGGCCTACACGGGTGCGCC
The DNA here is from genome assembly GCA_046052705.1 of Bacteroidota bacterium. GTDB lineage: Bacteria > Bacteroidota > Ignavibacteria > Kapaibacteriales > NICIL-2 > JBBATK01. The sequence goes on along the minus strand of JBJOLU010000021.1, from coordinate 107 downwards.
GCGCGAGTATATCAGTGACCCTCTGCTGCGCCGCACGAACTACAACTTTTGGATGTACGATAGTTCCAGTCCGAGAGGCATTTATTCCACCCCGCGCCGCGCCCAAG
>JBJOLU010000020.1:0-14399 GCA_046052705.1 Bacteroidota bacterium | reverse complement strand
CAAGCTTCTGGTTAGCATACCATGCCGAGGTTGCGGCGCGTCGCGCCATAGAAGGATTTTTCGACGCCGGTGAAAATGCAGTGGGTGGCGAGATATCTATTCGCCATGAAGCAATGTGCGCCGTCGGAGATCGCGTGCGAGTAGAAGCTATTGTTACCGAGGTGCGTGATCGATTTATACGCTGCAGCATCGAGGCGTTCTCGTCATCGCGTAGAATTGCAACCGGCCATCAAGTACAAATTGTGCTGAAGCAGGAGCGCGTGGACGAGCTGGTGCGCGAGGCGTATACCCGCTTGCCTGCAGCGGACTAAGGTAGACTGTTCCTGCCGTTTAGTGTGTACGCGCGCTATTCCCAGGCGTGTTCCTCGTTCCGTACTCATATCTCGTTTCACACTCACATCTCATCCCGCAAGAATATCAGCCGCCGATGATTTGATCGCTGAGGACTACATCCTGGCCCTCCAATTTCACTACTATGCGTTGCAGTGCTTTGGTGGGCGGGCCGGTGCGCACTCTGCCATCGCTCTCGAACACACCACCGTGGCAGGGGCACACAAAGCATGAACGCGATTGCTCGAACACCACCGTGCACTGACCATGCGTGCAGAGCATACTCAGCGCCTCTACAGATTCACCCTTACGAATGAGCATTGTGGGCACGCCGGTAGCAGAGGTTGAAACGTAGTCCGACGACGCAAATACTCTTGATACCGGACCCATGTTAACATTCACCGGACGCGGAGACTGCCCCAGCCACCAGGGAAACAGTTGGCGAACAGCCAACCACCCTAAAGGAGCCGATGCTATCATCATGCCCAGAGCGCGCACTACGCGCCGCCTATCCGGTTTTGTAAGGTCCACAGTTCGAGTTGATTAGGTACTTGACTATCGAGCAACTGCCATTGTGCATTGAATGCAGAAGTCTGCTGTTCGACGGTTTCGCAAGAGTAAGCCGCCGAGTTTAAAACACCAAGAGTATAGCTATGAAGAGCACAACTCCATTCTAGAAGCTGCAACAACGCATGGGCACTCGTTTGCACAGTGATGCTTCAGAAAACTCTGCGTTTGGAAGCTACGCGTTAGGGAACAATGCGATAGATCATCCGAGGGAACGGAATCACTTCGCGAATATGCTCCGCGCCGCTGATCCACTTAACCGTTCTCTCCACGCCAAGGCCAAAGCCGCTGTGAGGCACACTTCCAAACTTGCGCAAATCCAAATACCATTGGAAGGCTTCCTGCGGAAGTTGTTCGTGCAGGATACGCTCAAGCAGTTGATCGTGATCGTCCTCGCGCTGCGATCCTCCGATGATCTCCCCTGCTCCCTCGGGTGCTAGCATGTCCATGGCCAACACAACTTTGGAATTCTGCGGATCGCGCTTCATGTAGAAGGCCTTTACTTCCGTGGGATAGCGATGCACGATACAAGGCTTCTCAAATTGACTCATCAGTGCTTCCTCCTGCGGCGCGCCAAAATCCTCGCCCCAGGGGAAGTCTATGTGCGACTCCGTGCCATCGGCATTTTTCTTCGTGAGTTTCACGTTGTTCACATTCAGCCACTCCACTGCTTCGGTGTAGCTCATGCGGTGAAACGGACGCTTTACTTTTTCAAGCTTCGTGATATCACGCCCCATAGCAGCAAGTTCCGGTCCGCAGTGCTTTAAGCAACACGCCACGATATACTCCACCAGATCCTCTGCCAGATCCATATCATCCTGCAAATCGAAGTAGGCCATCTCCGGCTCCACCATCCAGAACTCGGTAAGGTGGCGCTTTGTTTTGGACTTCTCCGCGCGAAAGGTAGGACCAAAGGTATACACCCTGCCAAGAGCCATAGCACTGGCTTCGGCGTAGAGCTGACCCGACTGCGTAAGATATGCTTTGCCTAAATCGAAGTACTCGGTCTCGAACAGCGTAGAAGTACCCTCGCAGGCATTGGGCGTGAGTATGGGCGAATCCATCAGGCGGAAGCCGTTGCCATCGAAGAAGTCGCGTATAGCTTTTACAACTACAGAGCGAATACGCATGATGGCATGCTGGCGTGTGGAGCGCAGCCACAAGTGGCGATTCTCCATAAGAAACTCAACGCCGTGTTCTTTGGGCGTGATGGGATATTGCTCTGCGGGTACTTGATATATGGTAATGCCGTCCACGTCGATCTCTACCCCGCCCGCAGCGCGCTGCTCTGCACGCACGGTGCCGGTAATAGAAATGGACGACTCTTGCGTGAGTTGCTTCGCCGATTCAAAAACATCTTCGGGTACATTGCCTTTAAACACCACGCATTGAACAATGCCGGTGCCGTCTCGCAATTGAATGAACTGCAACTTTCCCTTTCCGGTAATATTGTGCACCCAACCGTGCAAGGAGACATGCTCCCCTACCAGTTGCGACAAGTTTTCAATGTATCGGAATGATTTATACCGTGATTCCATGAGTACCCTTTGTGATGCGTGCGAAGATCGTTGTGTGATTATCTCGTGTATTTGATTCGTGCAAATATAGAGTAGAGGCAAGAAGAAGCGAGATGTGCTGCAGGGATGGGAATATCGATGATGTTTCGAATTTCTACCATAGGAATAGCGGTCAAGAGGATCTTCCTCTAAAGCGGCGGTCTATTGCCGCGCAGCGTTTGGTGCACCATCTACTCCGCTACGGCACCGATGTACATGGTATTTTCGTTCCCTATGGAAGCAGTAGTATTTGCGGCAGGTGTGGTTATAGGCGTCCTCATGGGACTTCTGGGAGGCGGCGGGAGTATTCTTGCCGTGCCGGTGTTTGTGTATGCATGCGGCATGCCCCCAAAGATTGCCATTGTTCTTGCGCTTGTCGTGGTTGGCTGCACCAGTGCCGTTGGCGCATTGAGCCATTTTCGCCGCGGGAATGTGGATGTTCCGAAGGCCTTGATTTTTTCCGGGTTCTCGGCTGTAGGGTCGTTCGCAGGTGCTCGCGCCGCAGTGTTCTTAACAGGTGAGATTCAGCTTTTGATTTTCGCCCTCATAATGCTGCTGGCTGCCTTCTTTATGCTCAGGCCACGGCGCACGCAAAGCTCCAGCCGGCCGGAGCCGCGTGCAAACTCATCTATGTTTATGCGTGTAGCACTTCCCTCGCTGGGAGTGGGACTACTCACGGGATTAGTAGGCGTGGGCGGCGGGTTCATGATTGTGCCCGTATTGAGTTTGATCCTAGGCATGGACATGGCTAAAAGTGTAGGCACGAGTTTATTTGTGATAGCCGTGAACTCGTTATTCGGATCCATCGGATACTTCTCGCAGCCCGCCCTTGCAGCCGCCATGAACACCATAAACGTAGGTTCACTATCCATCACTTCCTTTGTGTTGATGTTCTTGGGATGCATGTTTCTTGGCGTTTGGACCGGCTCGGCGCTAAGCTCGCGCGTTCCTGCAGCAACACTCAAACGCATGTTCGGCGTGCTCTTGTTGGTAGTTGCTACCATGATGATTACCCAGCGTTTAGGCATGTGGTAGAGCCGTTAGCGAGTATATAATTACGGCACGTGACAAGCATAATCGGCTACAGGAATGAGCCCTTTGCTGTCGTTTGTCTGAGCCTTGTTTAGGCAATGTCTCGGCCCTATCTAAGCCCTGAGATAATAATAGCATAGCGCCCGCCGAGCATTCCCACACTATTTTTGCATAGTTAAACGTCGTGACCGAAGCAGAGTAAGTTCCCGCCTTCTCACGACATCCACCATTTCTTCCGATATGAATCCATTTGAAAGCCTCGGTATAGGGCAGACACTGATTCGAGCCATTACCGAGCGCGGCTTTGAGAATCCCACCCCAATTCAAGAACAGACGATCCCCATTTTGTTGTCCACCGAGACCGACTTCGTGGGCTTGGCACAAACAGGTACAGGTAAAACAGCGGCATACGGCCTTCCGTTGCTGGAAAAGTTACGTCCGAATATTCGCGGTGTACAAGGTTTGGTAATTGCTCCTACTCGAGAGCTGTGCGTGCAAATCAGCAATGATCTTCAGAGTTTTTGCAAGTACATGCCGAACATCAGCGTTGTGCCGGTGTATGGTGGTGCAAACATTGGCAAGCAGATCAAAGACCTGCGCCACGGTGCACACATTATCGTGGCCACTCCGGGCCGCCTGATAGATCTTATCGATCGCGGAGCCGCAGACATCACATCCGTTCATACAGTTGTGCTTGATGAAGCAGACGAAATGCTGAACATGGGTTTTCGCGACGAGATAGATTCAATACTATCGAACACGCCGGCAGAGAAGCACACATGGCTATTCTCCGCAACCATGCCAAAAGAAGTACGTGCCATTGCCAGCACGTATATGAAATCACCGCAGGAGCTGCAAGTTGGCGGCCTGAATGTTGGTGCCGATAAGATTGAGCACATCTACTACGTGGTTCAGGCGCGTGATCGCTACGAAGCGTTGAAGCGCCTTGTGGATGCCACGCCCGACATCTTCGCTATTGTGTTCTGCCGCACCAAAAACGAAACGCAAGATGTGGCCGAGAAGCTTGTGCGCGACGGCTACAATGCCGACGCTCTGCACGGAGACCTAAGCCAGCCGATGCGCGATAAAGTGATGGCGCATTATCGCCAGCGTTCTCTTCAATTGCTTGTGGCAACCGATGTGGCTGCGCGCGGTATTGATGTAAACAACGTCACGCACGTTATCAATTACAATCTGCCCGACGAGATTGAAAACTACACGCACCGAAGCGGTAGAACTGCCAGAGCGGGACGCAGTGGTATTTCCATGACCCTCGTTACCGTAAAGGATTTGTTTGCCATCAAGAAACTCGAGAAGGTAGTTGGAAAGAAATTCCATCTTGGTCGTATTCCGGGTCCGCTGGAAGTATGCGAGAGCCAGCTCATGAGTTTGGTAAAGCGCATTCACGACGTGGAAGTGGACGAAAAAGGAATTGCTCGATTCCTTCCAGCCATTCACGAGGAATTAAAAGACCTAAGCAAGGAAGATCTTGTAACACGATTTGTGTCCATAGAATTCAATCGATTCCTTGAGTACTACCGAAACGCTCAGGACATCAATGTAAACTTGTCGAACCGCGACCACACGCGAGACTCTGCTGCCAAACAGCGTAGCGGAAGCGGCTCGCGGATGTTTATCAACGTGGGCTCGATGGATGGCTTCGACACAGGAAAAATGCTACGCTATTTGTGTGATATCAGCGGTGAAAAAGGTGCAAGCTTTGGCCGCATGGACATTAAAGAAACCTACAGCTTTATTGATGTGGAAGCGTCGTTGCTCGATTCCGTGGTACAAGCCTTTCAAGGCGAAGTATATCGCGGACGTCGCATTCGCGCCGATGTGGATGGTGGCGGACGTCGTCCGGGTGGTCCTTCGTTCTCGCCCAGAGGCGGTCAACGTGAATCCTATTCCGGTCCCCGCAAATCTTCGGATCGTGGTGGCTATGGCGAGCAACGCTTTGGCGGCTCTAAGCCTGCCGGCCGTCGTTTCGATGGCGAGCGCTCTCCCCGACCCGCAGGGGCCGGCGGTAAAGTTGTGCGCAAACGCACGTCCGGCGAGGGCGGTTCGTCGTATAAATCCAAGTGATAGTAGTGTTTCAAGGGGATAGTAGTGTTCTCTGGGGATAGGAATTTTCCCAAGCCTGAGGCACTAGTCGTTCCATGCGAATGTGAATCAAGGAATGGTATTCATACGAGTACACGGAATACAGCCGTGTGTAGTACGTTTTGTTCATCATGAAAACAGTTATCTCCGTTGTGGGCGCAAGGCCCAACTTCATGAAGGTAGCGCCCATTCATAGGGCGTTTGCAGCGTATGCCGATAGCGTACGGCATTTGATTTGCCATACCGGTCAGCATTATGATGCCCGTATGTCGGATGCGTTTTTTCAGGACTTAAATATGCCGGAGCCGCACACCTTTCTTGGTGTGGGCAGCGGTTCGCATGCGGAGCAAACTGCACGCGTGATGGTTGAGTTCGAGAAAATTTGCCTGCAAGAAAAACCGGATCTGGTGATCGTGGTGGGCGACGTAAACTCTACCATCGCGTGCGTACTCACTGCAGCGAAGCTTCACATTCCCACAGCGCATGTGGAAGCCGGATTGCGATCGGGCGATCGCACTATGCCGGAGGAAATCAATCGTATTGCCACCGATGCTATCAGTGACTACTGCTTTGTTACTGAGAAAAGCGGTATGGATCATTTGCGCGAATCGGGCTATCCGGCCCATCGCACTTTCTTTGTGGGCAACACGATGATCGACTCGCTTCATTATGCATTGCCGATGTCGGAACAGTCGCCGATACTTCACGATCTGGGACTAACGAAGCAAGGATATGTGCTTGCCACTCTGCACCGCCCGAGTAACGTGGATGATGCTACTCAGCTTCGCATGCTTTTGGAATTGTTTGCCGAAATCAGTTCCGAGCGGGATATAGTGTTTCCCGTGCACCCGCGAACACGCAAGAAAGCCGAGGAGTTCGGATTGCAGCCGCTGCTGGAATTACATCCGAGAATTCGATTGATAGAACCGCAAGGATATATCTCGTTCCTTGCACTTATGAAGAATGCCGATTATGTGATGACCGATTCGGGCGGAATTCAAGAAGAAACAACAGCGCTGGGTATTCCCTGCCTTACTCTTCGCACCACCACCGAACGTCCAAGCACGGTAGATCTGGGTACCAATATTCTCATTCCACCTACTGCAGAGGCAATTCACAGCGAAGTGCGCGCTTTGCACCGCGGTCAGCGCAAACAGGGTACCGTGCCCCCGCTTTGGGACGGGCACGCAGCTGAGCGTATTACCGATATTATTACTCAGAAGATTCTTGCGTAGTAATAATAGATGAGAGCATGCCGACGATTTGATTCTATTGCCCGGTCTGCAGCACATGCATTTAGTTAAACCGTCGATGTGTATGTTTGCCAAGTACTCATGCGGGCATAGTCCCTGGCGAAGGTCAATTCTACCCAAAAGGAGCCGAAATCGTAACTTTGTTACCACGTTTTTTCAACCACCCCAAGGAACGTCGTTGTGAGTACGCGATTTCTCCGTCTGCTGTTGTTGATTCTAACAGCTATCTCAGCCTCCCTATTTGCCCAATCAGGCACCGGCACCACCGGTGGCTTTGATCTTGATAAACTTCTCAGCGGCGCTCAAAACAAAAGCACACTCGAGAGTCAGCGCTTAGACCAAACTGCCTACGATAATGTAGTGCAGCCGGAGTATTATTACGTTGGTCCGGGCGATGTGTTAACTCTCTTGAAGCTGGACGCTGCCTCGATGGACGAGTCTATAGTGGTGAGTCCGGAAAGCATGATCTTCATTCCCAGACTGGGCGCCATCAATGTGGCAGGCAAAACACTTGCTCAAGTTCGAGACACCGTGCTGGCGTTGCAGCGCGAACGCACTCCTTCATTGAAGGCTTTTCTTGGTTTGAAGCGGCCGCGTCTTGTGTATGTAACCGTTCGCGGCAATGTACTGTCGCCCGGCATGTATAGCCTTCCTGCCAGCACCCGCGTGCTTACGGTATTAAAAATGGCTATGCAGATGCGCTCGCAAGTTTCTGATGTGAATGCTGCGCGTAATGCCGCTCAAGTGTTCGGGCAAACAGAATCTTCCACACAACTTGGCGCAATGCGCCAGCGCCGCTCGCTGCTCCCGGCTTCGGTGATGCGCAATATCGTGGTACGTCACAGCGACCGCACTGTGAACGTGTGCGACTTACATAAAGCCGAAGTTTCGAGCGTTCCCACAGACGACCCATACATACGCGAGGGCGATGAAATCTATGTTCCGGCAGAGATTCAAGACTACGGCACCATGAGTGTGACCGGCGGTGTAGCAAACCCCACCAACACCATTGTGAAGGCCGGTGATAAGATTTCGTTCCTGTGTAAGCTCGGCGGCTTCTGTACCAATCTTGCAAAGCCCGCAAAGGCAGTACTGGTGCGCAATGGCGAGCGTATAGACTTGGATGTGGATCAAAATTTAAACCTCCTCTCGGGAGACCGCGAAGCGATGTCCGGAGATGTTGTGATTGTAGATGAGGAAGACGTAGCTCCGATTTCTCTGTCCGGTTCGGTGAGCATTCGCGGCGAAATAGAGAAGCCCGGAATGTATGCGGTATCAAACAACAAGACCCGATTAAAAGATATAGTAGATCTGGCAGGCGGTGTTCGGGGCGAGGCATACCTTCCCCTGGCGCATGTTTTGCGCCGCGAGAAATCGGAGTCGTCCTACATGAGCAACGAGTATGTGGATCGTCTCAAAAAAATGCAGAACTCGAATTTGTTGCTAGAGGACACCACTCGATTTACCATCGATGAAATTGGCAGAAAGCCACTCGTGGCATGCAACTTTGAACGAGCGTTGAGCAGTCCCGGCAGCGACGACAATGTTACTCTTCAGGATGGCGATGTGATCGTGATTCCCCGCAATCCACGCACCGTATACGTATACGGACAGGTACGAAGCGGAGGCTATTTCAATTACGTACCGGGCCGAACTATGGAGCAGTACATTGCCCTGGCCGGCGGTATGACTACCGAAGCAGATAAAGGCCGTGAGCGTATCATCAAAGGCAAAACCGGTGTATGGCTGAAGGCGGAAGAAACACCGATAGAAGCCGGCGATAAGATCTATGTTCCTCATCCGCCGGACGAACCACTTGGCCAGCAAATTCAGCGTACAGCTTCGTATGTAACGATCGCTGCTGCCATTGTGAACGCGCTCTTCCTTGCAATCAACATTTACATTACGCTTAGTCGCTAAGCAAGAGCCGAGAGTGCAATCTCAGAACACGATATTATCCGGAGACCAACTCCATGATGTCTCGCAACAGCGCAATGCTGCGGGTCGCGGGGTGCTGCATGCCTTGATACGTAAACTCGGAGCGCCGGTAATGATGCAAGTGGCATTCGACATCGTGGCCGTGAGTTTGAGCTTTGTGCTATTTTACTTCGTGAAGCTCACCTCGCTTCAAGCGCATCCCCTTGTTCCCACCGCCGAGTTCTTTTTCACGGTTCTGGTATCGAACATTGTTTTTTGGCTAACCGTGTATTGGCTGGCGGGCTTGTACAAAAATTGGTACATACGTTCACCCTTCGATGAAGCCTGGACGGTTGTAAAAGCTTCCTCTACCGCCGGAGTAGCTGTGCTCCTTGGTATGTCGCTGGATTCGGGCTACGTGCGGGTAAAGTTCATTCCGTACGTGCTGCTCGTGATCATGGCGGTAGTAGCGTTCCGACTGCTCGCACGCAGCGTACAGCGCACTCTTCGCATTCGTCGGGTGATCACCGTTCCCACACTTCTGGTGGGTTCAGCCGAGAAAATCACTAACCTGTTGCGTCTTGTAAAAAATGAACCCTCGTGGGGGTATAGCGTACTGGGCTGCATAGGAGACGGCAACGACGACCTTCGTGCTCATGCAGAGATCAACGTGCCTGTTCTGGGTTCGGTGGAGGATCTTGATACCATACTCAAGCACCTCAAGCCCGAGGCGCTGCTGCTGGGAATGTCGTCGAACGATCACGACAAAATGTTGAATGTGGTATCCAGCGCCGGCCAGCATGGCGTAAGCGTAAAGATAGAGCCCGATGTGTACGAGATTGTAACCGGCCAAGTACGCACACTGCAGATCTATGGTTCCCCGCTTATTGAAGTGCATCCCGAGCTTTTAAAGCCATGGCAGTTTGCCGTCAAACGATTGATCGACATTTGCATGAGCTTTGCTGTGTTGGTGCTGGGATTTCCACTGTGGCTGCTGATAGCAATAATCGTGCGATTGGAATCGCGGGGCCCTGCATTGTTTTCTCAACAACGCATAGGCAAGAACGGATCGGTGTTCAGAATTTATAAGTTTAGATCGATGGTTCAGGACGCCGAGAAGCACGGACAGCAGTGGACCAAAGTGGGCGATCCTCGGGTGACGCGATTTGGATATTTCTTGCGGAAGTCACACCTGGACGAGATACCACAAATGTGGAACATCTTTATCGGCGATATGAGCGTTGTGGGGCCGCGCCCCGAGCAACCGAAGTATGTGGAATATTTTTCTACACATATTCCCTATTATAATCGTCGACACAAAGTGCGTCCCGGCCTAACCGGCTGGTGGCAAATCAAGTACACCAGCTACGATGAGTCGCTGGAAGAGATTGAAAACAGAATTCGCTTCGACTTCTTCTATATTGAGAATATGTCGCTCCGGTTGGATATTGAAATCATTGTTCGGACCGCTATTCTGATGTTCCGCGGACATGGCCAGGCATAAATGAAAACTATTGTCGTCATACCTACATACAACGAAATCGAAAACATCGACGCGATGATTGATGCCATTCATCGTCATGTTTCCGAAATGCACATCCTGATAGTGGACGACGGTTCGCCGGATGGCACGGCTCAAGCTGTTCAAAAGCGCATGCAGACTGATGCGCGTGTGCACTTGCTGCAGCGTGCCAAAAAGAGCGGACTTGGCACCGCCTACTGCGCCGGCTTTACGCAGGCTCTTTCCATGGGATTCGAGATTATTTGCCAGATGGATGCGGACTTTTCTCACAATCCGGAAGTGCTTGTTTCCTTCCTCAAGGAACTGGAAACTTCCGATGTGGTAATTGGCTCACGGTATTACACCGGTGTGAATGTGGTGAACTGGCCCATGAGCAGATTGCTCTTGAGTTACACCGCTAATCTGTACACGCGAATTGTTACCCGCATGCCGATTAAGGATGCCACCGGCGGCTTCAAAGGTTTTAGGGCATCGGTATTGCAGCAAATCGACCTTACTAAGATTCGCAGCAATGGTTATGCTTTTCAGATCGAGATGAACTATCGTGCATGGCGCTTGGGCGCTCGCATGCGGGAGATCAGCATCATCTTTATCGATCGCGTGAATGGTGTTTCCAAAATGAGTAAGAACATCATCTTCGAAGCTGCTTGGTTAGTTTGGAAACTCCGTCTGGGAACATTGTTCGGACGCTAAGGGGATAGGTGTCCATCCACGACTCTGCACATGAATTCTACTGCCGCACAAACTCCGGAAACACCCGTTGTTTCCATCGTTATCGTGAACTACAACGTGCGCGAGTTTCTGCAGCAGTGCCTGGAGTCGATCGATCGCTCCGCATTCGACTTGCCGTATGAAATACTGGTGATCGACAACAACTCGCACGATCAATCCGTTGCCACTCTTTCGCCAAAGTTTCCTAACGTGCGCTTCATAGCTTTATCCGAGAACATAGGCTTCGGACGCGCCAACAACATTGGCATCAAGCAAGCACAAGGGCGATACATCTTGCTCCTGAATCCCGATACCTTGATTCAGGAAGATACCATCGCCACGATGGTGCGGTACATGGACGAGAATCCTGCGGTGGGCATCAGCGGATGCAAGGTGCTCAACGCCAATGGAACCTTTCAAGTGCAGTGCCGTCGAGGTTTCCCAAGCCCTTGGGTATCCTTCTGCAAGCTCTTTGGTTTGCAGGTATTGTTCCCGCGCTCTCCGATCTTTGCTCAATACAACCAAACCTTTCGCGACGAAAACGAAACATATATGATAGATGCCGTTATCGGCGCCTTTATGTTTTGCCGCCGCGAACCTCTGCTGGCGATATCCGGATTCGACGAAGATTTCTTTATGTATGGCGAAGATCTGGATCTGTGCTATCGCATGAAGCAGGCCGGCTTTGCAACGGCATACGCTCCCCTTACCACCATTGTGCACTTCAAGGGCGAGAGCACACGGCGCTCGTCCATCAACGAAGTGAAATGGTTTTACGACGCCATGGAGATTTTTGCTCGTAAGCACTACGGCACTTCCTCTCTATTCCTGCTCTTTCTTCGTACAGGAATTTTTCTGCGCTCGCTTTTAGCCTATGGCATTCGGCATGCGCGCGGACTTTCGATACTCATTCCTGATTTGTTGTTTGTTGTAGCCAACCTGCTGCTGGCCGTAAAGCTGCGCAGAGGAGATTACTTCGCGCTTCCGGACTATGCATTCCCGACGGTGTTTATCGTGGTTCCTTTTGTGGTGCTCATGAGCATGATCGCCGTGGGGGAGTACTTCGAGAATAAACCGACAGTGCGGCGCAGCATTCAAGGGTTGCTGGTCAGTTTCTTTGTGTTGTCGTCGTTGACCTACTACTGGAATGAGTATGCTTTCAGCCGGGGCGTGTTGCTTATGACTATAGGCTTCTCTCTGCTTAGTTCCGCGCTTATTCGCGGAGTGGCCGCCGCCGCCGATACGCTGTTTGGTTCACACGCACAGAGACGTCTGCTGCTGGTAGGCACCGCTGAACAAGCGGAAGAAACGGCAGCCCAATTGCAACGCACGAATGCCCTTTCTGCGTTTGTAGTGGGCTATGCCGAAACCAGAGAACTGCATAGCGCCAATCATTCCAAAGGAATTCCTCTTCTTGGACATAGAGAGTATGTGATAAAGCTCATTGAGCAATATGATATAGACGAAGTAGTGGTGATTGGTGGCGAAACACGTACTTCGGAGAATATCCGCTTGATGGAATCGGCTGTGCATTTGGATGTACGATTCCACTTTGCGCGCGACGCCGCAAGCGTAGTGGCGCTGGGCATTGCAGAGGGAATATCCTCCCAATCCAAAGTGACCAAACAAGTTCCTCTCTTGGCTTTGCGCAACAGGATTGTGAAGCGTTGCATCGACATCGCAGCTGCGCTGGTTGCATTGCTCATTGTACTACCCGTGGTAATTTTGATCAGACCACGGCTGCGCTATTTGTACTCGCGGTGGTTCGCGGTGCTTGCAGGCAAGATGAGTGTTGTGGGTGTGTTTCCGGTAGACAGTTCCCACGCACACATAGCTAAAATCGGAGTGACAGGATTGGCGCATATCAGCTATCCCGGTCAGCTTAGCGAGCACACCATCAACGAACTGAACGAGTATTACATCAAGAATTATTCTCCATCGTTGGATCTTGACATTTGTATCAAGAGCCTTCGTCCATCCAGACATTCAGAGGTATAAACGTGGCGTACACATTAGAGTTTGAAAAACCGATTATAGAGTTGGAAAAGAAAGTTGCCGAGATGCGCTCGCTGTCCGGCACGCTGGATATTTCTGCCGAGATCGAGGATCTGGAAAGCCGGGTTGAAGAGTTACGCGCAGAGGTGTATGGAAATCTTACACGCTGGCAACGCGTTCAAATTGCCCGCCATCCCGAGCGCCCATATTCGCTGGACTACTTCCAAAATGTTTTCGACGAGTTTATTGAACTTCATGGCGATCGCGGCTATCGCGACGACCCCGCAATGGTATGCGGACTTGCACGTTTGAACGACACGAACGTGGTGGTGGTAGGTAATCAGAAAGGCAGAGACACAAAGTCGAACGTGTACAGAAACTTCGGAATGTCTAATCCCGAAGGATATCGTAAAGCCAAGCGCATGTTTGAACTCGCCGAAAAGTTTGGTCGTCCGGTGATTTGCTTTGTGGATACTCCCGGCGCCTATCCCGGTATGGAAGCCGAAGAGCGCGGTCAGGCCGAAGCAATAGCCCGCAATCTGTTTGTGATGGCTAAACTGCGCGTGCCCATTATCGTGGTGATAATCGGCGAAGGTGCCAGCGGCGGCGCGCTGGGTATTGGAGTGGGAGACCGCATTCTTATGCTGGAAAACTCTTGGTATTCTGTTATCGCTCCCGAGTCGTGCAGTTCTATTTTATGGCGCAGTTGGGATTACAAAGAACAAGCTGCCGAGGCGCTGCAACTCACCGCTCAAGACTTACAGAAGCATGGTATTATTGATGTGATTGTTCCCGAGCCCGTGGGTGGAGCGCATCGCAAGCCACTGGAAATGTTCGAGACACTACGCGGCGTCTTGCAAACCGAACTCTTAAATCTTCGCAAAGAAGAACTGAGCTCGCTGGTAAATGCGCGCAGAGCGAAGTTCCATGCCATGGGTGTATGGTCCGAGGTTCATGGCTAAGAAGCACCGCATCCTCTATGTGTGCCAAGGCGCGTACCCGTGGGAGGTGCGCGTTGAGAAATTCTGTGATTCTCTTATTGCGGCCGGACATGAAGTTACAGTGCTGTGCCGTTGGCAACCCGGCACTGCCGAGCGCGAGCTTGTGCGCGGTGCAATGGTGGTACGTGCAGGATTCGAGGCAGCCTCGTGGCAGTCGCTTCCTACGTCGGCGAATCCGCTTTGGCGCAGTGCTATCCGCAAACTCGTTGCGCAAACCCAACCCCATCTTATCATCGTTCGCGAAATGCTCCTGGCAACTGCCTGCGCACAGGCTGCAAGCGGCCGCTGCCCGGTAGTTATGGATATGGCCGAGCACTATCCCGCCGCGATGAAGTCGTGGAAGAAATACCGTAAAGGGATTATCGCGCCGCTGCTTGTGCATCGCTTGCATGTCCCCGAGATGATCGAACGC
>JBJOLU010000019.1:0-6588 GCA_046052705.1 Bacteroidota bacterium | reverse complement strand
GTACGGGAACGGGAATTTCTTCTCTGCCGCACGCTTGATCATGTTGTCGTAAGAATCTTCCGGCACAATCACCGAATCGTTGGGATTAATAGCCAACACCGGATATCCCTTGGGAGCAAAGGTGTTGTGAAGGTCGATGATGCGATCTTCATACGCTACCGAATAGGGGCAGTGGTTGCAAGTAAACACCACGATATATCCTTTTACATCGCTGCGAGAGGATAATCCAAGGTTTTTACCATCGATATTCTTCAAAGAAAAATCCGTAACGGCATCGCCTACCTTGTAGCCGCCGGCCAAGAGTGAGTGCGCACCTGCAAGGATCAACGCAACCATCACCACAACAAAACGCTTCATAAAAACTATCCTTTGGTTAATGAATACACGATTTTACCAATTGCTCAATTTCCTCGCGTGATACCTGCCGCTCCATGAACGTACGGCACGTGCCGCTCTGCTTGATGATCAGTGTGGCAGGCAACGAGCCGGACCATTCCTTGTCTACCGAGCCGATGAATGCATCGGTATCGGAATCCGAGAACAGCACACAGCCAAGCGCGGGGATACGTTCGGAAACGAACGGGATAAGTTTTGATTGCAGATCCCGTTTGAAATCAAAGCTCACCATGAGAATTCTTGCCGGAAGTTTCTGTGACTTGATCACACTGTCCAGGTGAACAAACTCCGGTAACTCCGCCACGCACGGCGAGCACCATGTGGCCCAGAAGTTCACCACAAGCACGCTGTCGGTTGTGGTTGGTGCGTTCTTGAAGATCATCTTGTTCAGAGTTTTTGCATCGCAGATCGCAATGCTCTTGCGCGGCTTCTGGGCGAGTATCGGCCGAGAATCGCACAGCATCAGAGCGCATGCCATGCACAGTATCACGGCCATTCTTCCGGGTGTTCTGAGTGGTACGGATATTCCGGGTGGTATAATCATAGGATGAGTGGGAAACGATCGAACAA
This sequence comes from Bacteroidota bacterium, assembly GCA_046052705.1. GTDB lineage: Bacteria > Bacteroidota > Ignavibacteria > Kapaibacteriales > NICIL-2 > JBBATK01. Next base: position 5,622 of record JBJOLU010000019.1, on the reverse strand, counting down.
TTCCACTTAGCATTACTCGTCAATTGGCTGACATATTACATCAAATATGTTGCAATCACAGCTTCGCCCGCATATGAACGAATTACCCGTCGACGAATTTGATTACACCCTTCCTGCTGAACGCATTGCCGAGCGCCCCTTGCCGGAGCGCGATGCTGCACGTCTGCTGGTAGCGCACGAGTCCGGTAGTGTAATCGCGCACCATCATGTGCGTGATCTGCCGGCATTAATCGCCCCGGGTAGTCTACTTATCATGAACAACTCACGTGTGGTTCCTGCGCGCTTGCATCTGCGTAAAGACACCGGCGGCATGGTAGAGATTTTCCTCCTGGAGCCCGATCACAAGGGCACGCATGCAGAGGCACTGGCTAGCATGGCACCGCACCGATGGAAGTGTATGATTGGCGGCAAGAATGTTCGCGAGGGTATGACGCTCACCACGAGCGATGAGCAGAGCACACTGCATGCTCACGTGGTGTCGCGCCACGAGGGTTTGGCAATAGTTGAGTTCTCTTGGAGCTTCGCCGAGACCTTCAGCGAGGCCCTGAATCGCTTCGGCGCTACGCCACTACCGCCGTATATCAAGCGCCGTGACGACAGCTCGGACAAGGAACGATACCAAACTGTGTACGCGAAGGTAAAAGGCTCGGTAGCCGCACCCACTGCCGGACTTCATGTAAGCGAGGCATTGCTGAGCAAATGCAAGGAGCGGGGCATATCCTGCTGTGATGTTACCCTGCACATAGGTCTAGGAACCTTCGAACCCATGAAATCTGATCAGGTTCGCAATCATACCATGCATGTGGAGTACGCTGCGGCTGATCGTTCTGAGCTGATGCGCCTTCGCGAGCATCTGCTGCGCGTGCAAAGCAATCCTGAACTGCGTACTATTTGTATTGGAACAACCTCGCTTCGCACAGCGGAATCCTTGTATCACCTTGGGTGCACGCTGCAGAGCAATCCACAGATCGATCCCACAAAGCTGGAAGTGACGCAATGGTGCTGGACCGAATCGAACAGACCGGCACTCACCGCCGCAGAGAGTATTCAAGCTATTCTGAACTACATGGACTCTCAGGGCCTGGAGCAGATTCACTTCCCCACACAATTGATGATCGTGCCGGGCTTCCCCTTTATGATTTGCGATACGCTGCTTACGAATTTCCATCAACCGCGCAGTACTCTACTGGTGCTCGTGAGCGCATTCGTTGGGCACGATAGACGAGCAGAGATTTACCATGAAGCACTTAGCAACGAGTATCGTTTCCTTAGCTACGGCGACGCGTCGCTGCTCTTTCGGGGCGCGGCCGCTCGGAGCTAAGCACGGTATGTAGTAGCCTTGCCGGCTGCACCGCTAGCACGCGCACAGACGCCGGGGCATTCACCGTGGGAATAATGCTGCCGGTAGTATCGTTCAGCAACTGCGCATAATCTACGCTTACAGAAATGTCGTTGGCAGTGAGAGCTTCCACCACCTGAATTCCCCCGCGAACACTAACGCTCACACGCATGGGAAGAAGTGAGTGAGCGCTGCTTGGTCCGTTTGCAACGGCAGCAATTGGCGCATTTGGAGCACTTGGGGCATTAGGCGCGTTAGGCGCTCCCTGTATCACCACCGGAACATCCTCGATCTCTACATCGGCACTGCGCTGTACACGTGCTCGGTAATACACGGCCTTTGGCTCTACGGTAATATTTGCGCGAAGCGAGTCGGATACACCTACATAACCGGTAATATCCTCCTTGATACCGGCAATCTCGCGAGAACGAGTAGGCCAGGAACTAATGGCCGAAAGCACCTTGATATTCCCACGAATATTCACACTGTCCGGCATCATTTCCGTGGAACCAACCACCATGAATCCCGGAGCTGTTTCCACACGCACCTGCGAACGAAGCGGAACGCGCTTCTGCCCCACTATACCAAGCTGAACATCAAACTCATCGCTAAGTACCTCCACTACCGTGGCAGGCACCGGCGCGCGAAACCCTAGCTTCATATCCTGTATGCCGATGCGAGCAGATGTTGATATGCTTTGCGTAAGATCCAGTACACACGAACTCTGCGCATTTAGGTAGAGAATGTTGATCAGGTGCCAACCGGTAGCTCGCAGCTTTAATCGTACGTCCGATGCAACCAGAGTCTCTATACTGCGATTCGACGGCAGAACAAACTCCAGCGGCACCGAGGTTACTACTTCGTAGGTACTGCGCATGCTCACAAACAGCCATAGCGCCAAAGCCAGCACCACACTGAAGATTGTTGTTCGCAAAGAAAAACCCGGCGTCGTCATGTAAGCTATTCTCCGTTTATCCGGTATTGTTTAGGTACGCAGTTTCGAACCCCATGTTGTTACAGCGCAGCCGCCGGCCCTGTAATGCTTCTCCAACATCGCTAACCCCGTACGGTGGCACGCCGGGCCACGTATTCGGTAAGGGCTTTATCGAAGGGCGTAGACGTGGTTACCCGCAGGAAATCTACATTCATTTTGTAACACTCGCTGCGTAATGCATCGTTGAAGCGCGCAAATGATTCTCTGTACGATGTTTGAATATGAATGGGCTGTGTAACAAGCTCTTCGCCGGTTTCCATATCCACGAAGTTCGCGGCCCATCCAAAATCGAAGTCCACTTCTCGGGGATCCAGCACCTGAATAGCAAGCACGTCATGCCGTTGGTGCCGAAAATGTTTGAGCGCACTGATGATCGATTCCGGCTCGTCGAGAAAGTCGCTGATAATGACCACAAAACTCCGCCGTGAAATACGCTCGGCCAGAACATCCAATGCTGCCGACGTTCCCGTGCCGCCGGACGGTGCTGCCACATCCAGCGCAGTAATCAGCTCGCGCACATACGAGAGCTTCGCTCGCGGAGGCAGATATGTTCTCACCTCGGTGTCGTACAATGCAATGCCAGCAGCATCTTTCTGCTTCAACATCAAATAGCTCAACGCCGAGGCCAAGTACGTGGCATAGGCATACTTCGTGATGTTCCCTTCGGAGGCATATCCCATCGAGGCACTTCCGTCTACCGCTACCACCGCGCGCAGATTCGTTTCCTCCTCGAACTGCTTCACATAGTACCGGTCTGTGCGTGAATACACTTTCCAATCGATATACTTTATCTCGTCGCCCGGCCGGTACTGCCGGTGCTCGGCGAATTCAACGCTGAAGCCGTGAAAGGGAGATTTATGCAAGCCCGTGATGAAGCCCTCTACAACCAGACGCGCACGCAGCTCCATGTTTTCGAGCTGTGCCACTACATCGGGCTGAAGGTATTTCTTGTATGCTTCCACAGAATAGACTAAGTGTTAAGTACTTGCGTGTGCATTCGATTTGTGTATTCACACTGCGCATTCGAGTAATGTATTCGCACTACGCGTTCTAACCTTGCATTCACCGGGGTGGCCACTGCAATGAGCATGAGCACCCTGCGCGCAGTATCGAGATACGCCGTGCAGGTATACACGCAGAAATGAAGTTAGCATTGCATAGGCTGTACTGCGCGCGCAAGATAGCACCATGTGCTATTTTTGCTGACCATGATCAACGAATCAAACGCGGAGTGTAATTCCGCAGACTATTGGTCCGAGCGCTATCGCAGTGGTGATGCGCCCTGGGACTTACGCGAGGAGACTGCCGTGTTTGCGGCGCTGCGCACAACAAACCCGTTGTTCATGCCACGCCCCGAAGAGTCGCGCACGCTCCTGGTGCCGGGCTGCGGCTTTGGTCATGATGCTATTTCCTTTGCGCAAGCCGGATACAAGGTAACTGCTGTAGACTTCGCACCGGAACCACTGGAGCAGTTGCGCAGTGCATCGGAGCATGCCGGTGTGGCGCTCTCTATACTTGAACGCGACGTATTCACTCTGCGATGGGACTTGCAAGACAGCTTCGATGTGGTGTTGGAATACACCTGCTATTGCGCACTCGATCCTTCGCGGCGCAGTGAGTACGTGCACATGCTGGGCGCGGTGACTAAACCCGGCGGACTTGTAGCCGGGCTCTTCTTTCCGCTGGACGATGTGCAACGGTCCGGACCACCGTACAACGTTCAGGAATCCGAAGTGTATCATCAGTTTGAAGAAGCAGGGTTCATTTGTGTGAGCTCGGATGTTCCTCGTGAATCGCACCCTGCCCGTGCCGGCCGCGAACGATTAATGATTTTCCGTAAACGTCAATAATCAACATCATGCTCAATCGTCTTTTGCAACTGTTAGCATCAATTTTTTCATCACCTACGTCTGTTTCTACATCTATGATTTCCACCATCACTGTTGATGAGCTCCGCTCCAGAATGCAAGCAAACGAAGACCTGTTTATTCTGGATGTACGCCAACCCGAAGAACACGCGGCAGCTCGCATTTGCGACGGCCCGCTTATTCCACTTGGTGAATTGCCGGCACGAATGGGCGAGCTGGAAAATGTTCGCAATCGCGAGATTATCGTGTATTGCCGCAGCGGCGCTCGTAGCGGCCAAGCAGCGCAATTCCTGACACAGCAGGGCTTTCAGTGCACCAACGTGATGGGCGGGATTCTGGCGTGGAATCAATCCAAGTGATAGACCGAGGATACACCTAGGATACACCGAGGATACACCGAGGATAATCCTACTACAAACCACCAACCCGGTACACATCATGGACATCACCTTGAACTTTCACGGCGGACATCATTTCACAGGCACCGATGCCAAGGGAATGATGACGCAATTCGATTCGCCCATCGATGGCGCAGCTCCACTTGCTGCATCGCCGATGAGCATTATGCTGCAGTCGTTAGCGGCATGTACCTCTATAGACATCGTGGACATTCTTGTGAAGAAGCGCAAGACCATTAGCTCGTTCAGCGTACGCGTCCATGCCGAGCGCTCGGAGGAACATCCCAAAGTATTCACCAAAGCGGCAATGCACTTCTCGCTAACCAGCCCCGACGCAGCCGTCAGCGATCTTGAGCGATGCATCGAACTTTCTCAAGAGAAATATTGCAGCGTTGCGGCAATGTTTAAGCGCAGCGGTTGTGAGATCAGCACTGTTGCCCAGGTTATTGCCGGTTAAGACGTATAGAAACAGCAGTACTTCTCATCATCCTTACCTGCCATGCCGCTTCCCCACTTGCAGCGACTGCTGGGCGAACTCCGGCGGCTTGAAGAGCTAGAGAAATCTTCTACAGCGCGGGCTGCATACGCATTGCCCGCGCTGTGGTTTGCACCGCACAACAGAAACGGCCGCGTGGTAGTGCAATCGCCCGCTGCCACATTTGCCACTGCTATTGAGCAGATAATCAGTTCACCTCAACAACCCCAACCGACCGGCCTGGACCGGTGTACAATCTATTCGCTTTTGGTGCGCTACGCCACAGCCTTTGATCACGACAATAGTTCCGGCGCGGAACACGAACCATGGTATACTGACAGCATCAGTGCATCAAGCGCGCTAAACACCGCAAGCATCGCGAGCAATACCAACTCTGCAAGCATCGCGAGCAGTATCGACACTGCAAGCGCTGCTCATGCAGAGCTTACCGCACTATGTACACGAGACGGTTGGCGATGCACAGGCACCTTTTTAAAAACTATTATCCTGCTTCCCTATCTGAAGCACCTGGGAATAAACACGCTGTA
>JBJOLU010000018.1:0-4850 GCA_046052705.1 Bacteroidota bacterium | reverse complement strand
TCTGCTGCCGGATCGCTTGTGGCCTATGCCCTGGGAATTACCAAAATCGACCCGCTGAAATTCGATTTGTTCTTCGAGCGATTTCTCAATCCCGATCGCGTGTCCATGCCTGATATCGACGTTGATTTCAACGACGAAAAACGCAACGTGGTTATAGACTACGTTCGTCAGAAATACGGCAACGACTCGGTAGCGCAGATTGTCACCTTTGGAACACTCGCCCCGCGTGCGGTGATCAAAGACGTAGGCCGTGTACTAGGAGTACCGCTGTCGGTAGTGAATTCCATTACCGAGAAGATTCCTGTGGTGCAAGGAAAAGTGACGCCCATTGCCGATGCCTTGCAGCTGCCGGACTTGCGCTGGGTGCGCGATACCAACGATCCCAAGATCAAAGAGATGATCGAGATTGCCACCGTGCTAGAGGGCTTTGCCCGCAATGCCTCGACGCACGCGGCAGGTGTGGTGATCACTCCGGGCCCGGTAACAGACTATGTGCCTATCTACAAGCCGGCCGGAGCAGAGACGGCAGAATCCACCATGTACACCATGAAGGACCTGGAAGATGCCGGCCTTCTGAAGATGGACTTTCTGGGATTGGCCACGCTATCGATTATCGATCGCACTATAGAGCAGGTAAAAGAGAACTATGGTACCGAGATTGATATTGATGCCATAGACTTCGACGACGCCGACGTGTACAACATGATTGCGCAGGGCCGCACCATGGCGGTATTCCAGTTCGAGTCGGACAAGATGACTGAGTATCTGCGATTGCTTGCGCCGAAGAATCTGGAAGAGCTCACCGCCATGAACGCCTTGTACCGACCGGGCCCCATGGACAGCATCCCCGAGTTTATTGCACGCAAGCACGGCAAGAAACCCATAAGCTACATTCATCCGCTGATGGAGGCCCGCCTAAAAAACACCTATGGTGTTATTGCCTATCAGGAACAGGTAATGCAATTGGTGCAGGACCTCGCGGGATTTACCCTGGCCGAGGCCGACATGATGCGCCGCGCCATGGGTAAAAAAGATGCTGCCGCTATGGCTGCACAGCGCTCGGTGTTTGTAAAAGGTTCGCGAGAACATCAGAATATCGACGAGAAGATTTCCGAACAAATATTCGATTTGTTCCAAAAGTTCTCCCAGTACGGTTTTAATAAATCGCACTCGGCGGCCTACTCGTATTTGGCCTATCAAACGGCATGGCTTAAACATCACTACACTGCAGAGTTCATTGCCGCCAACATGACGAACGACCTAAGCGACCTGGCCCGTATCTCGGCGCTTACGGATGAAGCAAAGAAGTTCGACATCCGCCTCTTGCCTCCTGACGTGAATAAGTCCGGCGTAACATTCAGGGCTATAGATCCCAAGACCATTCTGTATGGTATGGCGGGTATAAAGATGGTTGGCAGGCCGCTTGTAGAGGGAATTCTTCGAGCTCGTGCCACCGGGCCGTTCACCTCGCTGTACGACTTTGTGTCCAGAATGGAACACAATCTGTTGAACAAGCGCGCGCTGGAAGCGCTCATTGCCGCCGGCGCATTCGACTCCATGAATTGCGGCCACCGTGCTCAGCTGTACGAAGCTGTAGATCAAGCGCTGGACTGGGCTCGCAAGCGTAGCGCAGGGCAGTCTACCACCATGGACTCTCTGTTCGGTGAATCCGGCAGCGAGATGATTGTGGAGCCAAAGCTACCGGAACGTGAGCGTTGGTCCGAGAAGGAGCGCCTTGAAAAAGAATACGAAGTATTGAACTTCTACATTAGCGGGCACCCCTTGCAACGCTATGTGGTACAGCTCTCGTCCTTTTGCACGTTGCAGCTTGGTAAGACGGAGAACATTCCCACGGGAAAAACCGTTCGCGTGGGCGGCTTAATAAGCAGCGTTCGTGAGCGCTTCGATAAGAAAGAAAAACAGATTGCCTTTGCAATGATGGAAGACATGACCGGCAAGGGCGAAGTGATACTCTGGAGCGAAGCGTACGCGCAGTTTCGCGAATTGATTTACGAAGGCAGTGCCGTGTTCGTCACCGGCAAGGCGGAAGTGCGTGACGACGGCCAGCTAAAAATCACGGCCGACGACATCACCGCCATGGAACACTCGTTACGGAAATTCACTCGCGGATTCAAGATTCGTATTGACGAAGAAGCCGACGCGGAAAAGCTGAAACAACTGCAGGCCCTGTGCGAGCCATCGGCGGCCAAGGGATTGCCGGTGTACTTTCACGTGATGCGAAACGGCGAAGCTGTTGCATCCTTTCACGCACCGGAAGTAAAGATTCCCGTGGAGGATGCTGCCATCAAAAAACTCACGGAGATTTTTGGTGCGGCGAACATTCGCATGCTCTCGTCGTCTTGATGCAAGAGCGACCGTATCTTGCAGCGAAAGCTTTTGACTGAGTTCAATTGTACATTGTGAGCGTGCAATCTACTCATGTGCTTCGCTTGCAAATGTTGTGGCAGAAGTTGGCGTTGGTTCAACGCAAGTAGGCGTTGATCCAACGTAGCGGTATTATACGTTTATGCGCAAAACAATTACCATTCTCGGGTCCACGGGATCCATAGGAACGCAGGCCCTGGCGGTGATTGCCGCGCATCACCCGCACATAGATATTGCGTACCTAACTACCCGTTCTAATATCAGGCTGCTTGCCGAGCAAGTTCGGCGTTTCGCTGTTCGCGGTGTGGCCATTGCCGATGAAAAAGCAGCCGAGGAGTTCCGCAGCATTTCCGGATTTGGTGGAGAGATACTTGTGGGCCACGAAGGTGTATGCCAAGCGGCTGCCTACACCGCAAACAACCTGGTACTTTCTGCGCTTGTAGGATTTAGCGGTGTGTTACCCACCTTAGCCGCCATTGATCAAGGCACCACCATTGCGTTGGCAAACAAAGAAACATTGGTGAGCGCAGGCTCGGTGGTGATGAAACGCGCACGGCAAAAGAACGTGAACATTATTGCCGTCGATAGTGAGCATAGCGCTATTCTACAATGTATGGTAGGCGAAGACGCAGCATCCGTGGAGAAGCTCATTATTACTGCCTCGGGCGGACCGTTTCGCAGCTGTAGTAAAGATGAATTGGAAAATGTAACACTGGAACAAGCCCTGCGCCATCCAAACTGGAGCATGGGTTCCAAGATCACGATCGATTCCAGTACGCTGATGAACAAAGGCTTCGAGGTTATAGAGGCGCATTGGCTTTTCGATTTGCCCGCAGAGAATATCGATGTGGTGGTACATCCCCAAAGTCTGGTTCATTCCTTTGTGCAATTCAGAGATGGTTCCATCAAAGCACAAATCGGTTTGCCCGATATGAATCTTCCCATTCATTACGCTTTGAGCTATCCCCGGCGAACACCAACCGAGTTCAAAAGGCTGGACATTGCCGCATTTTCTGCCTGGACGTTCGAACCACCGGACACCGAGAGATTCCCCTGCCTGCGTCTGGCCTACGATGCCATGCGCAGCGGCGGCATAGTGCCGGCCGTATTGAATGCCGCGAACGAAGTTGCCGTTGCACGCTTCTTGCAAAAAGACATTCGCTACACGGATATTCCTCGGGTTATCGAGCATACCGTTGGTGCAATGAACGGCCCGTCTGATCCGTCCCTTCAGGACATTATCGATGCCGACCGCGAAGCTCGCACTTTAGCATCGTCATTACGCACCACCTAAAGTATTCCCACGCTCATGGATTTTCTTGTCAATGCCGGTTACTTTATCCTCGCCATTTTTCCGCTGGTACTCATTCACGAGTTCGGGCACTTTATTGCCGCCAAACTCACCGGCACCAGAGCCGATGTGTTTTCCATAGGCATGGGGCCACGCTTGTTTGGATGGAACGCCGTAACCGGTTTCAGCTTCGGCAACCTTCCCGACACTTGGGATGGTGGCGGCCGCACAGACTATCGTGTGGCAGCGTTTCCCATTGGTGGCTATGTGCGAATTCTGGGTATGGTGGACGAAAGTTTGGATACCAGCTACGAGGGAAAGCCCGTTGAGCCATGGGAGTTTCGCGCAAAGAGCACATGGCAGAAACTGTTTATGATTTCGGCGGGCGTTATCATGAACATTTTGCTTGCCTATGGAATACTTGTTGGAATCAATGTTGTGGAAGGCAAAACTGTTACAGCCACGCGAACCATCGCCTATGTGAGCAGTGGTTCGGCTGCCGATAAAATCGGCTTCAAAGCGGGCGATGTGGTCAGCTCTATCAATGGTAAGGACGTAAGCAGCTACGACGATATCATGCGCAGACTGTATATCGACAATCTTGGTACATCCGCCGTTATTCGCGTGCAGCGCGGAGCCTCTACTCAAGACCTTACCGTTGCATCTGCAGACATTGCCAACAGCCTGGAAATGAAGAAGCCCTTGGGTTTGTATCCGGAGGGCAGCAGAACATTGATTCTTAGCGTAGACGGCACAAAGCCTGCAGCCAAGGCCGGCATTGCCACGGGCGATACCGTGTTCTCTATTGGCGGCGAGCAAATTTTCAGCCCCGAGCAATTCCAGCAATACGTGCAATCGCACAAAAACGTCCCCTTGGTGTTTGAGGTTCGCCGCGCCACAGGCTTAGCTACTCTTACATGCACTCCCGATGAAACCGGTCGTATTGGTGTTGGCATTCAAAGTGTTTTCTCCGGAAAGCAAGAAACCACCGCATACACAGCAGGCGAGGCCTTGCAAGCCGGATTCACCGAGATGGTGGGCTACGGACGTGCATTTGTCAATATCGTCGCGATGATCATCCGCGGTGAAGCTTCGGCCAAAAAGTCGCTGGGAGGGCCGGTGGCTATTGCAAAGTCTGCAACGCAATCAGCGCAATCCGGATGGTCCACCTTTC
>JBJOLU010000017.1:0-9454 GCA_046052705.1 Bacteroidota bacterium | reverse complement strand
CCGATGGCAACCTTTAAGGGTAGGCCTTCGTACTCGCCAACGATTCGCGGCAGACGGAAGCAATCCATTGCCTGCTCAAGGTTCACCGTCTCCAGGGAAAATCCGGAGCGAAGGTTAGCGTATTTCTTGTCCTCGTCGGTGTTTTCGCCTATCTGAACGTACGCCCCGTAGCGGCCCATACGCACATACACATTACGCTGTGTGGAGGGATCGGTGCCCAGATGACGTTCGCCTGTTTGTCGGCCTGCGCCCTCCATTGTTTTTTGCACAACGGAATGGAACGGTGTGTAGAATTCCTTCAACATTTCATTCCATTGCAACTGACCGCGGGCAATCTCGTCGAACTTTTCTTCCACGGCAGCGGTGAAGCCGTAGTCCATGATGCCGTCGAAATGCTGAATAAGAAAATCCGTAACGATAACACCAATATCGGTGGGGAAGAGTTTCGATTTTTCGCTGGCATAGGTTTCCGAATGAACTTCTTTACTAATGGAAGTGCCGCTCAACGTGTACACGATTACATCGCGTTGCTTGCCCTCACGGTCCTCTTTCACTACATAGCCACGCCGCTGTATAGTAGAGATGGTGGGAGCGTAGGTAGACGGACGCCCTATTCCCAGCTCCTCCAAGCGTTTAACCAGCGAGGCTTCGGTGTATCGCGCGGGCGGTCTGCTAAACTTCTGCGATGCATTCATTGTCCGCAAAGGCAGATCCTGACCCACCGACAACGGCGGAAGCATCTTTGCTTCGTCGCTATCGCTGTCCTCGTCTTGTGTCTCCATATACACCTTCAAGAAGCCGTCGAAGGTTAGCACCTCGCCGTTGGCCACCAGGTGTTCAGGTGTAGTGGATATAGAGATAAGGGCGGTAGTTTTTTCCAATTGGGCATCGCTCATCTGCGACGCAAGAGCACGCTTACGGATCAGATCGTACAGGCGGCGTGCGCCGTTATCGCCATCAACTTCCGTGAGTTCGAAGTTTGTGGGGCGAATTGCCTCGTGAGCTTCCTGCGCATTGAACGATTTGTTTGTGAATTGTCTGGTTTGCGCATAACGCTCGCCATAGGCAGAAACAATCTGAGCACGAGCGGCGTTCAATGCTTCGTTGCTCAAATTCACGGAGTCGGTACGCATATAGGTGATATGCCCGGCCTCGTACAACTTCTGCGCAATGGTCATCGTTTGCAGAATAGAGAAGCCAAGTTTGCGCGAAGCTTCCTGCTGCAAGGTAGAGGTAGTAAACGGTGCACCGGGCGATTTCTTCCCGGGTTTGGTTTCTATGGATGCAATGGAGAATTCGGCACCAAGGCAACGCTCCAGAAAGGCCCGCGCCTCCTGCTCTGAGTCGTATCGCTTGGGGGCTTCTGCGTTGAGAATTTTACCCTGACCTGCGTCGAAGTCTGCCGTGATTTTAAATGAGCTTTGGGAATCGAATGCACGAATTTCCTTCTCGCGCTCCACGATAAGCCGCACCGCTACCGACTGCACTCTGCCGGCCGAAAGCGAGGGTTTAATTTTACGCCATAGGATGGGGGAAACCTCGTATCCCACCAGTCGGTCCAGCACTCTGCGTGCTTGCTGCGCGTCCACCAAATGCTCGTCGATGGTCCGCGGCTCGGCAATGGCCTTGAGAATCGCTGTTTTTGTTATCTCGTTGAAAACAATGCGCTTGGTGTTTTCTTTGCGAAGTTTCAATGCTTCGAATAAATGCCAGGAAATTGCCTCTCCCTCACGGTCTTCGTCGCTTGCAAGCCAAACAATTTCAGCATCTTTGGCCATTCGTTTGAGCTCATTTACCAAGCGTTCCTTATCGGCGGAAACTTCGTAGTGAGGAATAAACCCGTTTTCAATGTCGATAGCTCCATCGCCTTTAACCAAGTCTCGAATATGGCCCTGGCACGAACGCACCGTGAAGTCCTTTCCCAGGTACTTCTCAATGGTTTTGGCCTTGGCAGGCGACTCTACAATCACAAGATTCTTCACGTTGTTTCCTTTAGTATTCGTTGGTTCGGAGAATCGCAAAAGCGGTTCTTCCGGAACCTGTGTACTGTTTACCTAAACAGAGTGTACCTGTTACCTACACAGAGTGTTAAACAGAGCGTAGTTACACTCTGCGTTACTCTCAACTCTGCGACGTTTCCGCCAACAATGCCGGACTGCCCGATTTCGCGTTGTGTTCGCAGCCATCGGAATTGCGGCATCGGGCAAAAATTTGCAGAGAATGTTCCTCCGAGAGAAAGCCGTATTTCGAGGCAATCTTTTTTTGAGCAGACTCTACTTCCACCGCATTGAACTCAATGATATGGCCACAATCGCGGCAAATCAAATGATCATGATGAGGCATTCTGCTGGAAAGCTCGTAGGTAGCACTGCCGCCTTGAAAGCGATGCTTTACCACCAGTCCGCATCGGGTAAGGAGATCCAGGGTGGAATAGATTGTAGCCCTGGAAACTCTATCGCCCAAATTGTTCATGTGAACATACAGTTCATCGGCACTGAAATGCCTGTCTACCACAGCAATACGCTCCAAAACGCGGAAGCGTTCCTGCGTGTTGCGGTACATTTTCTTCTTCAGAAAGTCGGCGAAATCGCGCTTCAAACGCTCAACGTCGACCGCTGCGGAGGTATGTAGAGAGGAGTCCATAAACCGGCGCTGTGTGATACCTATAGCGCACGAATATACAAAAGCAAGTATGCCGACAAGGGGAACGAACTATGCACACATAGTTTGTTCACGCCAAAATTGTTCTCAACATATTGCCTCACCATGCTCTATACCCGCACCTTCAATAACCTGTCTTCGTAGCGCTTTGCCTCTTCCGGCAATTGGGTAGGGAAATACAATCGGGCTACAGTCGTTATCATGGAAACAAGCAGCGGCAGGCGTAGTTTTGCCGCGGTGCCGCGCAAGTACCACGGCCTTGCTTTAAATCACTTTATCGGAGAATCACACAATGGATTTTACCCAGCTTATCAACGACGAAATCAAGAAAGCCATGCTCGCCGGCGAAAAGTTGCGCCTGGAAACCTTGCGTTCCTTGCGTGCCGGTATCATTGAGTTTGAAAAAAACGGCACGGGAAAAGACTTAGCCGCCGACGACTTTTTGAAGATTGTTTCGAGCAACGTGAAGAAGCGCAAAGATTCCATAGAGCAGTTTAAAGCGGCCGGCCGCACCGAGCTTATGCAAAAAGAAGAAGCAGAGCTGGCAGTGCTCATGGAGTTCATGCCCCGGCAGTTAAGTGCCGACGATGTCGAAAAAACCGTGGCTGAAATTGCAGCGAAGATTTCCGAGCAAGGACCCTGCGATTTCAAAACGTTGATGCCTGCCGTCATGAAAGAACTCAAGGGCAAAGCCGATGGCGCAGTTATCCAAGCGGCAGTGAAGAAGGCGGTAGGTCAATGAGCGAATACGGGCATTCAGGAGAGTTAGAAAGCAGTGTTAGCGACGGAGTTCCGTCCATGAATAGCGGGCATCGATCCCTCAGCGAGCTGGAGCGAGTGTCTTTGCAAGAACTTGAGTACCCGAAGGTACTGGCGGTAGTGGCACGATATGCTATGTCCGATCGTGCCAAAGACGCCATCGCAGAGATATTACCATTTTCCGATGCGGAAGAATTACGCAAGGAGCTTCGCGCCGTTCGCGACATGCTCGGCCTGCTGCGCGGTGCCGAGACTCTTCCCTTAGAACACACCGAAGATATCTCTTCGCACCTTTCTCGTTCCGTGATTTCCGGCTCCGCTCTATCGGCACCGCAGATTACCGATGTGCTCGATGTACTGCAGATTACCCGCCGTTGCTCATCACATCTGCGTGCGCGAGCTGAAGCCGTGCCGGCGCTTGCCTTGCTGGTTGAAAATATCAGCGAACATCGTTTGCTGGAGAAACACATAAGTGATGCCATCGACGAAACAGGCGCCGTGAGGGATACCGCATCCCGAGAGCTGCGCGACATTCGCCAAGAGATAGTGCGCACTTCAGCCCGCTTACGGCAGCGCCTCACCAAGTTGCTGGGAAAGCTCAACGACGAAGATCTCTTGCAAGATGAATACATCACCCAGCGCGATGGTCGCTTTGTGGTTCCCTTGAAAACCACCAACAAGCGAGCCCTTCCGGGTATCATTCATGGTGTGTCGCAATCCGGCTCCACGGTGTTTCTGGAGCCCGCCGAAGTGTTTGAATTGAATAATGAATTGTCGTTGCTGCACAATGCGGAGCAACGCGAGGTGCTTCGTATTCTCACCACGCTAACGGCAGAGATAGGAAGTGTTGCGCACGAGATTCGCATTAACCAAGAAGTTCTCACGCATCTGGATTGTGTGTTTGCGAAGGCGTCGTACGCAGATGCATTCCGCGGCATAGAGCCCGTGATTGTGGACGACGGCGAGTGTGAATTGAAAAACGCTGTGCATCCCTTGTTGGCGCATTCTCTGCCGCGTGCAAGCGTGGTGCCCCTAAGCGTACGCTTCGACCGCACCACGCTAGGATACTTGGTGTCGGGACCAAACGCTGGCGGAAAGTCGGTTGCACTCAAGAGCATTGGCTTGAATATCGCCATGGCAGTGTCGGGGATTTTTCCCCTTGGCGAGTGCGTAACTAAACTGTGCACCTTCCTGGTGTCGATTGGTGATCATCAAAGTATAGAGTCGAACCTATCAACGTTTTCTTCGCAGATACTTCGGCTTAAGCACATCGTGGATGTGGCGGACAGTCACTCTCTGATTCTGGTGGATGAAATTTGTTCCGGTACCGATCCCGCAGAGGGCAGTGCTTTGGCCTGCGGTATCATCGACGAATTTCTGCGTACTCACGCCCGCTTCATTGTTACAACGCACCAATCATCGTTGAAGAGTTACGCGCTGCAGCGCGAGGGAATTGCTAACGCATCTATGGAGTTCGACTCGCAAAAGCTTATTCCAACATACCGATTCCTGCCGGGTATCCCCGGGAACTCCTATGCCTTTGAACTTGCCCGTTCGGTGAGTCTTTCGGCTACGGTTCTGGAAAAAGCCATGGAGTATCTGGGAGACAAACACGGCAATCTGGAAAAGAGTATTGCGAAGCTTCAGGATTTTGTGCGCGAGACTGAGCAGCGCCTGGCATCTGCGCGTGAAGCAGAACAAAAGGCCATTGCGAAGAATAGGGAGTATGAAGAAAGGTTTTCCTCCTTTGCAAAAAAGTATCGCGAACTGATGCGCGCCGCCAACGAAGAAGCCGCCGAAGTGATACGCAGTGCGTCTGCACAGGTGGAGCGAGCTGTGCGAGAGGCGCGCGAGCAAACACGTGAACCCAAGGATATACGCGCTGACCTGGAACAATTGCGTGCCGACCTTGCCAAGAAGTTAGAGAAGGAGCGTGTGCAGCAACGCAAGGACAACAGAACATTCTCTGTGGGGGACACCGTGCGTTTGGAGTCGAGTAATCAATCCGGTGTGGTAGTAAAAGTTCAGGATGATGCAGCGCTGGTGGAGTTCAACGGAATACAGTTTCGCGTAAAGCAAAGCGAGTTGGTGCATACTCAGGATGCGCCTAAAAGATTCAGGTCAGGCTCCGGCTTTGCCTCGTCTTCACCTGCCTTTAGCAAAGCTTCTGTATCGGCCACTGCCGATCTCCGCGGCATGCGAGCCGGAGAGGCAATTGCCAAATTAGACACACAGATCAGCGACGCCATTGTTGCCAATATTCCGTACCTCACCGTGATTCACGGCAAGGGTACGGGAGCATTACGCCAGGCCGTGCATGAGTTTCTCCGGGATCATCCCTCGGTGGCGAACTATCGCATCGGCGCTCAAGGCGAGGGCGATGCCGGAGTAACGCAGGTTGAGCTGCGCTAAGCAGGAAGAGTTGCATGAGCTCAAGTCTGAGCATGAGTTCGAGTCTGATCTCGAGTCTGAGCTTGCTCTTCTACTATTGAATCTTCATCACGCGTACAAACATGCGCCCGGGAAGTTGGCGCACATAGCCTTTGAACTCCAGTGTGAGCGCGCACACGAGTACATCGGAGGATGATGCTCCCAGCTGTTCGGCAACGTCGTCCAGATGCACACTGCGGTGATCGATGTTTTCAAAAACTCTCTGTTCAAGATCCGAGCTGAACTCGGGAGCCGGCTGAGCTACCGCTGCTGAGTCAATACCGTAGTCCAACAGAATTTGACCGGGTGATACCGCCGCTGTTGCCGTGTTGTTGGCAATGAGCGCGTTCGTGCCCATGCTTCTCTCAGCGCTAATCATTCCCGGCACGGCATAGACCTCGCGTGATTGGTCCATCGCGAACTGCGCCGTAATCAATGAGCCGCCACGCTTGCCGCTTTCTACCACTAGGAGCGCGCGACTGATTCCACTGATGATACGATTGCGCTGCGGGAAATATGCGGGCAGTGCGCGCACACCGCATGGATACTCAGAGATGATCGCTCCGCCGTTATCGGATATCGACAATGCAAGGCGCGCCGCGTACGATGGGCCTATCATATCGATCCCGCAGGCTATCACGGCGTAGGTTACCGCGCCACTCTCCACCGCAGCTTTGTGAGCAATGCTGTCTATGCCGGCGGCAAGACCGCTGGTGATAATCAAGCCGGCTCTGCCGCATTCACGGGCAAACTCCTCCGTAACTGCCTGGCCGTATTGAGTGCATTGCCGCGTTCCCACGATACTCAACGAGAGAGCATCGGTATGCTGCAGCGTGCCCCGCACAAACAAGAGGTTGGGTGGATACGGTATCTGCCGCAGCAGACGTGGATATTGATCGTTGCATATGCTGACAATCGCCACCTGCGAGCGAACGCATCGCTCCAGTATGCGGTCGGCATCCTCTGCAACTCGACCGATGTTGAACATTTCGCTACCCGGTTCCATGCGAAGCGTGGCAGACGGCTGTTCGGCATCGATACTCAAGAAATGCTCAAGGCAAGACGTATGCTCGAGTGCAAATCGAAAGCGCTTGGTTGTCATGCGCGGAAGGCTGCGAAGAATCAGAAGGTCTTTGTCAGACCATGACGTTACGGTGTGGTGTGGCTTCATGCTCCATAGTATCAGATGTCACAGCTTCTACCGCGAAGAGTATGCGGCTAGGCGAATGCTCGCAGAGAATTGTCATTGAGCATCCGGCGCATCGATTCACAGGCGCAAAAGCTGTGGAGTAAAAGATTAGAGCGGATAGGTTTTTCTTAAGGACCGAAGGACTGCCGTGCAGGCGCGGTGCATCAAGGAGTATGCGCAGTGGGAAGTAGCACAGTACACGAGGCACCAGTCAGACACTACTGCGCACATGTCCTTAGCTACAGCTTTCTGCGAAAGCAGCAAAACGTTCGCGAGCGGATTCTATGGTTTCTTCGCGTTTGCAAAAAGCAATGCGTACCAGAGAATGCCCAAGGTGCTCATTCACATAGAACTTCTGTAATGGAATCACGGCTATGCCGTATTCCGTGATAAGCTGTTTACAAAAGCTGATGCCGTCGGCTTCGGTTGCCCGCGAGATATTCGCCGTGATAAAATAGGAACCGCCGGGAACGGTAAAATCGAGCGGTGTTTGGCGAAGAATCTCCATGAGTAAATTTCTACGGCGGGTGTATTCGTTTCGCAGCGAGGTGTAGAACGCGTCGTCGCTGTGCAAGCCATGTGCAATTGCGTAGTGAAAGGGTGTGGACGAAGCGAACACGGTGAACTGATGCACACGACGAATACACGAAATCAATGATTCATCGCCAATAGCCCATCCGCACTTCCAACCGGTGGAGGAGAATGTTTTACCACCGCTGGAGATGGTTATACATCTCTTCTGCATGCCGTCCATCGCACCCAAGCGTACATGGCGTGAATCGTCGAACACAATGTGCTCGTACACCTCGTCGCATACGGCAATCACATCGTGTTCAATACACAAATCGCGAACAAGCTGCAGCTCACTTTGGTTGAACACCGTGCCACAGGGATTGTGCGGAGTGTTGATGAGTATAAGCTTCGTTCGGGGGCTGAAGGCTCGGCGAAGTTCATCGGGGTCGAAACGATACTCGGGGCCGTGAAGAGTAACAGGAATTGCAGTGCCGCCTGCCATGGTGATGTTCGGTATGTACACATCAAAACAGGGCTCGAACACTATGACTTCGTCACCGGGTTCTACAAATGCAAACATTGTGCACCACAAGGCCTCGGAAGCGCCCGCTGTTACACACACACCGGAGTCCGGATCAATAGAGTGACGGTAGAAGCGCATGCCGTGCTCACTTATGGCTCGGCGCAGCACCGGCTCACCATGAGACATCGCATATTGATTGCGCCCGTCCATGATGGCCTCGCACGCAGCGTTCCTTACGTGTAGCGGTGTGTCGAAGTCGGGAAATCCTTGCCCCAGATTTACAGCTCCGTGCTTATTAGCCAGGGCGGTTATCTCGGAAAAAACCGACGCTCCAAATCCGGCGATGCGATCTATCATGCGTGTGTGTTGAGTATACTCGAAAGCCCGCGAATATATGCGGCTGTGCATTTCGAAACCGGAGAATAGATTTCCACTTTTGTCCTCTGTATGTCCGGCCGCGAACCGTGTGCTCCGGACATGGTATTTTCCCACATGCAGCCGCGAGGAAATCTTGTTTTCCATGCTTCGCTCCACCGCTACATTTCTGTAGCGAATGTATGCGGTAAACAAATACGGTAAATGCTCGCTATTCACTCAGAGATACTATATGCAATGCCGATCAGGATGCGGTGCGTGCTGTATTGCACCGTCGATAACTACAGCGTTCTTTGGAATGCCCGCCGGTAAGAAAGCGGGGGAGCGATGCGTGCATCTGGATGCGAACATGAGGTGCAAACTGTTTGGTAAGCCGGAGAGGCCGGCCTTCTGCTCCACGCTACCACCCTCACCGGAAATGTGTGGTACTACTGCCGGGGAAGCGATGCAGATTCTTCAGGAGTGGGAGATCATCACCGCACCATAACTTCTTCATTAACCTCTTCATTAACTTCTTCATTGCTTCGTCGGAAAGAGACGCGCGCTCGCGAGGTTATCTCTGCCGGACAGTTCGATGCCTTGTATCGTCGCGGGAAGCAGATACCCACGGCCTACGTTTTTCTCAACATTTTTCCGTAATTACGCGCATTGATATCAGCGGAAACCTAAGGCAACGGATGCCGTTCCAGTACTTTTTACTCTCGTCGTATCATGAATCAGTTTCTGGTAGAATTCGATTTACCCGACACCTATACCGAAAATTTTATTTCTCGTATTCCTGCTCAGCGCGCTACCGTGCATCGTTTGATGCGCGAAGGAAAAATTCCCAACTATGCGTTGTCCATGGATAGGCGCAAACTGTGGGTGTTTGTGGCGGCCGACAGCGAGCGTGAAGTTGAATCGGTGATCAACGAGTTTCCTCTTATCGACCAGATGATTCCCACAATCTTTCCCTTGATGTTTCACGAGAACATCGCCATGCAGTTCCCGGCGATGTCGTTGAA
>JBJOLU010000016.1:0-4428 GCA_046052705.1 Bacteroidota bacterium | reverse complement strand
AAAGACATTGTGGAAAAACGCCTGCTTACTATTCGCTCAGTTTCCACACTCACAGTGTATGGGCAGCTGCAGTGGAAATCGGGCAAGGAAGATGATGCTGATCAGGTCTGGAGCGAGGCATTAAAAAAATCTGCGGTGACGGAAAGAAGTTTTCTGGAGATGGCCAAAGCGCAGATTGAAGTTCGCGCAGTGGCTAAAGCTATAGAAACCTTGGAGCGCGGGCGCTCAGCTTTGCGTAAGCCGGAGGTGTTCGCTGATGATCTTGCCAAGCTGTATGCAACAAACGGAAACATTACAAAGAGTCTGGAGCAGGTGTTGCTTGTGTTCGATAGAAGCTCGCAATTACAATACGCTCAAGGCCGTATCAGCGCGCTGATGACAGATGATTCCGCGGCGCGCGTTGTACCATCGTTGATGAAAAAGGAATACGACTCTCGCGGCACCGAGAATATTGCCTTTGCCCGACTGTATGAGTGGTTCCTTCGTGAAAGCAAAAAGCCGGATGAAGCCTGCGCCATTGTGGAAGACATCGACAAACGGTTGAATGCTCGCGGGCGAGAGCTTGTAAATTTTGCCGAGACCATGCGGGCCGATGGCAATTATGAGACAGCAATGCGTGCCTTTTCTGCCGTGATGGCAATGGGTAAAAGTTCGGATGTGGCCCAGTATGCGGCGTTTGGATTTGCCGCATGCAGTGAATCCCAAAGTGGAGACAATGCCTCGCCGGAGCGCAGCGCGGAGGTCATTAAGTTGTACAGAACAATCATCCGCGACTATCCGCGTAGCTCTTCAGCCGCCGACGCGCACTTGCGCATAGGTTCCATTCTGGAACGCTCGGGTGCTACTTCGGAAGAAGTCAAAAAAGAATATCGTACGATAGTTCGATCGTACGAGGCATTTCCGCAGGCCGCAGTAGCTATGCTTGCACTTGCAAAGGTGAGTATGGCGGACGACAGCTTAGATGCAGCAATGAATCTGCTAGGCGAAGCTCTAGGTATGCGAGGGTCCACACAAGAACTGATGGATGAAGTGCAATTCCAACGAGGGGAGATATTGTTCTTCAAAGGGTACATGGATAGCGCGCTCAGCGTGTATACTTCGCTTGCCGAACAGCCGGAATCAAATTTTGCCAACGACGCCATCGAGCGGATGTCCACCATTCGCCAATGTGCCGACGATTCTCTGATGCTATTGAACTTTGCGCAGGCGGTTAGATTACGAAACCGCCGGCGAATTGATGAGTCGCTCAAGCTTTATGATGAGATTGTGCTGCAGCGGCGCAATCCCGATATAGCCGAGCTTGCTTGTATCAAAGCTGCAGAGTTATGCATGGGTGAGCGTCGATACGCAACTGCTCGCGCGTACTGCGAAAAGTTATCGACGCAATGGCCGGAGAGTATCTATTTGGATCGAGCGATGGTGCTTAGCGCGCGATCATTCCGCGCAGAAGGGAATAAAGCGGAGAGCAAAGCCCAATACGAAGAACTACTGCGCAGTTTCCCCAGATCAATTTTTACACAGGAAGCTAGAGCAGCTTTGCGTCAGAAAGATCTGCAGCCATAGGCCACCGGGACGTTTTATCAATAGCGCTACATACACACCACCCACTTACGCTACCGCTGCGTGGCTGAGTGCCGCCATTGCTGCCGTCTCTGCGCGCAGACGCGCGTTGCCTAAATGCCACACATCAACACCATGCAGGGTGCGCAGCAAAGCAATTTCATCTTCATGAAATCCGCCTTCCGGCCCGATGTATATACAGGTATTGTTTGATATTGATTGAGGCGTGGATCCGTTCGTATCACAAATCACATGATGATCCGCTCCGATAGTTTTAATTGCATCGGATAAGCTTGTTGCCAGAGTGATGGATGGAAGCATCGCGCGGCCGCATTGTTTCAGCGCTGCTATTGCCTTGGAACGAAAGCGTTCCACGCTGTGGCGTCGTTTCGATGCGTAACGAGTGGAAGTGAAGGTGATGCTCGTTGCTCCTAACTCCACGGCTTTTTCCACCACAAACTCGCTGCGCTCCTTGCTGTCCAGAACTCCAATGCAGAGATGAAACTGCTTTGCCGATTCTCTGTACAGGGGCAATACTTCCACACGTTGAAGCACCACGTGATCCTTATGCCAAGAGTGCACACTGGCCGTGGCACATAGCCCCGATCCGTTAGAAACAAGTATGCTTTCTCCCTCGCGTAGGCGCAGCGCGCGGCAATGTCGATACTCTTCGCCGTGAATGCGTATCGTTGCTTGATCCGACGAATACTCAGGTATGTATAAGCATTCCATTTGGCGGTTCGATGTGTAGGAGAATAGTGGTAAAATGATTCCGGTATTGATCCGAAGATGAGCTCAAAGCGCAGACGTCGCAATGCTGAATGATTCTTCGTTGCTGACTATCTTCGTGCGCACTTTGTGACTATCAATGCATACAAGACTATGACGAACGAATATACGTGTATTCGCATCACCAAACCGGGCCCCCGAGTGGCCGCTATCGAGCTCTACAGACCATCGGCCATGAATGCACTAAGCATGCCCATGATGACCGAAATTGTTCATGCGTGTATGGAGTTCGACGCCGATGATTCCATTGGGTGTATTGTGCTTCATGGCAGTGAACGAGTGTTTGCAGCCGGCGCCGATATCAAAGAAATGGAAGAAGCGGATGCAGTGACCATGGTGAAGCGCGACCAGTTCGCTACCTGGGAAAAATTGCGCTCGGTGAAGAAGCCGATTATCGCGGCTGTGAGCGGTTTTGCCCTGGGCGGCGGATGCGAGCTGGCAATGCTCTGCGACATGATTATTGCTTCGGAAACCGCGCAGTTTGGTCAGCCGGAGATAAATATCGGTGTGATGCCCGGAGCCGGTGGTACCCAAAGGCTAACGCAAGCGTTGGGCAAAGGCCTTGCCATGGAATTGATTTTGACCGGCGGTATGCTGTCTGCACACAAAGCGCTGGAACATGGCCTGGTAAACAGAGTAGTACCAAGTGCCGTGTATCTACGCGAAGCGGTTTCCCTGGCAACAGTTATAGCATCAAAGCCGCCATTTGCGGTTCGCTTAGCAAAGGAAGCAGTAAACGCTGCCGTCGAGCAACACTTGGACGATGGTTTGATTCTTGAGCGCAAGAACTTCTACATGCTCTTTGCGTCTAAAGATCAGAAAGAGGGAATGGCTGCCTTTGTTGAAAAACGAAAACCCGTGTGGACAGGTGAATAGTTTATGTGGATAGAATGAGATTTGAAGCCACCTTTGCCGTCATGTTTTCCGCCACCTTCGCCGTCATTCGGTAGTAATCATAACAATTACCTTCCATCATTTTATGAGTACCTTAGAGATATCCCTTCACGAAGGCATCATGACCATTAGGCTTAATCGCCCCGACGTGTTCAATGCCTGCAACAATGCCATGACCACAGAACTTCAGCAGGCCTTCAAGGAAGCCCGTGAGAATGACGAGGTACGGTGCGTTGTACTCACCGGCAATGGTCGCGCCTTTTGCTCGGGTCAGGATTTAAAAGAAGCTCCGGGCAGCGAAGGTCAGGGAACATTAAAGGATGCCTTGGAGCAGAGATACAATCCCATCATTCGCGCAATGACTTCTTTGCCCAAGCCAATTATTGCGGCTATCAACGGAGTGGCAGCAGGTGCGGGATTGTCTCTGGCATTGGCAGCCGACATTCGTATCATTAGCAGTTCGGCTAAACTGGTGGAGGCATTTTCTGCAATAGCACTAGTGCCCGATTCGGGAGGCACGTTCTTTTATACCCGCATGTTGGGATATGCGGGAGCCTTCGAGTTTGCAACGCGCAACGCACAGTTCACTGCCGAGCAAGCTCTTCGTGTAGGAATGGTAAATAGTGTGGTGGGCCCCGATGTGCTGGATGAAGCTGTGGCCGCACTTGCAAAAGAATATGCGCAGGGACCAACCACATCCTACGGATATATCAAGAGCATGCTGCAGCGCGCGCAAACAGCCGGACTGGACGAGATGTTGGATGCCGAACGAGACTTCCAACAGTTAGCCGGCCAAACTGCCGATTACGCCGAAGGCGTACGAGCTTTTCAGGAAAAACGCAAACCGGTTTTCACCGGGAAATAGACCTCAAGGAATCACATGGCCAAGACACGCTCCACCTTGTTTCAGCAACTTCAAGAAGAAAGTGCTGCCCAAGCTTCATCCGGCGGAAATTGGCGTCAATCGGAACTTGTTCGATTGATGATCATTATTGCCACGCCGGTACTCTGTGCGTTGTTCTTTCCAAGTTTATCGCACATCATCTTCGGAACATCCAAGAGTTTACTCCTTAGTGAAGGACAAGTATGGCAGCAACAGACGCTGGTGGCCGAGACCACATTCCCTATACGTAAAGACGCTTCGGAAATTCAGGCAGAGGTAATGGATGCGATGGAACGTACACC
>JBJOLU010000015.1:0-3385 GCA_046052705.1 Bacteroidota bacterium | reverse complement strand
GGACCGCGAAGTATTGAACCACAGTGGGTGGTATTTTGTGGAAAGTCATTCCAAACACACCGAGCAAAACACACCGAGCAGAAGTATGAGTATACTGCACATGAAGATCACCAAGATCGCCGCTCTATACAAATCTGTAACCGTTGTACTTACAGCAGGGCTGGTGTGTACTCTAGCCACAATCGCGCAGCCACCAACACCGATCCCCCAGCCCATGCCCCAAACCACTCAAGGCAGCATTGTGCGCATTGCACACTTTGCCTCGAAGTACGTTGCACCGCGCACTATAGACATATGGCTGCCCGAGGGGTATTCTTCCAAGCAACACTACGACGTGCTTTATATGCACGACGGCCAGATGCTCTATGATGCTGCCACTACGTGGAACAAACAAGCGTGGAATATTGACGACACCGCATCGGCGTTGATACAGCGAGGGGAGTGCCGGCCTTTTATCATAGTCGGCATTTGGAACGGTGGCCGCTCCAGGCACGCAGAATATTTTCCGCAAAAACCTTTTGCCATGTTAACACGCGCCGGGCAAGACACACTGCGCGCGCAGCTGCGAGACGCAGGCCGAAGCGAGAACGTCTTCGAACCTGCAAGTGATGCGTATCTACGATGCATAGTAGAAGAAATCAAACCGCATATAGACTCGAATTTCTCTGTGTACTCCGATCGCGAGCATACCTTTATTGCAGGAAGCAGTATGGGAGGTTTAATATCGCTTTACGCTCTTTGCGAGTATCCGGAAGTGTTTGGTGGCGCTGCGTGCATATCCACACATTGGATAGGGAGCTTTAGTGCCGGGAATAATCCGGTGCCGGAAGTACTGTTCGCCTACATGAAAAATCACATGCCCATAGCCGGTACTCATCGTGTGTATTTCGATTGCGGCGATCAAACGCTCGACGCGCTCTATCCGCAGTTCCAGCGCAAGGCAGATGTAATTATGGCAGAGCGGGGTTATACTTCATCCTCCTGGATAACGAAGTACTACCCAGGCGCGGATCACACAGAGGCTTCGTGGAGTAAACGCCTGGCCGCACCGCTACGCTTCTTGCTGGGGCGCTAGGGTGAAGGGTCTAGGCATTATCGTGCCAATCGATTCTCGCGACTCAAAGCTTTTTGTTTGCAGAGCATTTCTGTGGGTGCCGCGATGTATGTGCTTAGTTGTGTAGTGTTTCCATTCCTTTGGACGGGCCAATTTTCCAACAAGAAAATGTCGATAGGAATACCGGCGTGGATAGTGGGTGGCGCAACGAATGGCCTGCTTCAAATCTACCTTCGTGACGCCCTGTATTCGAACTTTGTGCAGGGAAACACACCGGATGATTCTACAGCACGTTGAGTGCATTGCCCTACAACCGCTGTTTGTTGAAAAATTCACTTGCCCTTTTGGTTGGGAACGTGCTATGTTAGGGGCGCTCGGATATGAAATTCGTGCGGGCATCGGGGATTTGCACAAAGTCGTATAGAGAGGTTTGAGCAAGATGCTTCAAAGAGAAACTTCAGAAACTTCACTCAATACGTTCACACAATAAGATTTTCACGTCATCGTCCACCATCAAGTACGAAACACCGCGTACACTCACCACTTAGATAAGCACAGAACTATAGGTTCTGTAATAGATACAGCACGGAGCGCACAGTTGCGCCTTTAGGAACGACAGGACACAGGGGATAGGATTCACCAAGCAGTTGAATCGAACAAGAATAGTCCGTCATAGTTTTTGTAGTAAAACCATCGGTTGATGTACAACGCGAAGCTCAGGCGCTTAGTGCGCGTGGTCTTCTGTGCATATGGCTATGCTCAACGCCGCGGTCATTGCGGGGGCCGTATTTGCGCGGCTTTGGAGCAATTGTAGCATTGATCGTACACCGCTGCACACAATCGCACAAGAGATTTAAACCTTCAGCAAGCAAGCAACTAGGAAAACAATTATGTGGAGACCAGAGACCACAGAAAAAACGGGGCGCAACCGAAAAGCCTTACGAGTAGGACCTAACTAACTGTATCGGTATGGAACATCTAATAATTGCGAACGATAATTACGTAGCGTTTACGTTTTTTATCGGCACCATGGCCATGATGGCTTCCTCCGTATTCTTCTTTCTGGAGCTTAACAATACGCACCGGAATTGGAGAACCTCAGTCCTGGTATCAGGATTGATCACGTTTATCGCTGCTGTGCACTACTACTACATGCGCGGCTACAATCTGGAGACGGGGCAGTCTCCCACATTCTTCCGGTATGTGGACTGGATGCTCACCGTTCCGCTTATGTGTGTGGAGTTCTACCTCATCACTAAGAAGGCAGGAGCGAAAATCGGCTTGATGTGGAAACTCATCGCGCTGTCGGTGGTGATGCTTGTAACCGGTTACTTCGGAGAAACTATCGATCGCTACCACAGCGTTATGTGGGGTGTAATCTCCGGTGCTGCGTACTTCTACATCGTGTACATGGTGTGGTTTGGCGAAGTTGCTAACCTGTCTAAAGCTGCCGGCGAACATGTTGCAAAAGCAACTCGTGTGCTTGCATGGTTTGTGTTGGTTGGTTGGGCTATCTATCCTTTGGGATACATTCTTGGTACACCGGGCGGATTGTTCGGTATGCAGATGGTTGCCGATCCGGCAGCTGCTACCCATGCAATGGACATCGTGTACAACATTGGCGATGCTGTAAACAAGATCGGCTTCGGTCTGGTGATTTACGCACTCTCGCGCAACGCAGAGTAGGTATCCCTGTTGATACTCTTGTAAAACGCAAACAACAAGCGGGATGTGCACACAGCGCCTTCCGCTTTTTTTATGCTCAACAAATTCAACACAGCCAATCGCGCGAACCGCTGCAAGCAGTTCATGAAGCCACGCAACTCTGTATTTTACCGGGCGTCGCCTGTGAACGAACGCAGAGCCCGGGGCAATGTGCGTTTGCTTCTATAATCACACCAAGGATTACGAGCGACTATCTAATGATACCGGATTGCGGCGTTTGAATACTATATCTGAAGTACAAATACCAGTCATCTACTTCTTACACTATGCACTGGCTCACACTTGCGATAGCAATCATCGCCGAGGTTGTTGGCACCTCCGCACTACGTGCCTCAGAGGGCTTTACCAAAGTGGTTCCCTCCATTCTTGTTGTGATAGGATACTCCGTTGCCTTCTATTTTCTCTCACTCACGCTAAAGAGTATTCCCGTAGGTATAGCATATGCGATATGGTCGGGCGTAGGAACAGTGCTTATTACTATTGTGGGTGTAGTGGTGTTCAACCAGCGTCTTGATGTGCCGGCGGTGATTGGTCTTTCGTTGATTCTTCTTGGTGTGGTTATCATAAACACACTGTCGTCCAGCGTATCGGTGGAATGATAGTACT
>JBJOLU010000014.1:0-3526 GCA_046052705.1 Bacteroidota bacterium | reverse complement strand
GTAGAGAAACTTCTTCCCCAGCCCGGTGATGACGACATTATGCGGGCAATTCTGCTTTCGCAAGAAGCATGCAGCTCCCGTGGCCTTACGGAAATTCACGACATGGATGTTGCGCCAAAGTATATACCTCTCTTTAGGGAGATGGCTGAGCGCGGCGAGCTGCGAACTCGCATACAAACGTGGGTGTCGGGCCAGAACGACGAATGGCTGGACGCCGGTGTATTACCTGCGATTGGAGAGTTTCAAACTACGTTGGGAGTGAAGTTCTTTGCCGACGGCGCCTTGGGCTCGCGCGGTGCCGCATTGCTGCAGCCCTACGCTGATGCGCAGGATTCCACCGGCTTGTTCCTACTCTCGTATGATGATCTGTACAGCAAAGCGCGACGCGCATGTGAGCAAGGCTTTCACGTAGCAACGCACGCAATTGGTGATGCGGCCAATCGCATGGTGATTGATGTGTACGAAAAACTTCGCCGCGAAGGCATTGCGGATGCCTCCACCATTCTGCGCATTGAACATACACAGATTATTCAGCCATCGGATATTCCCCGCATGTCGGAACACTCGATGTGGGCGTCGGTGCAGCCTATCCATTGCACCTCGGATGCCTTTATGGCAGAGAAGCGCTTGGGTGATCGCTGTGTGAACGGTTATCCGTGGCGGTCGCTGATCAGCGCAGGAGTGCGGATGTGTGCGGGCTCGGACTTTCCCATTGAGTCTCATGATCCTCTTCTTGGTATCGATGCGTTTTGTGAACGCGTCCCGGGAAATACAGGAGCTATCGGTACTGCGGCTTGGTATGGCAATGAGCGCATTAGCAGGCAAGAGGCCCTGTGCGCCTATACCTTGTGGGCTCATGAGTCCGCTGATGTGGGTTATCGCCGCGGTGAACTTCGCCCCGGCGCCGATGCGGATTTCACGGTGGTCGATCGAAACATCGAAACCTGCACAGCCGAGGAACTAATGAATGTAAAGGTGCTTGCTACCTATTGTGCCGGACGCAGGATGTATCACGCAGACGGTGCCGCCCATGAATAACACCTTTCAAGAGCAATTTGCGCAGCGCATCTACACACCCCAAAAGAACGCAGAGGTACGCAGGAATCTGGAGGCGGCGTTTGGAACCGCTATAGATTTTCGCATCATGGAAGCGCCCCTGTTCTGCACTACGGAGCTTCGCGATAATGTGGCGCGTGCAGCACGCGAACTGGTAATGCAATGTGTGGAGCCGGAGTTTGTGAACCGCATGGACGCTTTTGTTCCGGCATCGGCGAAAGTCCCCGGGCGCGCTCCGCGTCCGTTGTTCAGCGTAGTGGACTTTGCCTTGAGCAGTGTGAACGGAAGTATTGTTCCGCGCCTTATAGAACTGCAGGGATTTCCCTCGCTCTTTGGTTATCAACTGATGTTGGCCGAAGAACTTCTCTCGGTGTATCACATGAATGCCGGTTCCTCAGCAGATCGGACCCCTGAATGGTCCCCAATGTTCAGCGATATTTCGGTTGCTGATTACCGCGAGTTGTTGAGAAGCGTGATTTGCGGCAATCATCACCCCGATAACGTGGCGCTCACCGAAATTCATCCGCACAAACAAAAGACGCGCGTGGACTTTATTGCCACCGAGCAGATTACCGGCGTAGCCGCTACCGATATATGCTCGCTCGTACGCACGGAGGATACTCTGTTTCATGAGCGCGGGGGCGCACTGCATCCCGTGCGGCGCATCTACAACCGCGCAATAGTTGATGAGATTAACGACGAGAATATCCGGCTCCCGTTTTCCTGGAACGATGAGCTGTGCGTTGAATGGGCCGGCCATCCGGATTGGTATTTCCTCATGAGCAAAGCCGCGCTGCCGTATTTACATCATGAGTGTGTTCCGCAAACAGACATCATCGCTTCGCTAAAGCAGCTGCCCGCAGACCTTTCGCAGTATGTGCTCAAGCCGTTGTTTGCCTTTGCCGGAAAGGGAGTAATTGTATCACCCACACAAGCCGATATCGAGTCCATACCCGCGCATGAACAGAGCTCGTGGGTGCTCATGGAAAAAGTGGACTATGCCCGCTGCATGTATACGCCTTTAGGCATGAATGCTGTTGAACTGCGCTGCATGCTTATATGGCCGGAATCATCCCCGCAGCCAATACCCACCATGAGTTTGGTGCGCTGTGGTCGCGGCACGATGATGGGTGCGCGATACAACACCGATGAATGGACGGGCGCCACCGTGGCCTTGTTCGGCGATTCACACTAATGCGCTCGTACTGTTAATGTGATCGCAGCGTTATTGCCAGCGAGGCAATGCTCGCCGGATCTGCACTGATGCGAATGCCATGATCGAAAGTGCGGCGCCATTGCAGAGACACCATAACATCTCCGGCGTTGCCCTTGAATGTTGAGTATACCTCGGCCAGATAGTCCGAGCCAAGTGCAGCTTTACGCGAGCCCGAGGCAGCAAAGACAGCGGTGGTAGAAGACAGCCGCAATCCACAGGCGAGTGCAGAGGACAGAAGATATTCGGAGGTCAATCCTGCTTGCAATGATCCTTGCATATCTGCCCACGAGGCACCGAAGTTTACTTGAGGAAAGCGATAGTCGCTTGCGTACCAATAGCCCTCCATTCTGGCATCCATCATGAAACGAAGCGGGGAACTGATTCCGGTGAATATCGACGGCGGAAGAACACCGCTAATAGCCGCACCGCCCAAAATGATTGTTCGTTTCTGCGGAGAGTTTAGCGCTATGCTATCGCCTTCTTCCGCATCGGAGTTGTCGATATCGTGCTTGCATCGATGAAAAACCGAAACAGTAACTTCTGCCGCTGATGATGGCAGCAGATTACGAAGCGTCAGCTCTTCGTCCCAAACTGCAGAGCGGGGATTGAACGCGATATCGTTGCGCCTGCTTGCGTAGAGCTGTTGGGAGCAGCGCAGTTCAACGGCGGTTCGCGAGGCGGATGCATAGAGCGTTGCAGCCTGGCTCATCGTAAGTATCCATGCTTGATCTCTGGCCGGATACTCGCTAAGCTCTGCTTCGTCGCGCATTCCGGAGGGCGGTGTAACCTTACCCACGGCTCCTTGCGCGCGTACCAACCACGACGATGATGCAAAGAAACCCGATGCCGTATCGGCATGCCCCTGCATCGATACGGGCGGCAGAGTTGGCACGATCGTGCTCATCACGCGATGCTGAGCATCAACGCGCATCGAGAGTGTCATCATGATGACTACCACCAAGTGAGGCATAAAGGAAACCGCAGATTGAAGCGCAGATTGAAGCGCAGATTGAAGCGCAGATTGAAGCGCAGGGGTTCTGCGCGCAGCGGTTTTGTTCATAGTGAAAATGGTTTGTATTTCTGTAATCGCGAGCTGTGATTTCCTCATAGCAGCAAAGGGAAATGGTGACAAGGTGATGCAAACTAATAGAAGGTGAATGCACGTTCTTCGAATACTCTCCTTCAAAAAAAATCGCGACTGAGATTCTCAGTCGCGATCATGTTCTTTAAGGTCAATTTCAAACCGGCACGAAT
>JBJOLU010000013.1:0-38026 GCA_046052705.1 Bacteroidota bacterium | reverse complement strand
TTGCATTTCCATTTCTATTTCCATTTCCATTTGCATAACCGGTTGCCGTTCCACCTTCGGGACGAAGTACGTCCTGCGGAGTAAGCGGGCGCAGCATGCCGTCGGCGCTCACAAACGGAGCCGTTAAACGCCGCATGCGCCGGTAATACTTGGTGTAATTATTCTTCTCCCCCGGGTGAGTAGCCATGTAGGCATCGTAGGCGCTGTCCAGCGCTGCAATATTCACCGGTTGACTATACATCAACCGAGCCCACGAGGGCATGTCGGCCGATTCCGGCGGCATGGAGAGTGGCGCAATAAACTGCGCTGAAACTATGCCTGCGGCAGCTATACATACCATTACGGCAAGGAGAACACGTGCTACTCTGAGTGTCATAAAATCCCCGGTTATTGAAGCGACGCAAAATATACACGCCGTGCCTGTTCGCAGCATGGCGTACCCGGCGGGCTACGCAGGCTAAATCCAAAGCCCGCCAAAGCCACTAGGGATGCGCTTTGTATCTTTGCAAACGCGCGCCGCAGTTGCGGCGGTATAGTCTTTCATCCGGAGTTATCATCCGGGGCTATCATTCAGAGCTACCATACAGAGAAGAGAATATGAAAAGCATGACCGGGTTTAGCAAAGCCCAGATCAACGAACACGGTGTAAGTGTCAACGTAGAAATTCGCAGCGTGAACGGACGCTATTTAGAGCTCTCCTGCAAGATGCCGAAGCATCTACAGCACAAGGAAGCCGAGCTTCGTGATATGGTGAAGAAGTCGCTGGAGCGCGGTTCGGTATCGCTATTCTTGAAGGTGGAGTCTGAATCCAAAACACACTCTGTGGTAAATGCGCAGAAGGCCGAAGCGTATTATCGCTCACTGGAAAGTTTGCGCTCGAAGCTGAATATCTCCACACCGGTTTCTATGGCCGATCTGCTTGGCATTCCCGATGTGATGAGCCAGGAAGACGACGACGAAAAAGAAACAGAAATGCAATGGAAGATTGCTGCCAAAGCAATTCAATCGGCGTTGGCTTCGCTTGATACCATGCAGAAAAACGAAGGCAAAGAAATTCTCCGCGACATGCGCGAGCGCTTGAAGACCATCGAAGAAACTCTGGACAAGGTAGAGGAAATGGGAATGAAGAGAATTCCCGAAGAGCGCGAGCGTTTGCGTGCCCGAGTAGCACAGTTGTTCGAGTCTGATGAAATTGATGAGCAGCGCTTGCAGCTGGAGATTGTATTGCTTGCAGATAAGCTGGATATCTCCGAAGAATGTGTGCGCCTGCGCAGCCACATGAAGTTTATGAACGATGCCATGAGAACCGGCGAAGGCAACGGCCGCCAAATGAACTTCATGCTGCAGGAAATGAATCGCGAGATCAATACCATTGGTTCCAAGGCCAACGACGCTACCATTGCCCGCATGGTTGTGGCCGTGAAAGACGAGCTGGAGCGTATTCGCGAGCAAGTGCAAAACATCGAGTAGTGTGTGCCGGCAGCAACGCCGACGGCGCCGGGTACGTGCAAGCATCAACACTAGCATCAACTCGATGCATCGGCACTAGCACCAACGTATTGTAAACAAATCATCAACCACTCAATTCCTGCGCAAGCAGGATTGACGAACTACTGTTATTCCTGCCAAGAGGACTTCGCGTGCGAAAAAATCTCATTGTACTTTCTGCACCCAGCGGCGCCGGTAAAACCACGGTGGCGCGGCATTTGCTTTCGGTTCATCCCGATTGGCGGTTCAGTATTTCGGCTACCACACGCACCAAGCGCCCGAACGAAGAGCACGGTCGCGATTATTTTTTTCTGACACGTCAGGAGTTTGTGGATCGGGTGGGTTCGGGAGACATGATCGAGTACGAGGAGATCTTCGGTAATCTTTATGGCACATTGCGCTCAGAAGTACAACGGGCAATTGATGCCGGCGAGACTATACTTTTTGATGTTGATGTGAAAGGCGCGCTGTCTCTGCGCCGTGCCTTCCCGGAGGATACACTGCTGGTGTTCATTGCACCGCCCGACCTTACTATTCTGGAATCTCGGTTGCGTTCACGCAGCACCGAAAGCGAAGATCAGCTTCGCGTTCGTTTGGAGCGCGCGGAAATGGAGATGTCTTTCCGTCACGAGTTCGACGAAGTGATTGTGAACGACGATCTTGGTGCTACGCTGCAGCGCGCGGAAGCCTTGGTGTGCGGCGAAGATTGACGCAGGCACGATCTACCGGAGTGGTCTCTACTCGCGGCCTATACTACTCGGCTACTTCCACTGCCGATAAAGCAGCAGCCTCATCGAAGCGATGCCACACTTGTTCTAAGTCGTAGATAATTGCATCGCGGTTTGCCACAATGGCTGTCTCAAGGCGTCTGGACAATGCATCTCTGAATTGCAACTGTACCAATGAACGGGAATTTCGTGGAGTAAACGTACTCCGAACCAATCGGAGATCGGGAAGAAGCTGATGACTGAGTTCCTGCAGTGCTAACAACTCAATATCGCGCTTTCGTTGAAGCTCTATTAGCGGATCAAGAGTCTTTTCAAGAAGCTTCGCCTCACTCTGTGCCGCAACAATTTTCTTTAGCATAGTCCCTACATCGTCCTGCAACGAAGTTGTGTCGTCAAACTGTGTGGTGCGCTGTTCGTCCGTGCGGAGATCTTTTGCATGAGTATGAAGTCTGGTCATATGCTCTTTGATTTGAGTCACTATAGACTTCAACTCCGTAATACGCTGACGAGCGGCAATTTCGAACTTTCTTGACTGAGGAGTGTTCGTGGTAACATTATACTCATTCCGACGTATCAAAAGTTCAGCCAGATTTTGCGGGGCCTGCTCCGCGAGTTCATCAATACTTTGAGAAAGAAGCTCTGCTTGTTCATTGTGCGAAATGTATTTACGAATCACATCCGGACACAATAACTCTAGCAAGGATCTTCGCATCATATCAAGCTCAAACCAAAAGTTCTTTTCTCTTTGCTCTGCCTCCAAAATCAAGGCATTTATCCACTTGTGTGCAACCACAGCAGCGCCGTAAAGAGAAAGTACTGCCCTATCATCATCTATTTCCCACCACCAATCACGGAAAATGGCTCGCGCCTGCAGCGGAGTCAATACGCCTTCTTTACAGATATCACGTTCGAAAGAATCGTGCAGTGCGCCAATACCTGCATCGGTAACTTCTAGAAGAGGCGCACTCATGTTCCACCAAACTGCAAATGCATAGTGCGTGCGTACTTCGGCATTTTTCAATCCCGGTGAGGAAGATACTGCTGTACGAAGCAGGCGGACGTCGTTAATAACGGGTTCGTATGTAGCTTCTCCGGAGTTGAATCGGAATAGAGAATGAATATCAAAACCGCGTTCACGTAATCGTTCATCCAACTCTTCGAACTCCCGCACACCGAGCACATTTGCCGTTTCATTTTTCACTCTGATGCCAAATTCATTGTCAGATAGGAAACTGTCGCTAAGTGCAATAACTTCGTTACGATGCAACACACGACAATGACGTCCCGTGCTACTAAACCGATCATATGCCTCTGCAATTGTCTCAGCACTCATAGCGTCGATGCTCAAACCATCGAAAGGATCGATGTGGTCATAAAACAAAACACGATGTCTATGTTCAACAGGTTTGCGTCCCCTTAGAATCATCAGGTGCCATGGTGTCCGTTCGCTGCTTCGCAGTGTAACAACGCAATCCAATACATCGCGGTCTAAAAGCAACGACAAATCCCTCTTCGTCATGCATCCGGCTGCAATGTCTGATAGTATAAGTGCGCATATGGTGTGTTCGCCCATTCTTCTTAGAACTCCAGCAATGTCGGGCACACGGTCTCGTGTTTCCACAAACATGCGATCGAACTCTCTTTGCACATGTAGGCTGGGAGCGAGTGCCGTTCCGGCAGGAGACATTGTTGCAGTAAGTCCAAACAAGTATGCCAGGAGTCTTGCTCTGCATTCCGCGTCTTTGTCGTCTTCTTCCATAGAACAGCGCAAAGATCGAGCAAGTAATACACCAGAACTGCTCTCGAACACACGGCGCTGCGCCTGAATAGATCGAAGTCCCGACCCGCATTGCATATCAAGTATCGTTGCGCCGCCATGCAGAGAAACTAAACGCAACAGTAAAGGGTTAAGGAAACATGATTCGTCTTTTGTGGTGTGCTGAAAGCAGAAGGCCTCGGCAGCACGAGAGATGAGCAACGCATCGTCGGTGCGTACGGATGATATCGCTGCTATGGCCGCCTTGAGAAGTGTTGGCTCTATAGGCCTTCCATCCGGAAGATTCTCGAACGAAATCAATGTTCTGATGTTTCGCAACATTGGATCCATGCGTTCGAGCGAGCCAATAGCAGTATTCAGATTACTTCCAAGGGTTGCAAGAGACTGTTGATGTGGTGGAAGTAGATGCGCCTTGGATAGAGCAAGTAAAGCTAAAATGTGCGCACGAAGATCATAATCTGATGATTCATCCCGCAGAGTATCGAGTGCTACCGAGCATTCGCGAAGTATGTCCTGACTAGTTACCAGCATGACGACTTTCCGCTTAGGTACAATTCACCGTTCTATACAATGCAGCTAATGCCTGGCTCTTTGGACATTATCAAAATCTATGCCAATACAACTTACAAAAACCTCACATCTGTATGAACGAATGTAAATCCATCAATAGTATCCATTTCGGCGCAGGGATTGGAGCATAGAAATTGCTCAGACCACTGAAAATGGGAGTCACGATGAGCGATAATGATCGAGCCATTGCACAGACAAAGTGTTAGGAGCGAGTACGAGTGCGTGCAGATGCAGTTGCCCGGTTTTCATGTTCCATGCTGCTACAATGCAGGTTTTCTTAGGTTCCGGGAAGCGGAATCTTCTTTGCACCGAAGGCCTCTACCAGAATGCGCTCAACGGTAGATTTCTCGGAAGGCGCGCCCTGCGCAGAACTATGCACACTACCATGAGCTGAATTCCCCTGCGATGCCGCTACTGCTGCTGCGGTATCGGCACTCACAGTTGCATCGCCTGCAGACGGGGTAGCATCAATGTTTTCGGCACCGGCGTACGACACACGCACACGAACGTGAGAGCCATAGAATTTCTCCAGACGAGTTCCTAATGTTGCCTTGGAAGCGGAAATGTCTTTGTACATAAACTCTTCCGAGCGCACCACTACATGTATGTCGGCGTCGGAGAATTCCACCATGCTATACTGACCTGTCTTCAACGCCATTTTCACTCCGGCCAACGATGGTGGCAATGAGCTCACAAACTCATCCCAACGATTCTCTAAAACAGACGCGCTCACCGTGCCGGTAGCAGAGTCGGTAGTAGAGTCGGTAGCAGAGTCGGTAGCAGGCGCTGTATTGCGTACGGAGGTAGTTGCTGTCGCTGCAGGCCGCGTTGCCACACGCGTTGCAGCAATGGGCCGGGTCTGCACAGCTGAAGCAGCACTCGACGCAGCTGCCGTTGCAAGCATGGTGCGTGCTTCCGCAGCGGCTGCTCTTTTAGCAATTACCTCGGGCGGTGGTACCGGCGTGGTGGCATGAACGGCGGAACTCAACATATTCACTTTGGTGCCGCCTTTCTTTGCTTCGCGAATCTCGCGCACCAGCTCGGAGATCTCTACGATATCATCCAGCGATGCCAAACTCACCAAGAGAACTTCGAAGAGTGCTCGCGGCTGCGCTGAGAGCTTTAGCTGTTGTTCCGTTCTGGAGATCATGCTCATGATGCGCAGCACCTCTGCCTGGCGGAAGCGCGCGGCCGATGCGGTATAGCGCTCAAGTATTGCCGACGACGACTCAATCAGATGTGTGGATCCGGTAGATACCACACTCAGAATATTCCGGAAGTGCATCTGCATTCCGCTCAAGCACTCGTGAATGTCGTAGCCTTTGCTCACCACCTGATCCACCAGTCCGAACATGATGGCGGTGTTTTTATCCAGCATGGCATCGCTGATAGCAAAGAAAAACTCTTCGTCCAATAAATGCAGCGCGTTGGCCACTTCGCTGAAGGCAATAGTGTCTCCGCAAAAGGCGCGCACTTGATCAAAAATGCTCTGCGAGTCTCGCATGGAGCCGTCGCCCTTTTTTGCAATAGCGATAAGAGACTCTTCATCAATCACCACGCGTTCCTTTGCAGCAATAGATGCCAGGTGATGTACGATGGACTCAATTTGCATGCGCCGAAAATCAAAACGCTGGCAGCGGCTTACGATAGTAGCAGGAACCTTGTGCGATTCGGTTGTGGCAAACATGAACAGCAAGTGCGGGGGCGGCTCCTCCAGTGTCTTCAACAGGGCATTGAAGGCCGAAGTGGAGAGCATGTGCACCTCGTCGATGATATACATCTTGTACTTGCCGTGCACCGGCGGGTACTTGGCGTTCTCGCGCAGCTTGCGGATGTCGTCCACAGAATTATTCGAAGCACCGTCTATTTCTATCACATCCAGAGACCTGCCATTAAGAATATCCAAGCAGGATGAACACTCGTTGCACGGCTCCACGCCGCTTATAGGATTCGAGCAATTCAATGCGCGAGCGAAAATCCGCGCAGTCGTGGTTTTACCAACGCCCCGCGGTCCGCAAAACAAATACGCATGATGCACGCGATGCTGCGTAATAGCGTTGGTGAGCGTTGTAGAGATATGCTCCTGACCCACCACATCGCCAAACAGCTGCGGGCGATACTTGCGCGCCGTAACCGTATATGCAGGTGCCGTCTGCATTGAGTCCATAGATTCTTGAGTGCTTGCTGACATAATCGATGCTTGAATTTCTGAAGATGAATTTCTGAAGATGAATCTCTGAAGAGATAAACGAACGATATCCATGGCGAGCGCCGGCCCGGAAGAACCGCCGGGGCTAGCAGTGCTACCTACATGTGATAATGCGCCCTGGAGTACGGGCAAGATCCGAAATTTCCCGCTGCCTGTTCGCTGCTTGAACAGAAAAAGTTCGAGCACCGCCGGAACCGCTTGATTTGCGGCTATAGGCGGCAAAAAGCTGTTATGCCGCCGCCACAATCTTGATATTCGTGAACTCGCGAATGCCATGTGGCCCCAGTTCGCGTCCCCAACCGGACTCTTTACAACCTCCAAAAGGAAAGCGCACGTCCGAGCGCACCATATCGTTGATAAACACCACGCCTGCCTGCAAGGCACCGGCAATGCGATGTGCGCGCTGCTCGTCAGTGCTCACCACCGTTGCACCTAAACCATAGCGAGTGTCGTTGGCTACACGGATCATTTCTTCCTCGCTGTCCACGATGATAATTGCCAGCGCAGGACCAAAAACCTCTTCGTCATACATTGGCATGCCGGGCTTTATATCAGAAACAACCATGGGCACAAAAAAACAACCGGCGCCGGTGGGGCCGCCATCCACCAGTACCCGCGCGCCTTGGCTGATGCTTTGCTGAACTTGCTCGTGAAGTGTATCGCAAAGATCACGTCGAGCAAGAGGACCCACGGTAGTGGCTTCATCTTTGGGATCGCCCGTTACAGCGCGGAGCACTTCGCGGCTTACTGCCTGCTCGAACTGATCTGCTACTTCACGCATCACCACGCAGCGCTTAGCGGCTATGCAGCTCTGACCGCTGTTCACAAGCCGCGACCGCACAGCGATGCTTGCCGCAAGAGAAATGTCGGCGTCGTCGCACACGCACACGGCGTCGCTTCCGCCAAGTTCCAGCACGGTTTTCTTCAA
This sequence comes from Bacteroidota bacterium, assembly GCA_046052705.1. Lineage (GTDB taxonomy): Bacteria > Bacteroidota > Ignavibacteria > Kapaibacteriales > NICIL-2 > JBBATK01. The sequence goes on along the minus strand of JBJOLU010000013.1, from coordinate 30,326 downwards.
AAATCTTCCGGCCTGCGCTGCCACTTCTTTACCCCCGCGCGTACTGCCCGTGAATGTAACGGCAGCCACGCGTTTGTCCGCAATGCAATGCTGCGTTTGCTCGTTGGTGGCGCGCAGTGTGCACACAATGCCATTGCCTAAGCCGGCGGCGTCGAACAATCGCTGCAGCATCTCCGCGCTTAAAGGAACTTCAGGAGCCGGCTTCAGCAGTACGGTGTTGCCTGCAAGAATTGCCGGGACCACTGCGCGAATAGCTTGCCAATAGGGAAAGTTCCATGGCATGATAGCGAGCACCACGCCCAGAGCTTCGTATTCCATGCGCACGCTGCGGAAGTCCGCCGGGGTTGTGCCGTAGGAATTAGCAAGCATATCCTCCGGCGCCAGCATTGATGCGGCTTCCCGGGCATAGAATGCGCATGCAGCTGCACATTTTTCTATCTCTGCTCGAGCTTGCACAATGGGTTTGCCCATCTCGTTGCACATCATGAGCGATGTTTCTTCCGCATACCGGCGGAGCAACGTGGCAAGCGCCGACACCCGCTCGCAGCGTTCGTCCAATGGCACCTGTTTCCAGCCCGCATAACTGCGATGAACCGCAGTTAGAGAGTGCTCAATCTCCCATTCGGTCATCACGTCCACTTCCGCAAGCAAAGAGTTCGTGGCCGGGTTGATAGAGCGAAGCGTCGACAGCGGAGTCATGATGGACAGCTATGATGGTGAAACAGGATGTGATACGGAAAGGCGAACAGCTTGGTCACTACTCAGAGATGTCGTTTTGCATGCGCTCGAACAGTGCGCGCATTGGTTCGATGTGGCGCAAGAACATGATAATGCACATCATGTAGATCACACCTTTGAGCAGGCCCACATCAAAGGGTGGCATTAGCATCGTTAAGTTCAGCAGTGTGGTGGGCGTGGTGTAGGTAAGCACAAGCAGTCCGAGTATTCCCGTGATGCTTCCCACATGTACATCCCGCCGAATCACATAGTACCCTGTCAGGTACATCAAGGCCCACAGCAGCAAGGGCAAGGGATTGATGACCGCACCAACGCCTGCGGCTGTGGCAATGCCGCGCCCACCGCGAAACCTAAAAAACACATTGTAACAGTGGCCCAATACCACTGCAACAGCAGAGTAGGCAACCACTGTAGGCGTTGCTCCCAGAGCATGCGCGCCCCAGCATACCACCGCGCCCTTTGCCGCATCAAACAGGGCAACAGCAATTCCCACCCTGCGCTTGCCGGTTACTTCGTAGCTATTCATGCCGCCCATGTTGCCGGTGCCCTCGTGCAGAACATTTTTTCCGGATGCAAGGCGTACAAAGAGATAGGAGCTGGGAAAGCAGCCCACAAGGTAGGCAGCCAAAGCAGCCACGACGGGGAGAATATCAATGTTCATGACGCACCTTCGGTTGTAGTTTGCGCCAAATTACACAAGCAAGTGCAAGGTGCCTATGTACGCGGAAAACGAGGACGTGCAACGTCAGAATATCATACTTGTCATTATTACCTGCGGCCTGCTGCTGTTCTTGGGATTGGGCGCAAAGGAGCTTTCGGACACTGAAGCAATTGTTGCGTTCCGAGCCAAGGCAACAGCCGAGAAACAAGCGTGGACGGATCAGTCTACCTACACACCCGGCGGCGTGACAAACGCAACGCAAGCGCCTCTGCTTGTATGGGCGGAGTCAGCATTCGTGCGCACCGCGGGCTGGAACAAACCTTTTATGCTACGCTTATGGAGTGTGCTCAGTGGGGTAGCTGCATTGGTGCTGGTGTACTATATCACTGCTTTTTTTGTTGGCGAATCTTCTGCCATGCCGGCTCCGGTGCTGCTTGCGGGCAGCTTGATGTGGAATCATTTTGCGCGTAGCGCGCAGCCGGATGTGCCTGCAGTTGTATTCTTCATGCTATCGGTGCTGGCAGTGCTACGTGCGGTGCATGCCTACGACATGCGTGAGCGCTACACCTGGAGCGCCGTGTATGCTGTGGCGGTGTGCTGCGCGATACTTCTCGATGTAGTTATTGGCGCGGCTGCAATGTTGCTGCTGCTCTACACGCACCGGCGTGAGTCTGCACAGGTAGTAGTGGGCGGCCTTGTGGGCATTGCCATTGCTCTGTGCTGGTATGTACATATGATTTTTGTTCAGGGCTCGCTTGCGCTTCGCGCTATGCTCGCGTCTTCCGTGGTGATGGATACAGCGCATGCCTTTTCTCTGCAGGCAATAGCAACGTCTGTGACCGACCTGCTAATCTCGCAGCCGCTTGCTGTGGTGGCATTGCTTGCGGTGATCATGTATGTACGTCCCAAGCGTGCCGACGAGGACCTCCAACCCTACAATGAATCCGATAAACTACTGCACGTGTGGGCTATGGGTGCGCTGGCATTGTTTGCTCTGCCTATAAGCGACTCCACCCGTGTGGTGTTTGCTCTGCCGCCGTTGGTGATTCTCACTGTGAGCAATCGCTACAACGTGTTCCGAATGTATGTACGGTCGCGCGTGTTGAGCGCGGCCTTTCTTTTCATGGTATTCTTGGTGGTATTTCGTCTGTTGGGACTTGTGCAGGTGTCGGACCTGAACGCCGCTAACGGCGCGGGTTTCGGACTCGCTTCCTCAAGTTCCGCATACCCACCGGTGATGCTGCCGATAATCGCGTTGTTTCTCTCGGCCGGTATACTGCGTTTGATTTCGCCGGGCGCGGCAGTATCAATGAACAACGCCATGATGCGAAGCACGCGCATGGTGCTGCCGGTGATACTCGTGCTGCACTGCGCGTGGCTGAATACCACAAGCACGCGCCGCGAGCGCGATGGCGCCAAAGAGGTTGGTGCTTGGCTGGAGCAGTCGCAGCAGCGATTGTTCACTGTGGTGTTACCGCCCGATGGTTCTGCCGATATCGGAGGCGGTGCTTCGGGCGATACATTGGTGCCACAACTATCGTGGTACACGCAGGGATGGGCAGGCTGGACGCATTCTCAGCCCTGGCGGCCCGCCTATGGATGCACCGTTCTGCGCCTTACTACCGACAGCTCTGCCAATGCTTCTGCTCTCGCGCAAGCAGAGCGCAGAGATGAACCCATCGTGTTTGTTCGAGGTGCCAATAGCCACGCTTCGCTCAATCTGCAACGCGCTCGCATGCGCAAAGAAACACAGCGCTACGTTGTGTATTCGCGCATAGCATTTTCCGTGGATGAAGAGGAAGAGGATTGATAAGAAGATCGATAAGAAGATTAGGAAGATGAATGATCACTCGCCTGCCCAAGCTGTAGGACTCATGGGCCTCGCCGGCCGTATTTTTGCAGAGCACATGTGTGATTGACGAACATGCAACCGGCACAAACCGGTGGTGCCATTCTCAAGTGCACGCAACGAGTAGCCTGCTTTCCAGGTACATCATTTTAACATCGTAAACCGAGAATCAAACATTGAGCATAGTAGAAACCATAGCTAAAACCGATCGCGCCCTGCGGCCTGTAATGACGCGGCTTCCGGGCCACATGGCCACACGCGTGTACTCGCGCGGGCGGGAGATTTTTCTGCGCCACTTTGTTCGCGAGCGGCCGGCTATGCCTTCCATTCCGGACGAGTATGGCGTGGAGCTGTGGGGGTTGTGCTTTAGAGTGCCGCTCTTTAATGCCGCCGGCATTTTCAAAAATGGCGAAGGGTACGAAGTGTGTGCGCTGCAGGGAGCGGGTGCATATCTGGCGGGCACAACCACATCGCGACCACGAATGGGTAATACGCGCAAGGGTATTGATCATCCCTTTACGCCATATCTGCACAGCGGCGCTGCATCGAATTGGATGGGCTTGCCGAACCGCGGTCATGCAGTGGTGGCCAAGCGGTTGTCCGGCATAGAAAAAGTGAGCGGCTGCCCGCTGGGAGCAAGTGTCAGCGCCGATCCCGAGCTTAAAGGATTGGACGCTCTTGGTTCGCTGGCCGAAGGCATGCACATGTATATCAGCGCGGGTGTAGATTTTTTGGAGCTGAACGAAAGCTGTCCGAATGTCCCTTCGCATGCGCATCAGCCAAGGCCGGACGAGCTGGACAAAGATTTGCTGGAGCGACTTGAGTATGTGAGCGATACCGTTGTACGGCGCAGTGGGCGGGGAAGCGAGCGACCCGTTCCCGTGATTATCAAAGTGTCGAACGACATTCAAACCAACTTGCTGCCGGCGCTGATTGATGTACTGCTCGATCTGGGTTTTGCCGGTATCAATATTGGCAACACTTCTACCGCATATGCTACACACGAAGCACAGATAGACAACCGCGACCTTGCCGCCTACCGGCGCTTTACCGGTACCTTTGGCGGCGGCTTGAGCGGCAAAGTGGTGAAAGGCGCATCATTACTGGCTTGCACGGTAGCGCAGAATCATGTAGCTGCTTGTGGTGCAGAGAATTTCCATGTGATTCGCACCGGTGGTATTGAGCAGTTTGCCGATGTATGCGCCACGCGCAGCGCGGGAGTGCTCCTTGCCCAATGGTACACCGGATACTTTGAGCAATTCGCTCACAATGGTCACGCAGTGTATGCACGTATGTTTAGCGAGCAGAACCTGACCGCATGGAATGCAGCGTTGTAGCGGCGCAACCAGGATAAACGTCATAATCAGTTTTCTTTATGGAAAAGTTTCTCACGCCGGGATATACCTTCTTACTTATCGTGCTTGTAGCCGGCATCACGCTGTTCTCCGTGTACAACGTGGTGAAGGTTAACGGGCTGCTGGCAGAAGTACGCTCCATGGAATACACCAGAGACTCTTTGGTGTCGGTGAACAACGCCCTGCGCAACGAGGTGTTGCGGCTTGAGTCGTCCGAGCGAATCACCAAAGTGGCGCGGGAGCATTTGCAATTGGTTCAACCCACCAATGCCCCCATGATGGTGGAGTATTTCCCCATCGAGGAATCCAAAGAAGTTGAAGATTAAATGCGCTGAATGGAGAGTCTACCGAAGGCAAGCGTCGCGAGCATGCGGCGAGAATCAACCACCAACGATTAACCAACAGCCGGCAGCCCGGAACAAAGCCCCACTAGAGGAATGACACACGAAGGAAACGAACAGCAGTCTGCATCGTCGCGAACACCTTGGCGTTTGCGCATTTTTGCTTTGCTCTTGCTTGCAGGTTTGGCGGCAGTGGCAGTGCGCTTGTTCGTGGTGCAGGTGTTGAATTCTTCGGAGTACCGGGAACGCGCCCGAAAGCAATACGATGTAACTGTCAGTTTGCGGCCATGGCGCGGTATGATACTCGACCGCGAAGGGCGCACTATTGCTTCGTCCGTGCAGAGTGTGTCGTATGCTGTAGATCCCAAGATGGTGCAGAACCCCGCGCGCATTTGCGCGTTGCTTGCGGCGGCGAGCGGCAGCTCGGCCGATTCGTTGATGGCAAAAATTCGTGCCGGCTCTAAACGAAACTTCGTGTGGCTTGCCAGAGGCCTAACAGTATCGCCCCAAACAGCAGCCCTTGATACACTCAACGATGTTGGCTTTATACGGCTCACCGAGCCCAAGCGGAATTATGTGCTGGGTAGTTTGGCAGCTCAGCTTGTGGGCTGCACCGATGTGGACAATAGGGGCTTGGTGGGGCTGGAACTTGCCTACGATTCTTTGCTTCGGGGTGAAGCGGGTTTCGAGGTGATGCAACGCGATGCCAAGAACCACTTGCGGCAAATTGTAGGTGCTTCCTCGAAGCCCGCCAGAAACGGATACTCTCTGGAGCTGACGATCGATGCCGAGCTACAGGCAATAGTGGAAGAAGAATTACAAAACGGGTTAATCAAAGCCGGTGCGGAGGGCGGTATTGCTATTGCTATTTCGCCGCGCACAGGAGAGATTCTCGCAATGGCATCAGCGCCATCGTTCAATCCCAATGCCGTGCATCAATCATCGCCCGACGCCATGCGCTTGCGCGGCATCACCGATATGTACGAGCCGGGATCAACCTTCAAGCTTATCACCGCCGCCGCCGCTCTGGAGTACGGTGTAATCAATGCTGCAGCCACGGTGAATGGATTGAATGGTGTGCTGCAATTGAAAGACGGCACCGTGGTGCGTGATCACGAGCCTCTTGGCGTGTGTACACTTCGCCAGGCGTTGGAGAAATCCAGCAACATTGTGTTTGGCAACATTGCGCGCAGTATGAAAGACCGTGACTTCTACAAGGTGACACGAGATTTTGGCTTTGGCATTCCCATTGGTTTTGAAATGGCGGGCGAGGCGCGCGGCATTCTTAAAACACCGGCGGAGTACGACTATTCCACAAAGCTCTTCATGGGTTTTGGGTACCAGATGGCAGCCACAGCGTTGCAGCTTGCAGGAGCGTATGCCACGGTGGCAAACAAGGGCGTGATGATGAAGCCCTATATCGTTCGGGGAATACTGGACGACAATCAGCAGCGCGTAGCCGAGTATCAGCCGCAGCGCATTCGCCAGGTGGTGTCCGCGCAAACCTCGGCGCAATTGTCCGACCTGTTCTGTTCGGTAGTGGACCGCGGCACGGGTGTGGAAGCGCGCGTACCGGGATTACGCATCGCAGGCAAAACAGGCACAGCTCAGCAGCTTGTAGAAGGCAAGTACAGCAAGCAAGCATACACCGCGTCGTTTATAGGATACTTTCCGGCCGACAGCGCAGAGCTGGTGGTACTGGTAATGCTTGATAAACCCAAGACGGATATTTATGGCGGGCGCACGGCCGCGCCAATTTTCAGATCCATTGTGCAACGCATTCTCTCTACGCCTTCGGTGCACGAGGATTTTCCCGCACTATCCCGCGTGCAGATTCCCTCGGGAGCCGTGGATAGCAGTATCATACCCGACGTTCGCGGCATGGTGGTAAACGATGCCAAAGAATTATTGCGTAGCAAGTTTCTGCGGGTAAATGCAGAGAGCGAAAGTGGCGTAGTGCAGCAGCAGTGGCCCGCGCCCGGAACGCGTGTGGCACCCGGCAGTGCCGTGAGCATTCGCTGCGCAACAGCACCCGCAGCTACATCCTTGCAGCAGGGTACTACATCCGCTCAGCAAGGTACAGCGCCCACGCAAATAGCGGCTGCGCCTTCGGGCGGGCAGAGCACTCAGCAGAATGCAGGAGCTCTAACCTCGCAGCAACCAATGCCACGCTCTTCGCAGACCCCACAAACCGACTACATTCCCGATGTGCGCGGCCTGAGCGTACGGCGCGCAGTAACAATTCTGCATGCTCGCAATGTGGCAGTGCGCATTATGGGTTCGGGCCGCGTGCGCGAGCAGCGCATGATTAAAGAAAACGGTAAAAAGGTGTGTGTGCTTGTGGCAAGGTAGCGGTGGGGGTAGGGAATGGACGGAGGGGGGCAAATTCCGTGGCCGATAGTAATTAATTGCCAATATTGTGCCCGCAATTGAGTAATTACGAGAGAGAAAACGATGTCATTTGTTTCGCGAAGAAAGAGCTCAGCTTGGTGATATTTTAATCGTATGATTATTTTACTGCAGCTACGATACTACAGCGTACCTACTTCTACGACGCATTAATTCTGCGCCCGCAACTTTACCTATCGAAACGTCGAATAAGCCGTCAACCATTCTTCCACATCTCCAGTAGTTCTTCATGAGCAATCCATATTCTTACCCATATCCCAAAGAGCTAGCCGTGACGGGCATAGTGCGGGCCATCATTCTCTCCATTATTACCTGCGGCATTTACGGTTTGATATGGCAGAATCGCCGCTTTGAGATTTACAATGCATGGCTTGGCCGCTATCAGTTCTCGTTTTGGAAATGGTTGGGCATTGGACTCGTTACCTGTGGCATTTACTTTATTTACACAGAGTATATCGTGGCTCGTAGTTTGAACGAAGTGCAGCGCAGAAACGGTTTTGAGGTTGAAACAAATTATCCGCTTCTGTTTGTTATTCTCTCCATTACCGGCCTGAGCATTGTGGCTCATTGTATTGAGCAATCGGAGATCAACAGCTGGTACGAACGCTATCCGGCGCCCGAGCAATATTCAGCGCAGCAAGCGCCTCAAGTATAATGACACTTCGCGCCCGATCAATACTCGTTGGTGGCGCATTGTGCGCACTGACGGCATTGCTGTATACGGTGAATCCGTCGGCGCATACGCTATGGCTGTGCCCTGTGCATACAGTTACCGGCCTTCAATGTGCAGGCTGCGGCATGACTCGCGCCGCTCACGAACTCCTGCACGGGCACATAGAGCAAGCATTGCATTTCAATGTGCTCAGTGTTGTGGTTCTGCCCTTGGTTCTCTTGGCTTGCTGGCGAACTGTATACGCTTGGTGGCGTGGTATATCACCGGCTCCGGTACAGCTGCCGCGCGGTGTGGAGATGACAGCGCTCGTCGTAGTGCTTGTGTATATGTTGATGCGTAACGCGCTTTAGAAAGCGCTCACGTACATTGTTTGTGAGCCCGCCTTGTTTTTCAGGGTGGGCTTATTTTTTTGCCATAGCCATGATGGTAGCATATTCATCGTCCGTGAGGGGCATCACGGATAGCCGGCCAATGGTAATTAATCCGATGTTCGCCAAAGCAGGAGTTTTCTTCATTTCTGCAAGCGTTACCGGCTTTGCAAGAAGCTCTCCCGCACGGATATCTATAGCAGACCAATCTCCCTCCGTGGCAGTGGGATCGGGGTAGGCGGTCTTTGCTACCGTGCAGGTGCCCACAACGGCTTTGTCTGAATTGCTGTGATACACAAGCAGCTCGTCGCCCTTGCTCATGGCGCGAAGATTATTACGCGCAGCGAAATTCCTCACACCGGTCCACGATGTCTTTTTGTCTTTACGCAGATCGTGAAACGAGTATTCCTCAGGATCGGATTTTATAAGCCAGTATGCCATAGGTGCTAGATTGAATGGACAAGTGGGCTGTAAAGAAGTTGAGACTGAAGGTCAGCGTCAACTGCTTGAGCTGATTCATCTACTTACTCTGCCTGCTCTGATTCAATTACTTCAGCGCGATAGCCACCAATGAATCGATGCGGGTAAGCGAATCGATGGGCGGTTCCACCTTTCGTATATCAGCAGTAGCAGAGCGCACAAAGTAAAAGGTAGGCAGAACACGCACCGGATACTTATCCGAGTAGGGCTGCGGGGTAGTGGTATTGAGCATGCTGAACACAACCATCGAGGAATCGGGTATGCCTGCTGCCTTGAGTGCGCTGTACAGTCTGGGAAAATGCTTCTGTGTACCGTTGCAGGTGCACGACGGATTTACGTACATGTAGGTAGTGAAGGGGGCTGCAGCATATGCTGCGCGTATGGCATTAACATCCACAGCAGTGGGCGTGTAACGACCCGCTTCCTGTGCGAACCACGCGTATCCCGCCTGGCTTGAGAGCTGGCCGATATTGAGCTGGTCTGCCTGGTACTCTGTGGTGTTGGTGCACGATGTATATGCAATGCAAAGAGCCGTAATCAAGAGCAATGATAGATGCTTCATGGTGGTTGTGTAGTTGGTGAAACCCCGGCGAGCCCGGTGACAGGCAGGTCAAATTTACAATAACTATATTTGAACGGCAATGTCCACCCCGTCTCACCAATGATCGCCTATGACAGCATTCTCCATGATTCTCAGCTTTGTGTTCCTTACCCTGGGCGGTTACGGATTCTCTTCCACAAAGGTTGCTTCGCTGAACCTACCGTTGATGGAGAAAATTGCGCCAACAGTGCATAGCTGGGTGTTTGTTCATCCACTGGTATGCGGGCTGGTGCTCTTTGCGTTTGCCGTGTTGAGTGTTTCAGACAAACGAAAGCACCAAGCTCTTCAAGTTGCTCTTGCCATTACTACGCTTGTTGTACTCATTGAAGTGCCTGCAACGATTAACTCCATACAGGTGTACGCTCAAGGCATGAGGCCATCTCTGGAAGATTTACTGCAAACAGAAACCGGTGTGCTGGCGTTGATCTTTGCCGTCCGAGGCGCTGTATTTTACAAGAGATCATCGGCTGCCGAATAGCATCCACGCGGTGTATACGGCACCGAGATCTACGAAACAATTTGTGATACCTAAAGAGACGCGATTGATCATGAAAGCTGTTCTTCTGACTGTATTGTTCCTTAGCGCTGTACATGCCGGCGCGCAAACCATTCCCGATGTCCTTTTGCAGGGCGAAGGAAAACTCACGCCGTCGAGCGAACATGCAATGCACGAGCACGTGCGCGGCACTGCAACGTGGCCCATGATACAATCGCGCCGACCATCGGCCATTGTGCGCCGGCCGTACGATGTTCTCTCGTACAATCTGTTTATGGATTGGCGCAAGCCACTTACACAGACCGGTGTGGGCTCTCGTGAGTACACGGGCAGGAACACCATTCGCGTTCGCATAGATTCCGCAAATACAAGCACGATATCGCTGGATGTTAGCGATCTGCGCATCGACTCGGCTTTTGTAAATGGCACGCTTGCCGGTAAGGATTACAAGCAAACAAAAGGCTCGGTAGATATTGCCGTTGGTCCGCGGGGAGCGGGCGATACGCTCACACTGGTTGTTCACTACACCAACGTGAGTTTGTCGAACCCCGGCGACTATAACGGTTTTGTGGCTACTCCCGCCGGTGTGCTGGGAAACAAAACAGCATCCGATACCGTGTATGCCAATATCGCGTACACCATGAGCCAGCCCAACGGCGCTCGCGCATGGATGCCATGCAACGATCGCTCATACGATAAAGCGTTTGCGTCTATCACAGTACTTGTTCCCACCGGATATAACGTCAGCTCGAACGGCCTTCTGGTCAAATATGATAAGACAAGCGACGGTGAATTGTATGCATGGTCCGGAAAGTCTCCGATACCAACCTACCTCATGGTGGTGTGCGCGTCTAAGTGGGCGCGATACGATGGCACTCCCTATCGCCGCATTACCGACAGCACGCAAGTGGTGCCGGCACCGGTGTACCTATGGCTAGCCGATGCCGCGCGCTTTGCGGACAATCTGCTGTGGATGCAGGAAAGTACCGTGCGCATGATGGAGAGGTTCTCTGCCTGCTATGGTGAGTATCCATTCGAAAGCTACGCTCAAACATTACTGTTTCCCTACTTCAGCGGAGCGATGGAGCATCAAACGAATACAACGCACAATCGCCGCGCACTTACGGATAGATGGGAAGGCGTGATAGCACACGAGCTCATGCACCAGTGGACGGGAGACAAGGTTACATGCGCCACGTGGAGCGATATTTGGCTGAACGAGGGCGGCGCTACCTACGGAGAATTTTTGTGGATCGAGAAGCAGCAGGGCATCAAAGCGGCGCGCGCCGACTTTGCCCAGCGCCGAGACAGATCGTACTTCGGCAGTGATGAAGCCGCAGCACAGCCGGCCATCTACTACGTGCCATTCAATAATCTTTTTAACTACGGCACCACCTATGTAAAAGGCGGATGGGTGTATTCCATGTTGAGATCGCTGGTGGGAGACAGCACGTATTTCTCTGTGATGAGAGAATACATGCGGCGCTTCGCCTATCAATCGGTAGAAACAGAAGACTTTTTGGCGCTGTGGGAGGAACTCGTGCCCAACCCCAAAGTATCGTTCCGTCAGTTTTTTGATCAATGGATTTACAGCGCGGGCCATCCCTATTACACCGCCACCGTGCAGTCGGTAACACGTGTTGGAGATGAAGCAGATGTGGTGCTGCGTTTCAATCAGAAATCCGGTCCCACAAGTGCGGCTCCGCCTTTGTTTGTGATGCCGGTGCCGCTTCGATTCCACGCGCGATACTCAAGCGATACCTTCGACTATCTTTTGCTCAATGATTCGTTGGAGCAAACGGTTACCGTGCGCGTGCCGTTTCTTCCCGACACTATGATTATTGATGAAGATCAAACCTTGTTGTGCATGAAGCCGCAAGGGAGCGTTATCGTTTCGGTGCAGGACAACAATAGCTCTGCAGGCCCAAGCGATGCGCCCGCTATATCGGTGTTTCCGCAGCCGGCCACGGGAAGCGAAACCCTGAGTGTGCGCTATACGGTAGACCAAAGCGCGCGTGTTGCCGTGGACATTTGGGATGAGCAGGGCAGATGTGTAAGTGCGCCGGTACAGGGCACTACCGATGCCGGAACGTATACCATGCCGCTATCGGTTCAAGCCATGGCATCGGGCGTGTACACGGCACGACTTCGCGTTGGGGAAAAAATCTTCTTCTCTACGTTCATCGTTGCGCACTAAATTGTTCCGAACGAAATGTATGAATGATGTAAACGCAACAGCGAGCAGCATTGCACGCTTGCAATGCAGATGCAAAAGTCATACGATCACCGGATCATAAAAACGTTCATCATGCAGAGTCTTTCACGACGTATCATTGCTGCCACAGAGTCTCAAACTCTAGCTATTGCTGCGCGTGCGAAGAAATTGAAACAACGAGGGGAGGATGTTGTTTCGTTGGCTACGGGAGAGCCGGATTTTCCCACGCCGTCCTGCGCCAAGCATGCAGCAATCGAGGCCATTGAAAGCGACTTCAGTCATTACACCGATTCGAACGGTATTCCTGAATTGCGTGAAGCGGTAGCAGCCAAGTTCCGCCGTGAAAACGGGATCATTGGTGCAGATGCTTCCACTGTGCTTATCTCTACCGGAGCCAAGCATAGCATCATGAATGCACTTTCGGCGATGTGTAATCCGGGTGATGAGGTAATCGTTGTTGCGCCCTATTGGGTAAGCTATCCTGCAATGATCTCCATTGCGGGAGCCACCGCGGTAGTGGTGCACACAACTCCGGAGTCGCGTTTCAAAGTTCAGCCGGAGCAGATACGTGATGCGTTAACAGCAAAGACAAAGTGCATCATTCTGAACTCGCCGTGTAATCCAACCGGTATGATGTATACCGCAGAGGAATGGCAGGGCTTGATCAGCGTACTTGAGTCGCATGATTGTTTTATCATCAGCGACGAGATCTACGAGAAGATTCACTACAACATCGTGCCCCATGTAAGCCCGGGGTCCTTTGCTTCCATAGCACATCGTGTTGTAACTGTGAACGGCTGTTCCAAGGCATATGCAATGACGGGTTGGAGAGTAGGATTTATGAACGCACCGGCCGAGCTGTTTGCTCAAGCCGCAAAGGTTCAAAGTCAGGACACATCGAACGTAAACTCTATTGCTCAGCGCGCTGCGCTGGCAGCGCTGCTCCACGCGGACAGCGATGTGGAACGTATGAGAGTGGAATTTGGGCGCCGTCGGGAATTGGTTTGTGGACTTGTGGATGCAATCGGGGGCATCCGCATCTTGCAGCCCGACGGTGCTTTTTATTTGTGGATCGATCTTCGCGATATCCTTACCGAGCAGGTACCCACCGCGCACGCTTTTGCCGAGCGTTTACTTGAGCAACACTTCTGCGCCACTGTTCCGGGCGAGGCCTTTGGTGCTCCCGGCTTCTTGCGTATTTCATTTGCCGCCGCAGATGTCGACATTCATCGCGGGGTAGCGCGCTTGCGCGAGTGTGTTGAATCGTTGCATGCAGGATAATGCGTAACGCTTGATGCGCAATGCATGATGCTTGCTGCTTTCTGCAGGCAGATCACTACAGACTATTACAAACAAAAAAGGTGTGCGATTTCTCGCACACCTTTTGCTTTTTAGGTTGGATGTCCGTGTTCGGACACCCCGCCGTGCTTATTTATCTGACAAGCATAAACTTCATCGCCGATGTACCGTGCGCAGTGGTCATGCGCAGGAAGTAGGTTCCGGCAGATAAGTTCTGAACATGCGAACTCAGATCGATAACGTGCTCGCCTTGGCTTACCATGCCCGACGAGATTTCTCCCATCTCTTCGCCAAGAGAATTCACGAGTACAAGTCGCATCAACTCGTCGCTAGGCATGCGGAACTTCAGCATCGCATTCGCAGCGGTAACAGGGTGCGGTTGCAACGACAAGGCAAAGGTGTTCACAAGCGTAGGATCGTCCACAGAGGCGATGTCTGCGCGTGCCAGAATGCGTATGGAATCCGACGGCCCGTTGTAATTGAATCGCAAGTAACCAATCACACTACCGGCTGCTGTGGGCGCATAGCGAATGGTAATCATTGTGCTGTCGCCGCCCGCAAGTTTGAACGATGAAGGAACGATAGACAAGGCCTGTACACTTGCATTCACGCCATTAACGATAAGTGTGTCGGTGCCACCGTTTGCTATTGATACAACGGAATCGCGTGTGTCGCCAACGTTCACAATACCAAGATCAATGCTTCGGCTCTCCAGAATGATCTTAACATTAGCTGCTTTGCCTTGACCTACAAGGTACACTGTGTCGGGTGTAGTGTTGGCCACACTTCGCATGGTAGTTGCTGCCTGACCTCCGGTGGTAGGACGGAAGCTGATGGTGATGTTCTTGGAGTCGCCTGGCGCAACGGAAAACTGCGCCGGATTCGCTGTGAAGTTTGCCGAATTGGTGCGCAGATTACTTACACGCAAGGTATCATCGCCACTGTTTTTCACGGTGATTACGGTGTCTTTTGTAGCACCTACGTCCACCAAACCGAAGTCGATAATGTTCTTACTGAATTGAATGGTAGCGGTGCGCAAGGGACGACGCGAAAGCAGATAACTACCGCGGTTCGTGAACGCATATACACCCGATCCGGTTGCACACAGTCCACGCACAAGCAAGGAGTCGAGTCCGGCATAATCCCAGTTCTTACCATCATCGCTGGTAGCATACACACCACGGTTCGGTGAGTTGGCGCTGAGTACACCGGAGTAAGCAACGAACAATGACTTTGATGAGTCGATGACCACTGCACGGGCATCCGATACTGCAGTGGCCGGCGCAGGAATATTTTCCCATCCATTAGCTCCGCGTTTGTAGAGATACGAGACGCCATTAACCAAGCCGGTGCCGGCATAGGTAAGATCCATACCGGATGCCAGTGAATACACAGGGCGTTTGTTGAGACCGGTAGTATCAACAGTCCATGAAGTTCCGTTTGCCGTGCGACGATTTAGCACGATATCGCGCACTTGAAAGCCACCACCACCTCCTCCGCCATATATCGCTCCGCATACATACACGGTGCTCAAAGGATCGGAATAAATGAGTGATGCAGCGCTTGTACCGGTGGGTTGATAAAAGCCTGCGGTGTCTAGAGCCCACGGTGTGGAGTATACAGAAATAGGCGAGCCTGTTGCGATGAATTTCTTGCCCGACATATCAACGCCAAAAACCGAGGGGATCTGATTGCTTGTGCTGCCGGGAACTGCGGAGAGTCCGGTAGTATCGAGAGTCCACGTGGAACCCTGGTCCGTACTGGTGTAGATAAGACCTTGTTGAGCGGTAGTACCTTGGCCGGTGCCTGCAAGTTGGAACGACAGCGTGTTGGCGCTGCGTTGCAAAGGACGCGTGCCGTTAAAACCTGTAGAGGGAAAGGTACGAGACCACGTAGCCGTTTTCTTGAACATTCCTAGCGACGTACTTACTACAGTAACGTTGCCCGGGAAAAATTGCAAACCGTATATATCCTCTGCAGCAATACCAAAGGTATTGTTCGACCAGTCGTCGCCATTCTTTGTGGACGACATAACACCAACCGTTGTTCCCAGCTCCAGAGATGCATCTCCTGCAAGATCATTAATGCGTACAATGCCGCCAACAGTCAAGGTCAAGCTTGAATCAATGCGCGACCATCCCATACCTGCACCCATCTTGCGATACAACGCAGAGGTGGTGTTCGTGGTATTGACTACTGCATACATATTGTTCGAAGCATCATCGCCATAACGAGCGAAGGCAATGTTGCCGGAGCCCGCGGTGTCCAATGCCCAGGAGGAGCCGTTGTTTATGGAAGAATACACACCCTTGTTGGCAACGGAGGCAAACATGCGGCCGTCACGGGCAATAAAGAGTGCAGTAGGACTAAGTGTTGAGTCAAATCCGCTAACGCGTTGCCACTTTGATGCGGAGTTGTTCCATGTCACAATGCCGCGCGTTGATGCGGCAAACAGATTGCCTTGCATGTCAACAGCAATGTCCTGGATATTGGTGCGACCCTGACCGGCGGAGTCCAGCGTGTAGGGCGAACCATCAAGAGGATTAGCATAGACAACATTTCCGAAGTGGAGCTTGAGTCCGCCTGCGAAAAGGATTTTCTTGTATGTCTGTTGATTAAAGCCGCCACCCTGAGGAACAAAGGGCGAAGCGATATTCTGAATAGTCTTATCGGGAAGCAGCGTGTTGACATCAAAACGTAGGACACTGACATCGCCATTGTCAAGCAACACAGCGTAACTGCGCATTGATCCGGTCTCACCGGTTTTCAACGCAGCATCAACGATGCGACGGCTATAGGGAACTTCGAAGATCATTGCGTTCTTCGTCCAAATACCGGAGCTCCACCGTGACGCGTACACACGGCCACGAGTAGCCGCAAGACGCACATACTGCGCCGGCGTTGCTTCGGTAATAACATTGACCGCAAGCACGGCTTCACCATCCGGCATGTCGATCTGTGATTGAGCGGTAACGGCCAGGGAGCACGCCAACGCAAGCGTCACACAACAGGTGACAAAAAGGAGACGAAAAGAGTTCATGAGAGAGAACAAATAATGAAACTATACTATTGTTGTTTCTGTTTTTTCCGGAGAAGAGAAGCCACGAAGTCTGCGCAAACTCAAACCATTGCATGAATCACACAATACCTGAATGGTGAATGCACAATGAAATGACAATCACAATGTAGCTGTACAATATAGCGTAGACGATGCAGGGTGTGAAGAAGTTTAACAACGATGTAAGTACACAACACGGAATAGAGTGTTTTGGTGTCTTTTCCGATGCAATGTTACCTATTCGAGCTTTGGGGGTTATTGATGTAGCCTAGATGGTACGGACCGTTGTATTAACCGCAGTGGGGACCGTATACGGACCGGGTTCGCAGCGGGTCGGCCATTATTAGCCACAATCCTGTAGTTTGCTTCGAAATGAACGGAATGGAAACATACTCCGAGATCGAGCTCTTCTCCTTTATTCGTATTGGAGCAGACAGCGATCGCCGTCTAAGCGAGGCAGCCTTCAAGGAACTGTACACGCGCTTATCGCCGCGCATTTTTGCCTATTGCAAAAAGGTGCTGAACGATGTAGATCTGGCTCAGGATGTTTTTCAAGACACCTTCATTCGCTTTTACAAAAGCGCGCAGCAAGAACGCGACATGACAAATGTGGCGGCTTACATCCTGCGCATTGCTCGAAACCTGTGCTTGAATGCCAAACGCGATTACGGAAGCCAGCGCTTTGTGGAGTTGGAAGATTTTCACGGTGCGCATGGTTCTAACGATGGCGAGAAGCAAGAGTTGCTCTCGCTCATCGATAAAGCAATTGAGCAGTTATCATTTGAATACAAAGATGTTTTTGTGCTTCGCGAATACGACGGGTTGTCGTACGCGGAGATAGGAGAGATTGTGGGCTGTACGGAAGCGACGGCAAAGATCCGTTCGTTCCGAGCCAAGCAAAAAATTCGGGAGTTACTTGCACCGTATCTCCAGGATCTGAACAGTTAGGTGCATAGTCGGTTACTACATCCCGTGCAACGGGACAGTTTGAGTTTGAACTACCACCGTACAGGTGAACAATGGAACATTCGGATATAACATCATCAGAGTTATTGCACTCGTTCGTGGAAGGGGAGCTGGACGCGAACCTTGAACCCACGCTGTTTGCAGAGCTGAATTCCAGCACCGAGCTTCGTTCGGAGATGCGGGACCTGCTTGCCATGCAACGCGCAGTGAAGCGCGATCGTGCGGCAATCGTTCCTCCTATAGCATCTACCGCCGCCGTGTTTGGTGCTTTGGGAATGTCTACGTCGTTGCTTGTCAGCGAGGGCTGGCTCTCTGCATTGTGGTCGAAGATTTGGGCTCCGCTGGCCGCCGCTGCGGTAGGTGGTGCGGTAACTTGGTACGCGGTATCGCCGGGCGCTGCGCAGAGCAGCGTGCCCGCAACTGCGCAAACCGCTGCATCCATAGAAGTGCCCGGTGCATCGGTAGCAGCAAATGCAGTGATTGTTCACGACACGGTAGTAGTGGTAAAAACGCAAAGAGTAGTGGAGCGTGTGCCGGTGGCAGCTGACCGTCTTACTCCTGCCGTTGTTGCTCCTGTTGCTTCCACGGTTGCTTCCACGGTTGCTTCTCCTCTTGCTAATCATGATGTTGCAGATCATCATTCCTCGGCAGCTTCAGGCACCACGGCGAACTCTTTGCCCGAGGCAGCAAAGCAATCAACTGCATCGCAGTCTTCGCTTGCTGTAGCTCCCGAAGTGCTGGAGTCCGGTGTTTCGCAAACTCGGCCGGCTTCAATTACCATACGGCGCAGTGAGCCGGAATCAACTCCCTTGCCCGAAGTGGTAAATGGTACGCGCGAGCTGCCGGGAAAAACTTTTATGCCGCGCTCTTTTGCCCGCACCTTTTCTGCTTCGCTGCGGTCGATCAGCGCTGCATCAACTGTTGATGTTGCCGCAGCTGCAGCAAACGATGGTGGCTTGAATAATCTGGCACTGAGTGTTTTTTATACCTTCAACGATTGGTTTGGCGCCGGCGTCGAGATTGGCCGCGAGCCCTTTGCGATGTCGTTCCGAGGAATCTCCGACGGAAATTTGATGCGCTATGAATCTACCCAGAACTTATTGTGGGGCTCGGCTCAGGCGCAGTTGTACCCATTCCCTTCGCTGCGCGAACACGGCTGGCAGCCCTTCTTTCAATTCAATGGCGGCTTCACCAATTATGGATTTTTGGGCAAAGGTTTGTTTGGCACTACCTACGCGCCCACCACAAACCTTCGCATGATGTTCGGCTTCGAGACCACGGGCTTGTTCTATAACGTGCAGGGAACATCATATACCACACCAAAGCTGGGCATCACCTACGGCATTGGATATCAGTTGTAGAATAGTTCTAGGCAGTAATCGCAGACGCGCAAGCAGACGCGAGAGGGTAGAGATAAGCATACACACGACGAATATTAACACAAGGCAACGAGCAATCGTTGAACGGCAATGATGAAGTTGAAAATGAATACAACATCTGCTACAACACTCAAGAGTATTCGAGTGCTGTGGGCAGCAGTACTATTACCGGCTCTGGTGATGATAGGGTGCTTCAAAGATCCTATCACCGGGCCTATTGATGGCAAGCCCGTACATCCCAAGCCGGCTATTGTCACTCAGGATTCGGTAAACACATCGGTGCTCTTGCTTGATGATGTGGGCTCGGCATATGTGCCCATGGTGTTCAGCAATCGCGCGCCGTACTTGGGAATCACCGATAGCTCCTCGTTTGTTGTGGATACTACCGGTGCAGTGCCAATGCTTAGCATGAACATGTCCCTTTCGCCGTTGGTGAAAGATCCGTTCGACGCCCGAGAAGTGAATGTGCGCAGTATACAGGTACGTATAGACTCACTTCCTATTTATGGCCAAAGTTGGCAGTGGTTGTACAACGGAGAAGTTGCTTTTACCGTACTTACTTCCGAGAAGCCTACGTACAAATACACCCGCATTCCTATAGTGTCTGCAAAGCCTCCTTCATCACCGGTAGAGTCGTTCGCACGTGTCATGGCATGGAAAGCAACGAATCGTCGGGAGATTGTGCTGATGCTGGATATGCAGTGTATTACTCAGGTGTACAGGCAGGGCGGTAGCGGCCGCGGTCGATTCGCCGTGGGCGGGGCAGAGATTCATATCCCGTACTAACGACTTACAGCACGTTGCTATCGCATAGCAGCACGAGGCGAACGCATTGCGATAGAAGGCCTCGTGGCGTGTGGATCAACGCGCGCTATGTTCCAGTATAGCTGCGCGAAATTCATGATAGTGCAAGGCACTGCACAACTGATGCGCCATGCGATGGAAGATGCGGTACTGCCGTTGATTTGTGGATTGAACCGCAAACGCAATGTTCGTCACCGTAAGGAGCCGGCAATCGTCGCCGGCGGATGCAGCAGCACGAGCCGCTTGCTGCAAATGATACATGCCCTCGGCAGATTTACCCCGGCTATAGGCCACAGTCCCGGCCACATTATCCAGTATGCACTGCGAATCCGCATTCGGCGCGCGGAGTACCATCTCTTGGGCTGTCTTTACCAGGTCTGCAGCAAGCTCGTGCCTGCCTGCTACCGATTCGCACCGCGCTCGCATTGCATACAAGAGCACGAAGTCTCGAACACTAAGTAAACCTTCCCATTGCTCACAGAATTTCTGCAACAGCTCTGCTGCTCCGCCTGCATCACCGCCAAGGAATAGATCCAGAGCTTTGTCTCGCACCGCGTAGCACGCGGCGTCGAGCTCGCGTGTGCCGCTGCCGGGCAACGTAGTTGTATTGTCGCTGTCGCTTGCATCAGCGTCCACACGAAGAGTAGACAGCTCCTGAAGCACCTGCTCACTTTGCGCTTCGCGGAAATCACGAATCACGGAAGTTACTTCGTCGATCACTCCCGTGTAGCCCAGATCTGCTGCGCCTTGTGCGGTAACCATGAGCATTGCGCGTGCAGTGTCTTCATCGCCTGCCTCTAGAGCGTGCGCTGCAATGTAGGGCGCTAATTGTTGTTGTAGCAATTCGTCTGTGGCGGCATCAAAGCACTCGCGCAGAATATGCGCGATGCGATCGTGTAGCTCTATACGCTCCTCGTGCTCTAGCTTGGCATAGAACAAGGTGTGGTGCACCGCTTGCGAAAACTCATACACGGTAGTCTTCATGCCGTACCGGGGCTGTGGCCCCGTGCTGCGTATCAAACCGGTGCGAAACTGCAACGACTTCAACTCGCGAAGCGCGCTTAATACATCGGTGTTCATCAGTCGTGCAAGCACATACACACTGAACTCTCGACCCTCCGCACTGCACATAGCCAGAAGATTTGCGTCTTGCTCCGAAAGGCCTTCTATGTTTCTCGAGAGCAACGCTTGCAGCGATACGGGAATTGCCTGCGAAGCCAGCACCTCTGTATCTAAGCTGCCGTCGTCTCTGTACGGAGAGTGCAACGTGAAATACTCCAGGTACTCGCATACGGCTATGGGCACGCCCGCTGTGCGGCGCAGAAGCCAATCATCCAAACCGGCAAGTGATGTCTTGCCCGGAAAGTACGAGCGCACGCACGCGCGCACTGCATCGGCATCAAAAGCGCCAAGGGTGATGCATTGCTCTGCGCTCATGCCGTTCAGCCATGCCATACATGCCGGGTTGTTTTTCTCGGCTTCGGCTTGTTGAATAGCTACCACCACACTAAAGGGCAATGGCGTAGGCGAGCTTTGCAAGAACGACAAAAAGCGGAACGACTCAGCATCCATGCGATGCGCTTCGTCCAAGAACAACACAAAAGGCTTCTCGGCGGCAATGGCTACAAACGATTGCAGGAGTTCGTTCATCACGGTGTCTATCGCGCTCTTCGCACCGGATTTCTCCTGCTCCTTGCGATACTCCCGAAGGTCTCGCATAACTTCTTTGGTCATGTCGAAGATGGCGCCGGCAAAGGGTATCAAGCCCAACACCGAAAGACCGATGTTCATTGCCAGTCTCTTCTTGGCTGCACTGCTGTTCAGGCGCACAAGTGCTTCAAGCGCACGCACAAAGGGCTGCATGGTTTGCAGAGACGACACACTAAGCTTGCCGATGGGAGCTTCGCATTCCAGAAGAACTGCATGTACCTGCATCTCTGCTACGAGCTCATCGCAAACTGTTTGCATAAGAAGGGATTTTCCGAATCCGCTCTCTCCCTTCACCACCAGTACACGGCCGCGTGCGGCGCGCGCACTCTCTTTTGCCGATCGAAGAAAATCCGCTTCGGCTGTACGAGCTATAAGTGTGTGTGATTGATGTGGCATACTGGCCTATACCATTGTGAGAATGAACGACGGCGATTTCTCGTCATTACCTACGAATGCGGACCGGACACAAACATGCGCAACAGTTTTTCTGCCTGACGGCTGGACGATCCCGAAGATGTTGCGCCAAACATGGTTTGCATATCAGACATACCCATGTCTGCCGATTCGGTCTTGTCTTCTGCTTTGGTGTACATCAGCGTGAAGGCATACACGATAAGCAGAATAAACTCCAGACTAATGGCAAAGAGCACCAGCGAGGGAGAGTCTTTGGGTATAAACTGTAAGCCTCGCAAACCGATGATAATAATCAACACAGCGGCACCAATGTAGATCAATCCCATCATGGAATTTTCGTACCGAATGGTGAAGTGTTGCTGCATATATAACGACAACGCATCCGGAAGATGCACAAGGCGTCCGAACAGCGAGCGTCGGCGCCACAGCACGGCACGCTGCAATGTTTCCAGGTCTGCTACCGAGGTGTGCCAATGATCTTCAAGTTCATGAAGGCGATGAACGTCGGCTTTGGCAATGGTCTCCGAAAGTTCCAGTAGATCTTCGTCGGTATGCTCCGCATACTCGATGCGCGCATAGTGATGAAGTGCATTAATAATCTCTCGCTCAATTTTTTGGCGAATGAGTCCTAATCCCGGTGCCACTATAGCGCAGGCAATCACGGCAATGAATGCACCCGCACCGAATACCAACGGCAACGTAGCAAGCACAGGATCGAAGTAATACACCTTGGTTTCGTTCTCTTCGCCATAGGTGTTGGCGCGAGAGGATTTGCCCGGCTCTACAACTACCTTCCAATTGGTCCACTCATTCAGGTTCTCGCCGCTGGTGAATAGTTCGGCTTTGAAGGAATTGCGGAACACAGAATCCGCAAGCGGCATCACCGCACCTTTAAGAAACAGGAATGAAGCTGCTACCAGAATGGCAAAGAAAAGCACCAGTTGAGAAGCAGTGCTTTTGCGCAGTTCGATATTCCGAAATCGCGAAGAAGCCATGGCAGGATAAAGCATCGTGGTACGCGGCAATATACAACAAAGGCCTCCCAGATGCAGGAGGCCTTTGCGCAAGGTCTAAAGAAGCGGATACGATAAAGCCACCAGGAGGCCAACTCTAACGCATGCTGTATGCCGTATTATTTCTTGGAGCGCTTCGGTGCACGTTTTTGCTGCTGCGGCATCCGGCCTTGGGCCTCGGCCATCTCTTGCGCCATCTGCAGCCGTTTCTGTAGCCACGACTCCTTTTTTGGCATACGTTTCAAATCCTCCAGGGTAATCTTACTCTTCGAGAATTTGGTCATGTACACTTGCTGGGCAATGCCTAGGAAGTTGAAGGTGAGATAATAAAGATTTAATCCCGAAGGCAGATTCGAGAACATCATGGTCATCATCACCGGCATCATGTACACCATGGCTTGTTGGCTGGGATCGGTTACCGTCATTCGTTGCTGAATAAACATGGTAATACCCATAATAAGTGCCATGCCGGATAGTGCATGCACACCAAGCACCGAGAACGGCAGCGTAAGAATGTGATCGGGCACCGAAAGATCGGGAATCCATCCTTGAACAAACATTGCATGCCGCATATGAATGTTCGATGTAAGCACTGAATACAAGGCATAGAGAATAGGCATCTGCAGTAGCAGCGGCAAGCATCCGCCCATTGGATTGATGCCGTACTCGCCAAAGAGTTTCATTTGCGCTTGCTGCATACCGGTGGGATCGTCCGCGAATTTCTTGCGCAACTTTTCTACTTCCGGCTGCAGTACTTTCATCTTTTGCGCCGACTGAATTTGTCCCATCGACAACGGATACAACAGCAGCTTCATCAACAGCGAGAACACAATGATGGCCACGCCGAAGTTTGGCAAAAACTTGTAGATGGTTGTGAATACCGGAAGCATGAAAAACTCGCCGATGGGGCGCACTAACCACTTCCAGCCGAAGTTCACGGTAGAAGCCATGCCATACTCTTTTACAATGTCGTAGTCCAGCGGACCAAGGTACAACCTGTATTGCGAGCTTTGCACGCCGCCACGGTAGGGGACACGCAAGGAGAAGGAATACTCTTCCACAACGCCATTGTCCGGCGCGCCATAGCGCACACCGTCCAGATAGTAGGTGTCTTCACCGTTCGAGTTAGGATTCAGCAAGGCGGCGGAAAAGTACTTGGTCTTGGTTCCGATGAAATCAACTTTTCCGGACTGGTGTGACGACACCGGCTCGTTGTATTTGGGCGCATCAAGTTCCTCCAGCGATCCATTCATGGATGCATAGGCAATGGCTCCGTTGGATTCCTCTACACTGTTTCCTTCCTGATACTGCAATCCCCGCTCCCACGATATATCGAACCAGCGCTGCGTGGACGGCATAGCATTATCCATGTTCGTCAGGGTAAAGCCTGCGTCGATATGATACACATTGCCGGTAAAGGTGAGTGTGCGCTCAATAGAGGCGCCATTGCCAATGTCCATGCGGCTTCGCAAAGTTTTGGCGGCAGTGCCCGTAAGCACAATCGGTTCATAGGGAAGATCGATAAATGTAGCGTCCAGTTTACGAGTGTCCACCGGCTTGCCTTGGTTTCCGGTAAAGGTGAGGCCCAATGCATGCTCTCCCTGCTTGATCAATTGAACGGGAGTGTTGCTGTGAGACTGAAAACCCTTGAGCTCGAAGCGGGCGATGGTCATGCCTTTAGAGCTTATCCATGCGGTGTACTTATCCGTTTCCACTTTTACCAGCTTCTCGGGCGCTGACGCCACAGCGGGCGCGCTACTCTGCAACGATGCAGTGCTTGGCGGAGCTGTAGCTGCATCCGGAGCTGTTTGCCGGGCGGCTGCCGGAGCAGGCGGCACGGGCACTGTGTGCGATGAATTATATACCATCCATACAGTGATGATGATGGCGATGAGAACGAAACCGATGATTGATTGTCTGTCCATAAAGGTCCGTAAAACTCTAACGTGGTAAAGAAGGTGATGATGACGACAATAACTTCAAAAACAAAAACTACGACAACTGCAAAGAACATAGTCAAGCTACGGAACTTCGTCGATGCCACCGGGATGAAACGGATGGCATCGGCCAATACGCTTGAGTGCCAGGCCAGTGCCTTTCAATGCACCGTATCTATCAATAGCAATGATCGCATACTCCGAACACGTGGGAGAAAATCTGCAGTTCTGACCCAGCATCGGCGAGATGTAGCGTTTGTAAAAACGCAGGATGATCAGTAAAAGTGTTTTCATCTCCCGGACGTGCTTTTTCGAATTCGGCCAAGTGCGTGAATGATTGCAGCATACACATGCGCAAAGGAAACATCGGCGCGGTAGCTCTTGTACGGAGTTTGCCAAACAACAGCCACCGAAGCAACTCCTTGCAGCAGATCGGCGTGCTCGCGAGCGCACAACCTAAATGCAGCCCGGATGCGACGCTTGAACAAAGCTCTGTCTACCGCGCGGCGTACAAGTTTCTTTCGCACCACTATCCCCACTCGTACCTCATCAGGGTTCGCATCGTTCGATTCAGCAAAGCGCACATACAAATGAAGCAGTGGTTCGCGAACCTTACGGCCCGACCGGAACACATCGTTGAAGGCGTGTTCTCCTTTAAGAGAGTTGATCCGGAGTTGGTTCATGGGGTGTAGAAACACAAAAGCGATAGTGCGGTTACATTCACCACGCTATCGCTTTATCATAAGTCAATACCATTGCGTTACTAACGCTCGTCGCTGACCGTCAACTTGTGACGACCTTTTGCACGACGGGCAGCAAGAACGCGACGGCCATTTTTCGTTGCCATGCGGGCGCGGAAACCATGCTTGTTTGCACGACGCCGACGGCTTGGTTGATACGTACGCTTCATACAGTCACCTTACAAATAGTTTGATTTTTTCTTGCTCTTTTTCTTGATCTTTTGTTCAAGGGCCACAAAGATACAACGCACAGGGCTTCGTTCTACACCCTTCGCGGTATTTTTTGTGGAAAAAGTGGTGGGACGGTGGAAATCTTATGAATGGTGGAGTGATATGCATGAGAGAAGGTAGAGGATAGGATAGAGCTTAGTTATACTGCAATAGCAGCCGAAAAAACGGAGTTATATACGCGAAATCGATGAAAAATAGCCGGAATTTCGGCATTTCAAAGGTAGATGTCGACGCTGTTGTGCCCAGTCGTGACATCAAAGAATATCTGTGAATTAGTAGTGCTGAGGGCGGACTATAGCATTTTACCTTAAACGTACCACTTGGGTCCAGTGATTCAATCGAGATCCATTAGTTGGCGATTCTGCCCGTACCGGAAAAAGATGCGAATAGAACTCAAGAAAAATGTTTTTACAAGAGACTAGATGTTTGTGTGTGGGTCGCTTATGGTGGATCATATTCTGTAAACAATCGTACCTCGGATTACAATAGTTGAAACCGCTTGCGGAAACCCTACGCGATTTCCAATACGGCTGTTCAATACAAAGCGCTCTGATTCTCGCAAATACAATCACACGTGGCGCTTGCCGTATCTTTGCGGTCCAACGTAATGAAGGTAATGTTTTTCCGCCACCGGAGTGTTGTTCCCATGACATCAGCGCCGCAACTAGACGAGCTTGGCATCGACGGCTTTCGCTTTAACGATCTCTATGATCCGTTTCGTCTTCGCGATCTCCATTCAGCCTTCGATGCTTTTTACCAAGAGCAATTTCCCGAAGCATTCTCGCATTTCGATGGCCTGCGCACGGGTGCAGCTGCCGGTCTTTCCTATCCGGCGCAATCGGAGATTCTTCTGCACGCAGCCCGCGTGCTCGAGCTTTTCGTGGCAAAGCTTTTTCATGTGAATGATTCTGTGGAAAGTCTGCGCGCATCACTGGTAAACGAGCGCATAGTTACGCTATTCAAAAGCAATTTTCTTAAGCGAGCAATTCTTCGAAAAAAAGACAAGCCGGCAGACACCTCCGAGGAGCGATTCACCGAATTGAGTGCGGCGTATAGCAACATTCGCATGAACACCCCGGCGCTGCCCTGGAATGACGAAGAGCTGGCGCTGGCGCTTCTTGTGTGGCATTTGGGTCAGGTAAACGACGGGTCTGTTCCGGCGGAGCTACAGCAATTACTTCAGGGTGAATTGCACGCCGCCGACAAAGCCAAAGAGGTTTCGGAGCTCCTCGAAGACTATTATTTCTTGCGCAAAATTCTTCAGCCGCAAACTCTAGCAACGTGGATCAGTTCTCGCACACCGAAGAAAATAGATTTCGATCATCTGGTGCATGCAGAGCGTCCGCGCACGGATCTGCCCGAGTTGATCAAGGGCGATGAGCACCACTATCGCCGCCGCGATGGCTTTAAGCTTACCGATCGCCGCTTCGATGCTCGGAATATCATGTACGAAGTGGACTATTGCATGATCTGCCACGAGCGCGAAAAAGACTCCTGCAGTAAGGGCTCTAAAGATGCCTCGGGCGCACTGAAGAAAAATCCCTTGGGCATCGCTCTGCAAGGTTGCCCGCTGGACGAACACATTAGCGAAATGCACGCACTGAAGCGCGACGGATATTCCGTAGGCGCGCTTGCCATGATCACGATCAACAATCCCATGTGCGCCGGCACGGGACATCGTATCTGTAACGACTGCATGAAGGGCTGCATTTTCCAAAAGCAGGAGCCGGTGAATATTCCGGCTGCGGAGACATCTGCACTGACGGATGTATTGGATTTGCCCTGGGGATTCGAGATCTATGCGCTGCTTACTCGGTGGAACCCGCTGAATCTGCGCCGCCCGTACGCGCTTCCATACAATGGTAAAAAGATACTTGTTGTGGGCTTGGGCCCCGCCGGATACACGCTGGCTCATCACCTGCTCAACGAAGGTTTTGCTGTGGTAGCTGTGGAGGGATTGAAAGTAGAGCCATTGCCCGAAACTCTTGTGGGATCGCGGATGGTGAGTGCCACTCCGGTGTACGATTATCACCGCGAGATAGAGCAGGAGCTGGACGAGCGAGTGCTTGAAGGTTTTGGCGGCGTGAGCGAATACGGTATCACTGTTCGTTGGGATAAAAACTTTTTGACGGTGCTCCACACCTTGCTGTGCCGTCGGCGCACATTCAAGATTCTCGATGGCGTTCGCTTTGGCGGTACGCTTACCATAGAAGACGCATGGGAACTGGGCTTTGATCACATAGGCCTGGCTGCCGGTGCAGGTAAGCCCACGATTATTCCTATGAAGAATAATCTTAGCCGCGGTATTCGCAAAGCATCGGATTTCTTGATGTCGCTGCAGCTTACCGGTGCTGCCAAGCTGAGCTCGATGGCCAACTATCAAATGCGTCTTCCTGTAGTGGTGATCGGCGGCGGCTTAACCGGCATTGATACAACCACCGAGGCCATGGCATACTATCCGCTGCACGTGCAGAAGTTTTATCAGCGCGCATCGGTGCTGGTAGCCGAGCATGGTGAACAAACGTTTTGGTCGATGTTCGATGCCGAGGAGCGCCAAGTGGCCCAAGAATTTTTCGAACATGGCCGCGCAATTGTGGCAGAGCGCGAGCGCGCGCACCTGGCAGGTGAGCAGCCGAACTTTATTCCGCTCTTGCAGTCCTGGGGTGGTGTTACCATGGCGTATCGCAAGCGCATGCAAGACTCTCCGGCCTACAGGCTGAATCACGAGGAGATAGAAAAAGCTCTAGAGGAAGGCGTGTATATTCTTGAGTGCATGAATCCGCTGGAGGCACGATTAGACGAACACAAAGCTGTTCGCGCCATGGTGTTCGAGCGCTACCGTACCGACGAGAACGGCCGTTCCGTTGCCACCGGCGAAACAGTGGAGCTCCCGGCTCGCAGTGTGTTCGTGGCTGCTGGTACATCCCCAAACACCATGTACGAAAAAGAATTCCCCTCTACTTTCGTGATGGACAATCGCAATCAATATTTCGCGGCATACCAAGCAGTGGTGGATACATCGCAGGGTGTACTTGGGTAGCACCCATCGTGCGTATGAATCTATTTTCGATCAGCAACATTTCTAAATCCTTCGAGCAGACTTTGCTCTTCGAAGGTATTTCCTTTGGAATGGAAGAGGGCGACCGCGTGGGACTGATTGGTCGCAACGGCATTGGTAAATCCACCTTGCTGCATATCATCGCCGGCAAAGAAGAGCCGGACACCGGAGTGGTTGCGTTCAACAAAGCCATTCGAACCGAATTCCTGAATCAACTTCCGTCCTTCGACAAACACATGTCGGTGCTGGATATCGTAATGTCCGGCAAGCCCGAGGAGTATCGCATACTGTGCCGCCACGAAGAATTGTGCAACGCGGCCTCGCGCAGCGATGCGGAGGAAGAAGAGCTGCATGCGGTAACACTGCAGATCGACGAAAAGTCCGCATGGAATCTGCGTTCCACGGCCTTGGGTTTCTTGCATTCTCTTGGTGTTACCATAATGGATGCCGATGTGATGACGCTCAGCGGTGGCCAGCGTAAACGCGTGGCATTGGCGCGCGCACTGCTTTCGCAGCCCGATCTTCTGATATTGGACGAGCCCACCAATCACCTTGATGCACGTATCGTGCAATGGCTGCAAGACGAGCTTCAGCGTAGCGCCAAAGGTGTACTGCTGGTGACACACGACAGATATTTCCTGGACGCGGTGTCGTCCAGAATTGTGGAGCTCGATCAGAAACGTTTGTTTTCCTTCGACGGAAACTTCGAGAAGTATCTTGAGCGCAAGGAAGCAATGATTGCTGCCGACGACGCCACCCAAGCCCACGAGCGCAACAAGCTGCGCCATGAATTAGCGTGGTTGCAAAAAGGTGCCAAGGCCCGCCGAACTAAGCAGCAAAGCCGCATCAACTGGATAGAGAAGATGCAGGTAGAGAAAGCCGAGCCCGAGCAGCGAGACATTGAGCTGGAAGTGGGATCGGTGTTCTTGGGCGGACGAATTATCGACGCCTATAATATTTCGAAGACCATGCGAGACAAGGTTGTGTTTCGCGACTTCGAATATTCGGCCGCACCCGGTGATAAGATTGGATTTATAGGACCCAACGGTGCCGGCAAATCCACGCTGCTGAATGTGCTTGCCGGATTCATTCCGCCGGACACCGGATCGGTGCGTATAGGCGATACCGTGACCATTGGATACTTCAAGCAAGAAGTTCCGCACCTGCCGCCCACGCAAACAGTGATAGGCGCTGTGCGCGCCGTAGCCGAGTATATAGACGGCGGTGTAGGCCGCGAGAAATACCTATCGGCTCGTGAACTTCTGGAACGTTTTCGATTTCCCTCGCATCGGCATGGATCCAGAGTGGAAACACTGAGCGGTGGTGAGCGCAGACGCTTGGAGCTATGCCGGGTGCTTATGGCAAACCCCAACGTGCTGCTTCTGGACGAGCCTACAAACGATTTCGATTTGGCCACGCTCTCGGCCCTGGAGGAATACCTTGTGGCGTTCAAAGGCGTGCTGCTTGTGGTGTCGCACGATCGCGCGTTTCTTGATAAGACTGTTGAGTATATCTACGCTTTTGAAGACGA
>JBJOLU010000012.1:0-15350 GCA_046052705.1 Bacteroidota bacterium | reverse complement strand
AAAGAGCGTCACTTTCGTTGAGCTTCCAGATGTTCTACCCCGCTTGCTTCTCGACTTCGCTCGAAGACCTCGCGGGGATGGCGTCTCTATCGTTGAGCTTCCAATCCTTCACTCATGTTTGAATGTTGCCGGCGGGTATTATCTTCGGGCATTCGTTAAGGCAACTCTTTGAGGACCATGATGTTGATTTCTTTTCTGTGTGCGCAGTGGGCGCAAGGCTGCCGCCGTGCGATTGGGGCGGTGGTTGTGGCGGTGCTTGGCTTGCTTTTTTCCGTGTTTAGTTCTACGACGCTTTTTGCGGATGGAGCAGAGGCCACGCTCTCGGGTAGTGTTCGTGATTCCCTGACGGGCGAGGTAATTATCCGCGCGACGGTTTCGCTTAGTGTGAGCGAGGATGCGCCGAGCGTGCGAGGCGCCCTAACCAATACCTATGGCTTCTTCTCAATTCCCAAACTGGAAGTGCGTGCCTATGTTTTGAAGATTCGAAGCATAGGATATGCACCGGTGCAGATGCGTATCAGCGAGCAGCAGGTGCGCTCAATGAAACAGCTGGCACTTACCATGAAGCCCGTGGATGTAGTAACAAGCGATGTAGTAGTGCTGGCATCGCGGGAAGATGTTTCGCCCACCTCCAGTATCAGTGCGGTGTCGGTGAATTCTGATTTTATTAAATCGATGCCGGCGATGCTTGGCGAGACTGACGTGTTTAGAGTGCTGCAATTATTGCCGGGTGTTAAATCGCCCAGCGAATTATCAAGCGGATTATATATACGCGGAGGATCGCCCGATCAGAACCTCATTCTCTTGGATGGCATTACGGTGTACAACCCATCGCACTTGGGTGGTTTCTTGAGTACCTTCAACAACGACGCGTTGCGCGATGTGCGTTTAATTAAAGGCGGCTTCCCCGCTGAGTACGGCGGACGATTGTCGTCGGTGCTGGACATGACCATGAAAGACGGTAACTCGGAGAGAGTGCGCGGCGCGGGCGGGTTGAGTATTATCTCCGCAAAGGCACTGCTGGAGGGACCCATAGGCGACGACGTTACCTTTATGCTCTCCGGCCGGCGCATGTATCTAGACCTGGTTTCAAAGATTGCGATGCCAAACTCGGATGCCTCATCCACGCCGGGGTATTATTTCTATGATGCCAATGCAAAGCTTACGTGGAAGATCGGCGAGAACGATCGCCTTACCGTCAGCGGATTTTTCGGGCGGGATGTCCTGGACGGCCCGCCAAACGATGGTTTTGATTTAGATATAGGTTGGGGCAATGCCACCTTCAATACCCGATGGATGCATATTGTATCGCCGGAATTATTTACCAACCTTAGTGTGATTTACACCAAATACGATTTTAAAACAGACCTGCGCACCAACGACTACTTGGCGTTTTATTCCCTGTCGAAGATTGCCGACATCACAACCAAAGGCGACGCCACCTATTATCTCTCTCAAGACCATACCATCAAAGCCGGCTTTGAGCTTACTTCACACGACTTTACCAACGATGTTTCCGACAGTCTGGATTTCTCCGGCTTCGTGATTCGCTCCAGCAGTACCCCTGCTCTGGATGCAGCACTGTACGTGCAGGACGAGTGGACTATTAGCAAGGGATTGTCTGCAAATGCGGGACTTCGCGGATATTACTTTCCCAATGCCGATATGTTTGCTCTGGAGCCCAGACTGCAGCTGGCCTACGAGCTAACGCCCTCGTTGAAGATTACGTCGTCGTACGCGGTGGCACATCAGTTTCTGCACCTTATAGTGCGCAACGATATCAACCTACCCACCGATCTCTGGTTTCCGTCCACCAAGACCATTCGCCCGGAGCGCTCGGAGCAGTATATACTTGGCTGGGAATTGGGATTGGGCAACGAGAAAGAGTACGTGGTGCAAGTGGAGGGCTACTACAAGGATATGCGAAACCTTTACGAATACAAGGATACCGCCAGCTTTACGCTGTTCGGTGCGCCGCTAGAGTCGCAGTTCACTCGTGGGGACGGCCGCGCCTATGGTGTTGAGTTTTTCCTGAACAAGCGCTTGGGCGACCTAACCGGATGGATAGGCTACACGCTATCGTGGACCACTCGCACCTTTGCCGAGCTGAATAAAGGCAAAGAGTTTTTTGCTCGCTACGATCGGCGGCACGATGCATCGATTACACTTAGTTACAAGCTGTCCAAGAGTATCGATTTGGGAGTGTCGTGGGTGTACGGTACAGGTTTTGCCTACACGATGCCCACAGGTCAGTTCTCGTTTGGCGGGGTAGACCCCGGCAATAGCGAGCCCGCCGTGGAGCAAACATTTACCGACAGAAACGGGTATCGCCTTCCGGCCTATCACCGCTTGGATATAAATCTTGGATTCAAGACAACGGTGTTTGGGCTGGAGTCTGTAATTAACCTTAGCGTGTATAATGCATACAACCGCTTAAACCCCTTTGCTCAATACTTTGAGCAAGATTATGATCCGGCAACTAAAACGTCGAAGTGGGTTCTGAAGCAGTTGACCTTGTTCCCCATTATTCCCAGCATCGCGTGGAATTTCTCGTTTTAATTCTGCCGAATACATAAAAACATATACTCAACTACTTCCCGAAAATTCCTCCGTATTGATATGATATTCAAGAACATAAACTCTCGCCACTTGAACTGCTTTGTACCTGGTTCATTCGTAATAATTATCGCCGCCGCTCTTAGCGTCCTTGCTTCGTGTACACAAACGGTGATCACGCCGGACATTCCCTTTAGCGAGCAGTTGGTGGTAAGCTGCTTTCTGTATGGGGATAGTTCGAACGTTACAGTGGATGTATCCAAGACTCTTCCGGTGAATATCAGCTACAACCGGGATGCGGCTTTAATTAAAGACGCCACCGTGTGGCTGCAAACGCCTTCCGAACGTATTCGTGTGGGCTACGATTCGGCACGCAAACAGTACAGAGCATCGGTGCCGACTTGGGTAGCGGACGCTGCGTATTCTCTGAGTGTGGAATGGCAGGGAAAGAAGCTAGAGGGCAGCACCTTCATGCCGGATATTCCCGTTGTGGATTCCCTGCGCGAAGACGGTGCGTACTTTAAGCCCAATGCCGACGTAGCCTATGCCGCAGCCGACGAGCGCTATGCATTTGCTAAGCCCGACACGGGTTCGTTTCCGGGCAGGCCGACCTTTAGCCGGGGGTTGCCATGGTTTAGAAATCTCATGCCGGGCAAACAAACCGACTCGGGTGTGGTGATGCGCGCCTACGATTTTTCTCTTCTGTTGATATCAGACAGCGTGGTGTATATGTCCACGAAGTTTTACGCGCTGGATGCCAAGTACCATAGATTCTTCAGGAGCCTGGAGAACACCGGGGGTGTTTCCATTTTTGGTTCGTTTGGCGTGAACCCCGAATACACCATGAAGGGCGACGGCGTGGGCGTAATCGCCGGCGTATCTCGCACTACTCCGTGGTGGGTGCTTAAGGTGGTGCGCAAGTAGAAGAGAGCAAGCTCACTTCCCACGTGGAATAGTAATAGCGGATTACGCTTCTGCGGAGCATTGATAAACCCGTACAAGGCTATCTGATGCTTACAGTAAGCTGAAGCCGCGTATCGCTACACTCCGTTGGTCAGCACAGCCTTATTCAATAACGCCATGCTTTGTGCGGTGAAACACCCAGAAGATAATGGGGAACACCAGCAGTGTAAGGAAAGTAGCTGTAACCAGACCTCCGATAATTACCACTGCGAGCGGCTTCTGACTTTCCGAACCGATTCCGGTACTTAGAGCCGCGGGCATCAGACCTATGGAAGCCATGAGCGCTGTCATGACTACAGGTCGTGTACGTACAAGTATTCCCTCCATGATGGACTCCTCCAGCGTGAGCTTGTTTCGAAGGTTGCTATGAAACTCCGAAATCAGAATCACACCATTTTGAATACAGATACCCAAGAGTGCGATAAAACCAACGCCGGCTGATATTCCGAAGTTGATACCTGTGAGGTGTAGAGCCATTATACCGCCAATCACGGCGAAGGGTACGTTGGTAAGGGTGATCAGTGAATCCTTTATGTTTCCAAACATGATGAACAGCAACACGAAGATGCCGATCAAACTTATTGGTATCATGCGAGCCAGTGTGCCGGACGCTCGAATCTGGTTCTCAAATTCGCCGGTCCACCCAATGGAATATCCGTCCGGAAGCGTGATATTCTTCTCTACGTTTCGCTGCGCCTCCGCGATGGTGCTGCCCAGGTCTCGGTCGCGAACAGAGAATTTTACACCGATAAAACGTTTGGTGTTGTCTCGGTAAATAAATGCCGGACCTATCTGCTTTCCTATGGTAGCAATTTCCTTCATGGGAATCTTTGCCCCATTCATCGTTGGTACCTGAAGATTCGACAGATCTTCCTCGCTTTTTCGGTAATCTTTATTGTACCGAATTCTCACATCAAATTTCTTGTCTTCCTCGTACTTCTCGGTTGCGGTTTTTCCGCCGAAAGCCATTTCGAGTACTGCTTGAGCATCGGCGAGCTGCACGCCATAGGCAGCCATCTTTTCGCGGTCGAGCACCACACTCACTTCGGGCTGCCCTACATTTCGAAGTATGCCTACGTCTTTGATTCCCGGCACATTTCGTATCTGTTCAATCACACTGCCGGCAATTTTATCCAGAGTAGCAAGATCGTTGCCATATATTTTAACTGCATTGGACGCATTGATACCTGCAACACTTTCGGCCACATTGTCGATAATGGGTTGCGAATAATTATATCCAATGCCTTGATACCTGCATAGACTATCGTTCATTTCGCGGACCAAGTCGTCCATGCTGATTTTGCGAGTCCATTCCTCTTTGGGCTTCAGGTTTACTTGCATCTGCACATAGTAGAAACCACTGGGATCGGTGCCATCGTTGCTACGGCCTGCTTGGCTTAGCACGCCGTTTACTTCGGGAAACTTGTTCAGTTCCCTACGCAGTAAAGCAGTTTGAGCTACAGTTTCTGTGAGACCTTGACTCATAGGATATTTAGCTTCTACCCACAGCGCGCCCTCGTTTAATTGCGGCAGAAACTCCGTGCCCATAAATGCGGTAGAAAAAATGGTAAGCACCAATGAACCAAGAGTCAAAGCCAGAGTCAGCTTCTTGTGGCGAAAGGTCCAGTGTATTCCGCGAAGCACGCTGTTGTTCCAAAACTCCACGAAGCGGTTGTGCTTCTCGGCAACATTTTTATTGAGAAGAATATGAGAGAGTACGGGAACAAGAGTAAGGGTGAAAATCAGTGCACCGAGCAGCGCCAAGCCCAAAGTATAAGCCAGTGGCGAGAACATTTTTCCTTCCACTTTTTGGAATGCGAAAATTGGCAGCAGTGCCGTGATGATGATAAGCTTAGAGAAGAATATCGACTTACCAAGTGTGCCGCCTGTGCGTTTGATTAACCCACCTTTGGCAAGGCCGTTAAATACTTCCATCCCTCTTTTCTTAGCAAGGTGGTCCAGTGCAACATACACGCCCTCTACCATCACCACCGCACCATCGATGATTATACCGAAGTCTACTGCGCCCAGCGACAGCAAGTTTGCGCCCGTGCCTTTAAGCTGAAGGCATAAAAAGGCAAAGAGCAGAGACAAGGGTATGATGATAGACACAGTAATGGTGCTTCGCCAATCGAGCATAAACACGAACACAACCAGAGTAACGAACACTATACCTTCCACCATGTTGTGCAGAACCGTGTGGGTGGTGAAGTTCATAAGATTGTCACGGTCGTAGAAGGTTTCCATCTTTACGTCCGCGGGCAGAATGCGGCTATTGAGCTCATCTATCTTGCTCTTCACGGCTGCAAGCACCTGCTTGGGATTTTCTCCCTTGCGCATTACCACAATCCCTTCCACAACGTCGTCGTTTTCGTCTAGTCCGGCTTGTCCCACGCGCGGCATGGAACCGACGTGCACGTCGGCGAGGTTTTTTACCAGTACGGGGTTTTCGGCTGCTTCCTTAACGATAATATTCCCGATGTCTGTCATGGAATTCAGCAAGCCCACGCCCCGCACCACGTACGCTTGTTGATTTTTCTCTATAACGTCGCCACCCACGTTCAGGTTACTCTTACTCACGGCGTCGAACACTTCTAAAGGGGTAACATCATACTTGGCAAGCTTGTTGGGATCGACACTTACCTCGTAGGTCTTTTCTCTGCCGCCGAATGCTACAAGGTCCGCCACTCCGGGCACGGACCGAAGATTGCGGTCGATCACCCAGTTCTGTATAGTCAGCAAGTCTCGGGAGTCGCGGTTTTTGCTTCGCAACACATATCGGAAAATCTCGCCTGTGGGACCATACGGCGGCTGAATGTCCGGTACAACTCCGTCGGGAAGGTTCACGTTACGGATCAGATTGTTCACCTGTTGGCGTGCAAAGAAGTCCTCGACGTTGTCTTCGAAGATCACTTTGATCACGGACAGTCCGAACATAGTGATACTGCGAACGCTCGTCTTCTTTTGCACCGAGTTCATGGAAATCTCGATGGGCGTGGTCACGAAGCGCTCAATCTCTTCCGCACTTCTTCCCGACCATTCGGTTACGATGATTATCTGCGTGTTTGTTACATCGGGAAATGCCTCGATAGGCATGTTCAGGAAGGCAATGATTCCTGAAATGCAGAGTATGCCCACCCAGAAGAACGTAAATCCTTTGTTCTTCAGAGAAAATGCGATGATGTTCTGTATGAATCTGTTCATCTTAGTCGTTTAACGCGTCGTATACCAAAAGTTGATTAGTGGTGAGGACCTTCTCGCCTTCTTGCAAACCGCTCTGCACATAGCACCGTTCCGATGTTTGGGCGTAAACCTGAATGGATCTTGTTTCGATCTGCGTGGGGCTCTTGTACACCATCACGTAATACCCGCCCTTGTCGAAGATCACCGCCTGTGCCGGTATGGCCAGCATGCGCTCGCTTGATACCTGTTTGAGGGTTATGGATGTTCGCATATCCGGCTTGAGCAGAAAAGATCTGTTAGCCAGTTTCACGCGCGCTTTCATGGCCTTGGTTTCCGGATCTATGACATTAAAGATTTTATCTACTTGTCCGTAAAAGGCAGTATCGGGATAACTAAGTGCCGTTACCTTCGCTTCCACCCCCAGATTCACCTTACTTATATCGCTTTCACTCACGTTTGCTATAGCCCACACATCATCGATTTGTGCGATGTCGAAGATATTGTCGGTTTTGTCGCTGCGCAGCAGCATGCCCTCGTTGATGGATTTTTGAATGA
This sequence comes from Bacteroidota bacterium, assembly GCA_046052705.1. Classification (GTDB taxonomy): domain Bacteria; phylum Bacteroidota; class Ignavibacteria; order Kapaibacteriales; family NICIL-2; genus JBBATK01. Next base: position 8,093 of record JBJOLU010000012.1, on the reverse strand, counting down.
TGAAGCCCGAAAGCGGTGAGCGCACTTCGTAGATAGCTCCGCGCTTAATATTATAAATATTAAATGTAGCTTGAATTCTATTTAATTGAGTTTGAGCTTTTTCAACCTCGCTCGCCGCTTCGATCACTTCCCGTTCGGTATTTATTTTTCCTTCGTATAGCTCCTTAGCAACCTTGGCTCTGTTTTTGGCAACCAGCAAATCGGCTTGTGCGTCATCCAAGTCTTTTTCGAAACCCGCTACTTCGGTGCTGCGAATGGTAGCCAAAAGGTCGCCTTTGTGTACGTAGTCTCCTAATTCCACATACACATGAGTTACATTACCGCCCACAACAGGAAACACCTCCACCATCCGGTTGTTGTCTGCCATGATTTTCCCGAAGAAGGTGTATTCACGGGCTACGGGCTCCGGCCGGGCGTCGGCCGTTTGGGTGGTTTTCAGCATCGTCGGGCTCATTACAAAGCCATGTTCCTTCGTTCCCTGCTCCTGCTGTTTACTGCACTGAAGGAACATTGGTGATAACACAACGCACAGGAACAGATAGAGTGTAGTGTGCTTAGAATACATCTTCGCCGGTTAGATAGTTAATAGTTTCTTCTGTTGTGAGCAGTTTTGTTTTTGCTTCTTCGATACTTATCACGCTCTGCACATAGCTCTCGATAAAATCCGTGAAGTCGATCAGCGAGAGGTTTCGTCGGGCAAAATTCTCCAGCACTCCGCGAAACACGGTATCCAAATCTCTATGTAAGCGCTTGCCCGCCGCGTACGAGATTGTTTGCGATTCGTATAGCGCGAGCGCGCCGCGCAGTTGGTTTTTAAGCTCTGCTTTTTTGGACTCTAACAGCGCCGTAGTTTGAGAAATGTTTGCGCCTGCTAGTTCGATATTGCCGCGGTTTTTATTCCAAAGTGGCAAGGGAAGGGAAACACCCACGTTGATCTGGTTATTAAAAGCCCCTCCACGCTGATCATAACTGGCGCCCACGGTAAGATCCGGAACAGCAAGACTTCTTTGCCATGTAAGATTCAGCGAATCGCTTTGCAATTGACGCTGTAGAACAATTATTTCGGCGTTGCCGGAGTATAGTTTCTGAAGTAGTGCAGGGGCGTCGGTGCTTTTCGTTGTGTCCACTCGACGATTCACGTAGTCTTCGCTTAGCACGGGGACAACCGCATCATCGGCCTGGATCAACGTGCGCAGGTCGTTTTGCACATCTCTGTACGCATCCCGCTGGCTTAACAGATCATTACGAATAGACAGAGCCAATGCCTGCAGACGTACACTTTCCCGTAGTGAGATATTACCTGCGTCGGTTTGTGCTGAATATGCAGCGGCCAAACTGTCTACCTGCTGCACTCGCTGTACGAGGAAGTTGATCTTCTTGTTTAAAAAGTATGCGTTGTAGAATGTTACGCGAAGCTTATAGCGAAGATCACGTAGCAGTTGCTCGAAGCGAGCTTCTCGCACCGATACATCGCTCATTGCCAGGTCGTACTCTTTGGATTTTTTGCCACCCAAATACAGTAGCTGCTGGACAGCGGCACTTGTTTGTCCCTGCGGGCCAACGTTTATGAGTTTTTGAGTGGAAGGATTATAGGCGTTTACGTCAAACGAGAGTTGAGGCAAATCCCAGATGGATGCCTGTATTGCCAGCGCTTTGCCACCGGCCACCGAATATTTCTCTGCAAGCAACAGAAGATTGCTCTGAACGAAACGCTGCTCGCATTCTTGCAAGGTAAGAGGTGTATCGGCAACAGCCGGCACCGCGATGCAAAAACAGAGACAGGCAGAGTGTAGTATGAAACGAAATAATTTCACCGGTAAACCACGTGTGTGATACTCGCTGCGAAATTATTCCGAAGGCCTTTAGATGAACTTAAGAAAAGCCTTAATACGGGCTTAAAACGCTACATTTGTACGCGAAAACTGTTAACATTTGTTGACGAGCTGTAGCTAATGTGGAAACCTGAAGCGCGTAAAACTCTTTGCACAATAGTGAGCCCTATACCTAAGCCCTTGGTATGCATGGCATTGGCTCCCCTCATGAACGGCTGAAACAGGTTTTGTTGTTCAAGCAGCGACAGAAGCGGTCCGTTATTGGTAATCTCGATGAATGTGCCGCGGTCGTTGATGCCGAACATCACACCAATGGTCTTGTCTTCTCCGTACAGATACGCGTTGCGAAGAAGATTAGCAAAAGCGATTTCAAGCCACGCCCGCTGGGCCCGAACAGTAAGGTGTTCTTCGCTTTGCATAATTTTTTCGTCCACTGTAAGCTCCACTCGCACATCCGGAAACTGCTTGGAAACAGTTTCCAAGGCATGAAACAGTATCTCGTCGATACGTATCTGGTTTGGCGGGGCAGCGTTTTCTCTGCCCGCAGAGGTAAGCAGAAGTAACGCTTCGATTAGCTCATTGATGTGAGTAATATCCTGCAGCATTCCACGAAGAAAGGCGTCCTCGGTTGGTGGCGCCGTGAGCATCCGGTTTTCCAGCTTTGCGGAGAGTCGAAGCAGCGGTGTACGTAGTTCGTGCGAGGCATGCGCGGTGAAATCCTTTTGCTGATGATAGACCTCTGCTATGCGATTCATCATCAAGTTAAATTCCTCGCCCAACAAATCTACTTCGTTGTCTGACACCACTCCCACCGGTTGAGATTGATAAATATTTAAATCATTTATGGCGTTCATTCTGCCATAAAGATTATCAAGTGGCTTTAGTTGCTGTTTTACCAGTGTGAATGTAAATATCCACGTGGCGATGATAAATATCACATACGATGTAATAACCAGAACAAGCAGATATTCCAGCTTACGTTTGCCGAAAACATCGTGCGCCGAAACGATTACATAGTACTGCCGCTGCGAACCGGAATAGAACATACCATACACTTCGCTGTCGCCTTCTTCTTTGAACAGGGTGGCACTCGCACGCAGTTTCTTAATGTCCTCGGCAGACCACTCCACGGCTGCATCGCGCACACTGCTATAGCAGAGCTTTGCATTGCTGTCGAAAATCAACAAACTTTCGTTGTGAAGGGAACCACCGGAGGTACTGTCTACAAGGGCCAAGAGAGAATTATCAACTTTTTTCATGTCGAGCATCATGCGTATGCCCGTATATGCCCTCTCACGCAAGCGGTCCTTAAACTCTTCGCGCCTGTACTCCGAGTAATTATAGATAATAAAAAAGCTTAGTACTCCAAGCAAGATGGAAAAGAAGATACTTATGGACAGCGATATGCGGCTTTTAATGGTCATGCCTGCTCTTTAAGGTAGTATCCAAATCCAATCTTCGTGTGGATGAGTTTGGATGAAAAGGGACGATCGATTTTATTGCGTAAAAAGTTGATATAGACCTCTATAGTATTCTCGTTTGTTTCCACGTGATAGTCCCACAAGCTATCGGCTATTTGCTGTTTGGATAGTACGCGCCCCGAGGCTTGAGCAAGGATTGTGAGAAGCTTGTACTCCTTTGGGGTTAGAGTGATCTCTACGCCCGCTCTATGAACGGTTTTAGCATCGATATCAAGTATTAGATCTCCCACAGTGAGTACTGTATGCGGGGTTCCGGGCACGGTCCTGCGCCGCAGTAACGCCTGTATGCGTATAAACAACTCCTCAAGAAGAAAAGGCTTCACCATGTAGTCGTCTGCGCCGTTCCCGAATGCTTGCTTTTTGTCTTCGATTTCGCCGAAGGCGGTGAGCATAATAATGGGTGTTTCCGTGTCGCGTTCACGAATGGTGGCGCATATATCCAAGCCGTTGATCTTTGGTACGTTGATGTCCAGTAAGTAGATGTCGTAGGCGCTACGTTCGTAGTACTTAAGAAACATCTCGCCGTCGAAGGCCACATCGCACTCCAAACCCTTGGCACGCAGGTAGTTTGCCATTTCGTTGGCAATGGTGGATTCATCTTCTAATATGAGTATGCGGCTCAAGACGTTTTCTTGTTGGTGTCTGTTCGTGTGCCGACATGGCTTGTCTGCCAAAGCGTATTGCGTCGCGAAAATAGACTCTTTACCGCCTTGATTGTGTATGCGCAGCGTGGCGTGGGACGCTTCGTCACTTTTGCGCTGCCTCGGAACCGCCACGTGCTGGGCTGTGCATTATCTCTGCATCATCATCTCTGCCTCATCTCGTATTTTCACCGCGCTCACTCATTACACTCTACACCCATGGCAACGGATATCACACAGGTTACGCCTGCTATTGCAGACTATCTTTCTCGGCATTTCAATGCGGAGGACGAGTTCCTGCGCGAGCTTCGTGAGAAAGCTCTGGAGTGCGACATTCCCGCAATCAATATCAGCGCCACCCAAGGTGCTTTTCTGCAAGTGTTGCTGAAGTCTATAAGCGCACAAGAGATATTGGAGATAGGTTCACTGGCCGGCTATTCGGCTATCATCATGGCGCGGGCGCTGCCGGACCATGGCCGGGTGCACTGCTGTGAGCTGAACGAAGACTATTGCGATTTTATTCGCCGCATGGCTATCAAAGCCGGTCTGGAGCATAAGATTATCGTGCACTCGGGGCCCGCACTTGCCACGCTTGCGAGCAATGTGCTACCGGCCAATCTGGACTTTGTGTTTATCGATGCCGACAAGCCGAACTATGCTGCGTATTACGATGCCTCTCTTGCGCTCGTGCGCCAAGGTGGTGTGATCTGCGCCGATAATACTCTGGCCTGGGGCGAGATTGCCAATCCCGAGACGGAGTTCGAACCCCGGAATGTTCGCGCTTTGCAAGCATATAACAATAAGGTTACAAGCGACCAGCGCGTGCAGTCGTCGCTGGTACCACTGGGCGATGGCATGACACTCTCCGTAAAGCTGTAAGCAGGAGTAGAAGCTTCCGAGTAAGCTTCCGAGTAAGAGTCCGAGAGAGTATCCGAGTAAGAGTCCGAGAGAGCATCTGATAATACCTCCGAGCAAACATGTAATTGATATGAAAACTCATCCTTCACGCCGCTCATTCATCGTTGGTCTTCTGGGCTCGAGCATAGCAGTGGCCGGTGCATACTCGCGCGCTGCTGCAGAGGTGATGCGCAAGGGTTTGATGCTTGGCGTAAGCGGACATACCGTGGCCAACAAACGCCCCCTGCCGCCCTTTACGGTGGAGCGGTTTGCAAACACGCACTCGCTGCGCTGTTTGGTGCTGGGTGATTGGGGCGCCGGCTCGGGTCTGCAGCGTACCGTTGCCGCCGGCATGGCTCGCTACGCGGAGGCGGAACAACCGAATTGGATCATCAGTACCGGAGATAATTTTTATCCCATTGGTGTAAGCTCGGCGGCAGACAATCAATTCCGTACCAAGTGGAAGAATATCTATAACACGGCCTCGCTTCGCTTGCCGTGGTACGTAGCGCTGGGCAATCACGATTACGGAGACAATCCCGAAGCACAGGTGGAGTATAGCTCGAAGGATGCCGACTGGATTATGCCGTCGCGTTATTACTCTGTGGTGAAGACCTTGAAGTCAGACCACTCCAAGCTATCGCCAATCTCGGTGGAGCTGTTTGTGCTTGATACTCAAGCACTGCTCAAGGGCACAAGCAAAGAGAGGGAGTTGCAGTGTGCGTGGCTGGACAAGCAACTGGCTGCCGGCAGTGCTACCTGGCGCGTGGTGGTGGGTCATCACATGATTCGCTCCCATGGTGCCTACGGCGACCAAGCCTTCATGCTCTCCCTCGTGAAGCCCTTGCTGGACAAGCATGGCGTGCACCTGTATCTTAATGGTCACGACCACGATATTCAATACATCAAACGTCCGGAAGACACCTTTGCCTGTATCACCAGCGGCGCTGGTGGCGGTGCTCGCGATACCGCTTTTGGTGAGTACACCCGCTACGCCGCTACCGACGGCGGCTTTGTAGCCCTTGCCTTTACCGACACACGCATTCACGCCCAGTTCTGCGATGCCCGCGGCGCCGTGTGCTACGCGCAGGACGTAGCTGTGCGAGCGTAGGTTGGGGTACGAGTTAAAAGCGCTTGCACACTAGCCCCGACGCTCTAGCTCTGCGCTTAACCCTCCGCACCACCGTCTGTTTCCCGAGGCAAGACTCACACGATCCATACGCATTGTTCGTCACTTCGCGCACAGTATAGTGCTCGGAAGCGTGCACAGGCCACCAATAACCATCGACGAACAATCATGAATACTCTCGATTCTCTTCGCCATCGCATTGAACCCCTTCGCAGTCGCATCATCAATCACCCGGTATACAGCAACATCCGCAGTTTGGAAGATGTTCGGGTGTTTATGGAACAGCACGTGTATGCCGTGTGGGACTTTATGTCTCTGCTCAAAACCCTGCAGAACACCCTTACCTGTACAAGCGTACCGTGGTTTCCCGTCGGCACCGGAGACACACGGCAATTCATCAACGAAATAGTGTTGGGCGAGGAGTGCGATGTGGACGAGCATGGCACACGTATGAGTCACTTCGAACTCTATCTTCAGGCAATGGAGCAATGCGGCGCCGACACGCATTCCATACGCACGTTCTGCGCGGCGTTGCAGCAAACACAGGATATGGAAAAAGCCTTTGAAGAAGCGCACACACCGCCTGCCGCTCGCCAATTCGTTCGCAACACCTTCAGCGATATATCTTCGGGCAAAGCTCACGTGCAGGCATCGGTATTTACCTTTGGCCGCGAGGATTTAATTCCCTCTATGTTTATTTCCATGGTCAACGATTTGCACGTGTCCTTTCCCGAGCGCATTCAAGCGTTTAAATATTATCTGGAGAGACATATAGAAGTAGATGGCGATCATCACTCGCATTTAGCCCTGGCTATGTGCGCGAATCTTTTTGATGGCGATGCAGTACGCATTGCAGAAGCGGAAGAAGCAGCGGTGCGCGCACTTGAACATCGTATTTTGCTGTGGGATAGCGTGCACGAAGCATTGCGTCACACTCTGGGAGAGTAAGTATGAAGTTTGGTTTTCGGGTACCAAGTATTAAAAAGCGCATCGCCGCGCGAACCTCGGTAAAGAGATTTGTGCGCCATTCTATGGGCTTGAAAGCCCCGCGTGGTGCGGGCTGGCTTACCAATCCCAAGAAAGCGGCGTATAATCGTGTGTACAACAAAACCTCGAAGGGCTGCATGCTGGTGTTGCTCTGGGCCGCAGGCACACTGGGTGTGTGCGCATGGATACTGATACATGTGATATCATAATACTGCATTATGAAGCCGACCACCGTAGAAGAATATCTGCAATCGTTGCCACAGGATCGACGCGACGCTCTGCAACAGCTTCGCGCTGTTATTTGTGAACATCTTCCCGAAGGTTTCGAGGAGTGCATCAGCTACGGCATGATAGGATACGTGGTACCGAAGAGTATCTATCCTGCCGGCTATCACTGCGATACATCCTTGCCCTTGCCATTCATGAGCATTGCCTCGCAAAAGAATTTTATCGCGCTGTACAACATGGCGCTCTATGCGGACACGCCTCTCTACGACTGGTTTATTGCCGAGTATCCAAAGCACTCCGCACGCAAGTTGGATATGGGCAAAAGCTGCGTACGCTTCAAGCACGGCACCGAGCTGCCGCTGGCACTCATCGGCGAATTGACGCGACGCGTTTCGGTGAGCACGTGGATTGCCATGTATGAGAAGATGAAGGGGTAGGTCCCCGCGTTATTGACCATACAAGAGTCCCTCTCCCTCCGGGAGAGAGCAGGGTGAGGGTTTCGGGAATTATTTATAAATGCGTTTTGTGTTTTCCTAGTGAAGATGGAGCGCAGAGCGCGGGGGTGTTGAGATTCCAGGCCTCGTGCGATGACGTTGTTTTGGTGTTGAGTCTCCAGCCCTTTTCGCCTCCCGACTCGTCGGGACTTCTCGACTTCGTGGTCCCTGAGCGGAGTCGAAGGGCTCGAAGACCTCGCGGGAGGGGGCCGCGCAACGACAATGCGCTCGAGGACCTCGCGGGAGGTGAGCGTTTTAAACTCTTCTTATTAACACCCTCGCATTACCGCACTACAAGAATGCGGGTGGTGAGCGAGGAGCTGTCAGTGCGTAGGTGCACGGCGTAGATGCCGGTGGGCCACGAAGAAACCGGGAGGAGGATGGTGCCGGATGCAGGATTGTGG
>JBJOLU010000011.1:0-15644 GCA_046052705.1 Bacteroidota bacterium | reverse complement strand
GAGTGCCGGTAGGTGATATACTTCGCATTGTTGCAACACAACCGAATACACGCATTTCCGTGTATACCGAGCGGCAGGATTTAAACTACACCTTGACGAATGCCGGCGATGTGCAAACCATATCCGGAGTTAACTCGCCTACATGGATTCGAGCAGACAGGCCTGTGGCTGTGGGTCAATACATGCTTACCGGTTCGGTAGGCGGATCTGCAGGGTACGATCCTTCGCTCACTATCATTGCACCCACAGATAAGTACATCACGCGCAGTGTATTTCAAGCGCCGTTTAACCTTGGCGAACCGGCATTTGCAACGCAGTATCAAAAGCATTTCTTGAACGTGATGTGCGACTCCCTTGCTCGTACATCGTTGAAACTGGACGGCGTGAATATCAGCCGGAACATTGCTCCCGAAATTCTCACGGCGAAGTTTCGTTCTTCGCCATATTTCTGGGCGGTTATTCCTATCACTCCGGGTAAACACGAGATAAGTTGCGACACCGGTTTCTTCTCCGGTACCTTATACGGTATGGGCTACACGGATTCCTATGCACACACCCTGGGCTTTGCTACGGTAACGGGAAAGAGTGATACCATTGCGCCGCAGTTTACATCGGCTGTGTCATGCGGAGTAGTGACGGGTACGGTTCGCGAAACGGTGAACTCCATGAGTACCGGAATCTCGTTTGTTGCCATCGACGCAGACAGCACAAAGAACTATACCTTCGACGCAGTGCGGCCGCCGGGAGATGTGAATACCGTAACCTTTACTGCTCGCCCTACGGATCCGTATAAGGATGCTCAGATATTTGTCATCACCCGAGACAAAGCAGGAAACGGGCGATTGTTTCGCAGTTATTACCGCGCTCCTCGGTTCACGCAAACAAGCTCTATAGTATTCAGCATGAAAAGCGAGAATGATTCGCTGTGCCAGCGCTTGTTCATACAGAATCCTACGTCAGCAGATACTCTGATGCTGTATTCGGTTCGATTGGCTTCGGGAACCAAGGAGCTGGTGCTCAAAAGCCCGGTGAGCTTTCCGGCTCGCGTGCCGAATAAAAATGGATTTGACTTCTCGCTGTGTTTTCTGCCACGTGGCCAAAGTGGATTAAAGATCAATGATACAGTGATCTTCGACATCGGCTGCGGCTTGAGTATTCGTGTTCCGGTGCGAGCTACTACGCCCACATCTGCGCTTCGGGTAGAAGATATAGACTTCGGATCGGTGCTTGTGGGTGATACTGCGTGCCTTGCTATGAAGGTGGTGAATAACGGAACCCGCGCTGCGACTATTACCAATGCCTACCTGAGTTTTCCTACGGCGGTGTTTAGTATGAATGCATCTACCGTGTTGCCCAAGCTTTTGGCCCCGGGCGATTCACTTTTTCTGCGTGTTTGTTTCAGCCCCACCGACACCTTCGATCTCAAGCGCATCATGATGTTCGAGAACTCTCTTGGGTTGGATGTTCAGGGCGAGGTACACGGCAGGGGAGTAACGCCTATTCTTATTGCCAATGGATTTGATATGGGCGCGCGGCGCATAGCAACATTTATAGACTCCTCGTTGGTGCTCCGCAACAATGGCAATGCACCTATAACTCTGAAGTACGACAATCAAACCGGTAACACCGCAGAGTTCCTGCACTCACTTCCGCCGGGACGCGTGATAACCATTCAGCCCAAAGACACGTTCGCTCTTCCTATTCGATTTTATCCGCTTGCTCCGGGCTCATTTGCATCAGATCTGAATTTCTCGGGTACGGGGTCCTCGGCAGCAAAGTACCCCAAGGTTGCCGTGCCGCTCACCGGCCGCGGTACCGTGCCGGAGATTGCCGTACGCAATGTGGTGTTCGACACTATTGCGGTTGGAGCCACACAGCAGAAGAAGTCCGTGTGCGTGCTCTCTTTGGGGAACGAAACGCTCACGATTGATACCATTTTTGTGCAAGGCGCGGACGCGGCGTCGTTCAGCGTGTTCTCTGCGGATAGGGCATACAAGCAAGTGGCCTCCGGCGACAGCGCATCTATTTCCATAACCTTCGCTCCCAAGAGGCCCGGACTGCATGTAATGAATCTTGTGGTTCGCCACGATGCAGACCGAGCGTACTTCCGCAAGGAAAGCGTGATCGAGGTTCGTGGATGGGCGCGGGATACCACCGTGGACGATACCACCACCACCGATACTACCAAACCGCGCGCCCGGCGGCCGCTCATGCGCTTGTCTGCGCAGCCGCAGCGCTATGTGTGCGATACGCTGCGCTACTCGGTGACTCTTGTAAACTCCGATACTCTGCCCATCACCGTTACCGATGCGCGAATTCGCACGAGTATTTCAAGCGATACGCTCATTGTGCTGCCGGTTCCGCGGGTTCTTAAACCCGGGCAAAGCGAAACACTAACGTGGGTATTGCCTCCGCCCTTGCAAACGGGTTCAATTCGATGTACTGTGCGTGCAGGTACTTGGACCATAGACACCACACAGCTTGTTCAATTCGTGCAATCAGTTTCGCGTATTGCTCTTCAGGGTCCGATTTCTGCTGCACCAAATGATACTGTTACGCTTGGCTTCAGCGGCCGTTGGGAAAAACCGGTTGCAATGGCAGAGGTCTTTAAGTTCCGATCAACGATCCCGCAATCCATGTTGGTAGTGTTGCAGGGAAACTTGCAGCTCACACGCGTGCAATCCACTCGAAGTGTGCCTGTACGGGTACAGCAAATCGGTAACGAGATACTTGTGGAGTCTTTGCAGCCGTTGTGGGTGGATCAAACGGAAGACTGGCGCCTGGAAGTGCTATGTTTGGCCATGTTATCTCAGCAGAATTTTTCGACGGTGATGAGTTCAGTGTACGGCGGCGATTGCTACGCTATATCGAGCGATACAACCACATTAATTGTAGGGCCGGTGTGTGCCGAAGACGTGCGTAGATTCTCGCTTGCAGACGTAGTGGTGCGTTCGGTGTATCCGGTGCCGGCGGGCGATGTGCTGCACATGGAGGTAGAGTCGAAAATGAACGAAGTTTTAGTTAGCGTTCAGGCGGTGGATGTGCTCGGCAGGAAATTTATGATTGCGGAAAAATTGTTTTTGCGGAAGGGACTCAATTCTCTTATTTTAGACACGCACTCACTTACCGGCGGTTATCACCGCATCGAGTTGCGATCGAGGGACATTGAGTATCAAATTCCTATCATGTTTTTTAAGTAGGGGACAATATGAAGTTTCGTCTGTTGTGTGTTGTACTGCTCGCCTTGAGCTGGACGTCTCAAAACGCCTTTGCCCAGGATGAGGAAGATGTAAGCCCGCTTTCGGCAGGTAAAGCACCGCCGCGTATTTACATGGGTCCTATTGTGGGCTACAACAGAGTTATGAACTCCGGTGGTTTCCCTTCGTTCAGCAACGATGTTAACTGTCCTACCTTTACCGATGGTTCCGGAAACGGACTGTTTTTCGGTTGGGCTTTCGAATATCTGCTTGGAGATCCCAAAACTTCGAAGTCTTCTATCGTTACCCGCGTTATCTATGATAACCTTCCCTCCAGCTTCACTCAGTACGGCGATCGTTTGCCCTCGCTGGTGCGTGATGCGGCAAACAACCGTGATACCGTGATTTTCACGACCACGCAACACGTTGCCGAAATCAAGTATACCACCATTGATCTTGATATTATGTATCGCTTCAATCTTGGTGCTACTCCTTTGGGTCTGACAGCAGGTATTTCTCCGGGCTTTGCCATGACACAGCAGGCTGTGCAGAAGTTTGAATTGGTTCAGCCGGTAAATGCACGTTTTATTCGTGTAGCTGATACCGTTGCAAACAAGCCGCTTCGTTATGAAAACTTTGATCGTACGGCAATCATTCGTGATGAAGACATCAAGAATGCATCGGCTTTCCGCTTTGCATTGAAGTTTGGAGTACAGTACGAAATCATTCTGCGCAAACTCACATTGATCCCGTCGCTGCATTACAATGTAGGCCTGACAAACATGACCACAACGGATTCGTGGAAGATCAATGCGTTGCAAGCAGCAATTGAAGCACGCTTTGCGCTCTAATTTTTTGTGAATGAAATCATGCGCTCGTGCCTAGTGTGCGAGCGCATTTTTTTTGTCCGGGAGTATCGAACACATGGAACATCTTTGGTCGCCTTGGCGCTCGCAGTATATCAGTTCCTTTAGCACCAAACCGGAAAAGCACTCCTGTTTTCTTTGCGATGCCACTGCGCAAAACCCGGACGAGCAGTCCACGGAGCTGGTGGTGTACAGGGCAACGTGGTGCTTTGTGATTATGAATCTCTTTCCGTACAACGCCGGTCACTTGATGGTTGTGCCCAACGAACACATCGGAGACTTTTCCGCGTTGAAGCCGGAGGTTGCCACCGAGATCATGATGGTGCTGCAGCTGTGCCACAAAGCGTTGACGCAGATGTTCAATCCTCACGGCTTTAATATCGGTGCCAACCTTGGGCGAGTAGCCGGAGCCGGTGTTCCCGACCATGTGCATATGCATATCTTACCACGCTGGAATGGCGATACCAACTTCATGCCCTTGCTTTCCGAAACAAAGGTTGTATCTGAGTCGTTAACCGACACCGCTGCACAACTGCGCCACATTTTTCATTCCATTACCGCCTAATCAATGCGACAACATCGCGATGTACGCCCTAAGAAGTCGCTGTCGCAGAACTTTCTGACCGATGGTGCAGTGGCCAAACGCATAGCGGATGCGTTGCAGCCGTTGCCGGGTGAGTGCGTGGTGGAAATCGGTCCCGGTACCGGAGCTCTAACCAAGCACCTGGTTGATCAGGATACCCGTTTGGTGTGCATCGAGAAAGATGCTCGCGCAGTGGAGTTCTTGAATCGTGAATATGCCGCTCGCACAGGCGATCGATTCCGCATTCAAGAGGGCGACATATTGGAAACGAATTTTGCAAGCATGCAGAGCGAGTGCCCCGTTGGAATGTCGGTGATTGGCAATATTCCCTACGCTATCTCATCGGAAATATTGTTTCTGGTGTTCGATCAGGCCGAGCATCTTCGGTCTTGCGTGCTTATGATGCAGCGCGAGGTAGCCAAGAGATTGGTAGCTCAACCACGAACCAAAGATTACGGCGTGCTTACCCTTGCAGCCGCGATGGCGGCGCACGTGAAGATTCTCTTCGATGTGAAGCCGGGATCGTTTTTCCCCGTTCCGGGGGTAACCTCTGCTGTGGTGCGGTTTGAGTTTCGCAATCAAGCTCCTATTACTGCGTCTGTGAAAGACATCCGCGGTATTATTCGCAGTGCTTTTGCACAGCGAAGGAAAACGCTTCGCAATGCTCTAAGCGGCTATGCGCAAACAAAGTATGGAGTGGATATACGCAGTGTAGACACACCATTTTTAGACAAGCGTGCGGAGGAGTTAACTCTGCACGATTTCGATCAATTGTTACGAGACATTCAGTCGGCTACCACATGAAGCAGTTGCGCGAGAATTGGAACCTTGCACGATCCACCATGTATTCCATGGACTGGTACTTCATTGCCATTATCGTTTTGTACACTGCCATCACGCTTGTTTTTTGGAGCTCCATCCCCACGCGTTGGCTAGTACTTGGCGAGAACGTCTCTTTTCTTGCAGTCACAGTTGGCATCATACTGCTGGTAAGCAAAGCTGAGTCGGAAAGCTGGCACACGTTGCGGCGCTTTTATGTGATACCCTTTGTGTATCCGATGTATCTGCAAACCTTCCACATTTTGCCGCATGTGCGTACCACTTTGTACGACTCCTCCTTAGCGGCATTGGACCGCATGCTGTTTGGCGCAAATCCTACCGAGTGGGTAGGGCAGTTTAGTCATCCGGTACTTACAGAGTATTTGCAGTGGTGTTACGTGGCGTTTTTCTTTTTGCCCTGCATTCACGCAATTTTCCTGTACCGAGACGGCCGCTATCGCGAGTTCGAGGAATTCAGCAGACTCATGGTGTTTGCCTTTTTTGTTTCGTATGTAGCATACTTTGCTTTTCCGGCTGTTGGTCCGCGATTTTCTCTTCACGATTTCTCGTCCATCAATTCCGAACTTCCGGGAGTATGGTTTGCGGGCGTGTTGCGTGAGCAAGTGAATATCGGCGGCGGAATTGTGCCGGGATCGGTGAACCCGGCAGCCATTGTCAATAGGGATTGCATGCCCAGCGGGCACACCATGATGACTCTAGTGAACATCATCCTTGCGTGGAAGTTCCGCTCCCGCGGCAAATGGTTCTTTACCATTGTAGGATGTAGTCTGATCGTAGCCACGATTTACCTGCGATATCATTACGCAGTGGATGCAATTGCCGGTGCTATTTGCGCCCTGGCTATGTTCCCTTTGGAACCCCGTGTAGACGCATTCTTGAAGCGTCGAGGCCTCGTGTTGCAGTAGGAATTTGTACCGGCTACTTTGATTAAACGCCGGCTAACCAGTGTTGTTCTCAACATCAGATATGATTCCAATGAGTTGAAAAAAACTGCATCTCATTCTTGCGTCTGTGGTACGGGTTTTTTTGTGGAAGCGTTTTTGGCCTGCACGTATATTGCACGAAGTACTTCACACTTCCGATTTGCGCATTCATGGGTTGTTCTCTTGCTATAGTAGGATCCACCGGCTTAGTAGGCCGCACCATGCTGCGTGTGCTGGAGGAGCGTGATTTCCCCTGCGATACGCTGCGTCTTTTTTCTTCGGGCCGCAGTGCGGGCACAGAACAAGAATTCCGGGGCAAGAGTATTCGCGTAGAGGAAGTAACAAAGCGTTCGTTCGATGAAGTTGATATTGCATTGTTCTCGGCCGGTAGCGCGGTGAGTATACAGTTCGCACAGTTTGCACGTGCTGCGTTTTGCGTTCTAATAGACAACTCCTCTGCCTGGCGAATGCATCCGGATGTGCCACTGGTGGTGCCTGAAGTGAACGCCGATGCCTTGACAGAGCATCATGGAGTAATTGCTAATCCTAACTGTTCAACCATCGAGCTTGTGGTGGCGCTGCAACCGTTGCACCGCGCATTCGGGATTCGGCGAGTGGTGGTGTCTACCTACCAGTCGGTAACAGGCGCAGGACAAAAAGGCATACATCAATTGAACGAAGAGATTCACGACCGCATTCCCGAGGCGAGAATTTCGCCGCATCCGGTGGCGTATAATCTGGTGTTTCATTCCATAAGCGAACAGGGCAGTGCCAGCGAAGAAGAACGCAAGATGATGTTCGAGACGCGGAAGATTATGAATATACCCGGATTGCCAATGTCTGTTACCTGCGTTCGCGCGCCGGTGCTGGGCGGGCACGGAGAATCCGTAAATATTGAATTCGAAAATCCATGCAGCTTGGCAGATGTGCGTGCGGTGCTTGAGCATTCACCCGGAATATGTGTGATCGACGATCCTGCCAATGCCGGCTATCCTACACCGCTTGCAGCCACGAATCGCGACGATGTATTTGTGGGCCGCATTCGCATAGATGATTCACTGGAGAACGGAGCCAATCTGTGGTTGGTGGCCGATAATCTTCGCAAAGGTGCAGCAACGAATGCCGTGCAAATCGCCGAGGAACTCTTGGCGCGGCAAGCACTCTCCTTCGATCCATCATTCCCACTATCTCATTCATGAAACGTACTGCAGTAATTATGGCCGGCGGAAGCGGCGAGCGCTTCTATCCGCTTAGTCGTCGTACCCGACCCAAACAACTTCTGCCTCTGGTTCATCCGCACAAAACGATGATCGAGGAATCTATAGAACGCATTGCACCGGTGGTGGATGTCAAGGATATTTACATCATCACGAGTGCAGTGCTATTGCCGCACATACGTGCGGTGGTGACGGCTGTGCCGCCGGAGAATATTATCGCCGAGCCGCACAAGCGGAACACCGCTCCCTGCCTGGCTTTGGCGGCATCGGTACTGTGCGCAAAGTATGGTGATGCAAAGGAGATTTCCGTGGCCGTAGTTACCGCCGATCAATACATCGACCACATCGACGTATTTCGCTCGCAAGTACAACAGGCTATGGAGTATGCTGAGCATCACGCTGAGATTGTCACTCTGGGAATAGCGCCAAGCCGTCCCGAAACCGGATACGGATACATTGAAACCGGCGAAAAGCTCGAGAATGATATATGCCGCGTAAAGAGCTTTCGCGAAAAGCCCGATCGCCAAACAGCCGAGAAGTTCTTGAGCGATGGCTCGTTTGTATGGAACAGCGGTATGTTCTTTTATCGCTGCGACACCTTTATCAACGGCATGAAGAAACACGCGCCGGAAATTGGAAATCAACTCGAATCAATGGCAATAGACATTGCAAGTTGCGTGCATACAGCTGCATCCGGACCATATGATGAGATCAACGATCTTTTTGCTTCGCTGCCGGACATCTCTATCGATTACGCACTCATGGAGGTTGCGCCCAACGTCGTGGTGCTTCCATCCCGTTTTCCGTGGGACGACGTTGGATCGTGGGACTCGCTGGAGAGAACCAACACGCCCGATGCAGGCCATAACGTGTGCGTAGGATTATCGACGGTAGTGGATACCAAAGAGTCGATCATTGCAAACTACAGCAGCGCCAATGCCATGATGATCAGTGTGATCGGAATGGAGAATGTGGTGGTAGTAGCAACGGACGATTCCATTGTGGTTGTGCCCAAGGATCGTGTGCAGGAAGTAAAGAAGGCAGTAGCGCTCATGAAGGAGCGCGGACAGGATTCGTGGCTGTGAAAACGCTGCTCACCAATATCGGCAGTTTAGTATGCGTGAGCAACGATGGCTCTCTGCACAAGCGCGGATCTGCCATGCAGGACATTAGTGTTGTATCGGACGCAGCGATGCTCTTCGATGAATCCATTGTATGGATTGGTCCCAACGAGCGCCACGCCGAGATGGTCTCTGCCGCCGACACCGTAGTGGATTGTGCCGGGCGCGTTGTTATGCCGGGTTTTGTGGATTCGCACACCCATGTGGTGTTCGCCGGCAACCGTTCCGACGAGTTCGCACGGCGCTTGCGCGGTGTGTCGTATCAACAAATAGCATCCGAGGGCGGCGGAATTTTATCCACCATGCGTGCGGTTCGTTCTGCGTCGGAAGAAGATCTGTATGAGCAGGGCGTGAAGCTGGCGCGGTCGGCTATGGAGCATGGTACCACCACACTGGAAATAAAAAGCGGCTATGCCTTGGATACCGAAGGTGAGCTGAAGATGCTGCGAGCCATAAAGCGCATTCGCCAAGAGCTCCCGCTTACCATTGTGGCTACCTTTCTTGGTGCCCACGATGTGCCGCCGGAGTACGTGCACAATGCCGATTCGTATGTGGATGTGGTTTGCAATAGCATGATACCCGCGGTAGTGTCTGAGCAATTGGCGGATATATGCGACGTGTTTTGCGATACAGGATATTTCACCGTAGAGCAATCACGACGCATTCTGAATGCTGCGCGCAGTCATGGTATGCGAACAAAGGTTCATGCCGATGAGCTCAGCACCTTTGGTGCAGCCGAGCTTGCGGTGGAATGCGGTAGTCTCTCTGCCGATCACTTGCTCTTTGTTTCGGAAACGGGCATACAAGCATTAGCAGCATCGCAAACAGTAGCCACCGTGCTTCCCGGCACTGCGTACACGCTTCGCTTGCCCTATGCGCCTGCCACAAAGCTAATGGATGCGGGAGCAATAGTGGCCTTGGCCACCGACTGCAACCCGGGAAGTTGTTACTCAGAGAATATGCAGGGAATGATGTCTCTTGCATGCGCGAACATGCGCATGAGTGTAGAGCAATGCATGAATGCCGCAACATTGAACGGCGCATTTGCTCTGGGCCTTAGCGACAAAGTTGGAAGTTTGGAAATAGGGAAGCAGGCAGACTTTGTGGTGCTGAACACTCACAACATTGCAGACATCGTGTATCACTTTGGTGTGAATCACGTGGCTCAAACGTGGATTCGCGGCCACTGCGTGGTGCAGCGCGCAGTACCTCCGCTTGCTATTGGTTAACCCAGCAGCGGTTGTCGTTTCTTCAGAGTAAGTATGGTAATCTCCGGAGGCACACCAATACGCATAGGTGGCCCTATAGTACCCAATCCGCGGTTCACGTAGAGTTTGCTGTCTCCCTCGGTATATAATCCTGCCCATCGTTTGTACACCATCTGCGCTACGCTGAATTCCCGGCCCAAAACATTCACGCCCACCTGACCGCCGTGCGTGTGACCGCTGAGTGTGAGTTCGATTTCGTGGCGCTTCAACACTTCCTTGTCCCAAAAGGTTGGGTCGTGAGCAAGTAAGATAGTGGGGTCCTCCCGGCGAGTACCCACAAGGGCTCGGGGCAAATCGCCAAAGTCCTGACCAAGACCGGTGTTGTCGATGGCAGCAAGTTGCAAGCGATCTCCGCCTTGCTCAAATACATGATTCTCGTTTACCAATAAATGTATGCCGCAGTTGCGCACCACCGATTGCAACAGCGCATGATCGCGTGCATTCATGTAGTGGTCGTGATTTCCCAAGGATGCGAACACACCCATTGGTGCGCGGAAACGCTCAAGTTCGGAGCGAATGTTTTTCAATTCCTCCGGATGAAAATTCACAAAGTCTCCGGTGATCAGCAGTATATCGGGCTTCTCGGCGGCAAGAAGTCTGCGTGTTTCCTCCAGGGGTTTGCCATCGCGCCACGATCCCGCATGAATGTCCGAGATCTGCGCAATGGTAATGCCGTCGAAGCCATTGCCCATTTTAGGCAGTTCCAATGTTTCGCGCATCACCGTGATGTTGTCGGTGTTGTCGATACCGCGCGCTACTATCACAAAGGGAACCGTTGCTATGCTCCATGCAGTGGCTTGCAGTACCGCTCGGCGATTGCCATCGGTTGTGGCCGGGCCGGGCACTGAATCCTCCGCAGGGCGCAAGCGCCGCGCAATACCAAGTATCAGCGCACGAATTCCTCGATACACATCTTTAACGAGCAGAACAATCATGATGGGCACCTTTGGCAGGTACCATATCGATGTAGCCAGGAACAATGCGTACGACATATCATCCAAGCGGGCATAGTTACTGCGCACAAACGAAATAGTTGGTGCCACAACAGCCATGACAACACACAGCGCCCATGGCACAAAACGTGTGGCCGGCCGCCAATGACGTTTTTTTGCAAAGCGATTCCATGCGGCAAGAACGTATACGTCTATTGCCACCATGAGCAAGGAGGAGGTGATGATAAACCAAGCGAAGCGTTTAGGATCCATGGCAGTACAGTATTCAATGCACATGGACGATCAACGCGGTGCTAACATTGTTCCGGAGATCAGGCAATGCGAATGAACAACGCTTCGCACTCTGCCAGAATAGCTTCGTTGTTGTTTGCGCGAGTAACGGTGGCATGCAGAAAATGTTTGCGTCCATCTGCTCTTACTAAGGACGCTTGCACATGCAACAGCTCGCCAATGGGAACCGGTTTGCGGTAGCGAACATTGAGTTGCGCCGTTGGTGCTTTTACTTCACAACCACGAAGAACCTTGCCCATGGTTTCGTCCATGAGTAGCGCCACGAATCCGCCGTGCATCACATTCAACGATCCCATAAGCTGCACCGAAGGCCGCAGCCATGTATGGGCGCTGCGCTGCTCCGTATCGAAGAGAAAACTCAAGCGCAAGCTGAACGGATTATCCTGTCCGCAACCGGCGCATGCGTTGCCGGCGAGAGGCGAGAGTAGTTTGTAGCGAGCGTCGCCATCCAGCGGGGGTATCACATCGTAGTGCCCGCTATCGGGATGGATATAGGCATACCATGGGCCCCAGGGCTCTATATGCTTGCTGAGCTCCAGCGTAACGTTTGCGTGAAGCCTGCCCCATGTGCCCACGGGGGCAGTATGATACAGCACGCCGTTTGCACCGAAGCGCAGGTTGGATGCCGCAAAAGGAAGGGTGAGCGTTCCGCCATAGCCCAAGCAACCGTCATTCAACGAGCGAAATACAATGGGCGTATCTTGTTCAGCAACATAGTTCCATTCGGGTCCGCACGGGGAATAGTAAAGGTAGTCCGCATGAGCACCACTGTTGTTGCTTTGCAGACGGCGATAAAAGAAATCCAGAAACACGGGGTCGTCTATTATAGCGCCGTCGTGAATAAGGTTGCCTCTGGTGTCTATAGTATAAAAGTATTCGCGGTGTGTCATCAGGTTCACGGTAATTTGCGGGCGTAATTTACGTTGATAGTCCGTTGATCCTTTGTTGATCATCAGTTGATCCTTTTCGTTCTCATGCGCATTCTAGGTATAGATCCGGGTTCGGTAGTATGTGGCTACGGTGTGGTGGAACTGACATCGGCGCGAAAACTCAAACTGGTAGAGTTTGGGGTGGTGGAAGCCAAGCGCGGGTACGATGATCTACCACGTCGCCTTGCGTTGATTTACGAGCGTTTATCCCAGGTGCTGCTGCGCACATCACCGGATGTTGCCGCATTTGAACAAGTGTTCTACGCAAAGAATGTTCAAAGTTTACTGAAGCTTAGTCAGGCCAGAGGAGTGGCAATGATGGTGGCCGGTTTGCATTCCATACCGGTGGCGGAATACTCGGCTCTGCAAGTGAAGCAATGTGTTACGGGAAGGGGACGAGCCGGAAAGGAACAGGTTCAATTCATGGTGATGAATATGCTGGGCATCAAGGAATCACCGTCCTTTTATGATGCTACCGATGCGTTGGCTGTTGCTATAACGCATGCACTTCGTTTTGATTCCGCATCTGCTTCGAAGAGCTCTTCGTGGGAGCAGTTCATCAAGGACAATCCCGGCCGCGTGGTGAAGAAGTAACTACTGCTTCTACCACTTCATTACACTGATCTCGTCTACGTACACCGTCTTCTTGTTACGGAACAACGCCAGCACTATAGCCAGTCCCACTGCAGCCTCTGCTGCTGCAACGGCCATTACAAAGAAAACGAAAATCTGTCCGGACGTATCACCCAGGTATTGAGCAAACGAAACAAACGAAAGGTTCACGGCATTGAGCATGAGCTCGATGGACATGAAGATGATGATTGCATTGCGCCGTGTGGCCACGCCGATTACACCAATGGTGAACAGCACCGCCGACAACATCAAGTACCATTCGATGGTTACAACGCTCATATTCATGTTCATATTCATACCTTCCTAAGATGAATGTTCCCTCAAAAGGGGAACACGTTTTCAGTATTCAGGGGTTCGTTATTCAAGAGTTCGAGTTTCAAGGGGACGAGCATTTCAGCATAGGCCTGAACGCTCCCATCACCTGATCTTAGGCCCTTACTCTTTTATTCAATCTTTCTCTTTGCCAGAATTACCGCTCCAACCAACGCGGCCAGGAGCAGTAATGAAATTACTTCGAAGGGCAGAAGATACTGACCAAACAATACCGTTCCGATGTTCTCTGTAGTGCCCAGCACAGCAGCGTTTGGCGACAATCCGGCCGGTGCATGAGTCCCTGCTCCCGAATACACGGTACGAGCAATTACCAAGGCCACGGTGAGAGCCATCGCAGTACCCACAAGCTTCACCAGCGAGGCCGAGTCTTTGCTTTGCTCCTCTTTACCGATATTCAAAAGCATGATCACGAATACTACCAGTACCATGATGGCACCGGCATAAACCAAGATCTGCACAACGGCAACGAACTGCGCCTGAAGGGTAAGGTATAATCCCGATAGCATAAAGAAATGGGCCACCAGATTCATGGCTGCCGATACGGGATTACGCCGTGTGATCGTTCCGATGGCGGTGGCTATAGCCCCAATACCCAAAACGATGAAATACCACATTTGCTGAGAAATTTCCATGTTCACCCTTGCTGGTTAGTGCTGCGAATATAGGAAAAAATGCGAGCGTTTTCCGAGCCTATTCCGCGCTACCGTCGTCGCTGCCGTTCTCCGCTTCATCGGAACCGTTGCCGATGCGCCGTAGTTCGTCAATGCGGCATACCGAGCCGAAGCTGCAGAAGCCGCAAATTGCCTCCGACGCCGGCTCCACCGGGAAGAGTCCACTCTCTCGCCTCTCCATGGTTCGCTGTAAATGATCCATTGCTACTTCCACCGCTTCGAGAGTGGTCATGGATTCCAGAACTTGTTTTGTTTTTCGGGTGTTCAGGTTTTTGATGGCTGTTTCTTTGTCGTGCTTTTCTATGAGCACATACTGATCTCCGTCCGATTTCTTGCGGAAGGGTACATACAGGCCGCCAACAGGAGTGAAAACGAGAGTATCAAAGCGCTGTGCAAGTAGTTGCTGCGCGGCAACGATATACACCGGCATTTGAAACGATGTGCCGGCCTTCACGATATCGCTATTCGATTTGATACCGGACTCCGAGCTTTTGTAGTCCACAACGAGAAACTCATAGCCACCGTTGGGATGAGGGCGGATGTCTATTCTATCGATCACTCCGCGGAACTCTCGGCCGTGGATACGTACTTCGGAGTTCACACCGTCTGATGTGCGGCCGAAACTTTGCTCGAATAGAAAGGGCATGAAGCCGGTCTCGATGCTTCGTAGTAATTCCCGGTCTAACCACTCCGCAAGAAGGCCGGGTGTGGAATTCGTGCCAATAATCTCGTCCACCACTGCTTCGAACAACGGATGATTAAACGCGAGCTCAGCAGATACCTCGGAGGCCAGTTGCAACAGGCGCTGCAGGTATTCGTCGCGCCGACGCCGGTCGAGCACCACACCACGCGGTGCGGCTGTATCTGCCGGCAGAAGCTCATTGTATAATTCCGAGTAAAACCTAAAGGCAATACGATGAAGCAGGATGCCTTTCTCGGCCGCTGTTACGGAAGTTTCCTCATTGGGCGGTTCCGCCAACCGAAGATTATGCGAAGCAAAATATTTGTACGGACACGAAGCATACAGCTCCAGCTCGCTGATGGAATAGCGAGTAGTGGATAGCGCAGTATCGTGGTCGCTAATGGAAAAAACGACCGGATTTATGATGGGATCTATAAGCGGCACGTCGAGCTGCCCGGAATGAGGAGCTAAGCCTGCATCATGCCCTGCGGGAGTAGTGAGCTTCTCGCTATTAGCCATCTGCTTGGCGTAGGTAGCGCGTATCTCTTGAGCCGATGAGGCTGCGTCGGCATAGATCTCGCTTCTAGACTGCAATTGCTCTCTGCGCGTTTGGGCATCGATGAGTCCCTCCGCACTTTCCCGCAGGAATTGCCGTATGGATATCGTGCCCTGAAGCCACGGGAACCTAGGCAATGAGTTGTGGTTGCTTGACGCGTTGTCGTGAGATTCATCGCCCTCGCGGTCGCGAGATTGCTCTCGCCGCAGATTCTCGGCATCCAGAATTGCGGCGCCGTACACCGTGCGTAGTTCATCGACGAAGGTGGACGCTAACATGTCTTCGTGCTTGCTGTTCTTCTTTGGATAGCTAAATAAAAACTCCGAACTGCCATGCTCATCTGCGTCCACACTATTCGTGAGTAAATGAACCAATGCCATGCGCTCTGCGTGTTCACGGCGCTCGTCGGTAAGCGGGTCCACACCCGGCCGCGAAGCTGCACCCGATGCCGCAGGGAACACACCTTCGTTCATTCCTGCCACTATCACAATACTAAAAGATGTACCACGAAGAGTATGCACGCTTGCTAAGGCCACACCTGCTTGCTGACGGCCTCGAACCCGAACGCTCGACGACTGCAC
>JBJOLU010000010.1:0-5818 GCA_046052705.1 Bacteroidota bacterium | reverse complement strand
CAGGGGTGTGTGTCGCAGCACTACGCTGCCGTGACGTGCGCCGGTGTTCCCGTGCGGGCAATGCAATGCACAGCCAAGCAAACAGCAGAACGCAGAGTACGGAACGCATGTGAAGCACAGTTACCATTATTTGTGATAGACAACACAAAGGAATTATTGCTTGCTATTGCAACAAGCTGCGATGAAATGTGCAGGCGAAAAACCTATACAGCTCGAACACAACTCCAATACAGCTCGATCACAGACAGAACAGAATTGCAACGCTGTATACGCCTCACTCAAACCTATACCGGGCGCGGGTTAGAAGTCGTCCGTGCCTACTCGTTTAATATGCGCTCCAAGAGCGCTGAGACGATGTTCCATTTTCTCGTAGCCGCGGTCCAGGTGATATACGCGCAACACTTCGGATTTTCCTTCGGCCACTAAAGCTGCCAGTACCAAACTTGCGCTGGCACGAAGGTCGCTGGACATCACCGTTGCGCCCTTCAACGCTTTGCCTCCGGTGATAATGGCCGTGCTGTCTACCATTTCGATCTGCGCTCCAAGGCGCGCCATTTCCGGCACGTAGCCGAATCGCGTGGGATATATGCTGTCGGTAGTTCTGGACACGCCGTCGGCACAACACATAAAGGCGGTCCATTGCGCTTGCACATCGGTAGGGAACCCGGGATAGGGTGCGGTGTTGATGTGCGAGGGCTTAGGCGCATCGTTCATTTCCAGCTCTATGGTATCGCCGGTTACATCCAGCGTGCAGCCAACATCTTCCATACAGCTGAGCACCTGTGTCATGTGATACGGATTCACATTGGTCATGGTGATCTTGCCGCGCGTCATTGCCGCCGCGATAAGGAACGTAGCGGCTTCGATACGGTCGGGCACGTTTGTCTCGTCCACCGGACGAAGCTCGTCCACGCCTTGTATTTCCATCGTGGTAGTGCCTATGCCGTCGATCTTCGCACCCATCTTCACCAGCATGCGCGCCAGCGCTGTCACTTCGGGCTCGAGCGCGGCATTTGTAAGAATGGATGTGCCCTTGGCAAGAGATGCAGCAAGAAGCACATTTACGGTGGCGCCCACCGAGCTTATTTCGAAGTGAATCTTGGCGCCGTGTAAACGATCGGCCTTAGCATTGATGTAGCCGGAATCAAGATCGATGGTGGCACCAAGCTTTTCCATGCCTTTAAGGTGCAGGTCCACTGGACGCGGACCAAAAGCACAACCGCCCGGAAGCGAGATCTTTGCTTGACCGTAGCGTGCAAGCAGCGGACCCAACGCGTAGATCGACGCGCGCATTTTTTTTACATGCTCGTACGGCGCTTCAAAGCTGGTGATGTTTCGAGAGTCAAGAAACAGCTCGTTGTTGTTGAGTTCGGCATGCACGCCCATGCTTCCGAACAATCGTGTAAAGGTCCACACATCACGAAGATTCGGCGCATTAAAAATGGTATAGGTCCCCGGCGCAAGTATTGTTGCGGGTATCAGCGCCAGCAGCGCATTTTTCGAACCGGAAACGGCGATCTTTCCTGTTAAGCGATGACCACCTTCGATAACAAATTTGTCCATGATGTGTAGGGCGTTGTGGGTTGTTGTATGATGAACTACCGGCTGTGCAAAGATAGGGCAGAGGCACAACTGACGATGTTCCGGCGCCCGTGCGGGATTCACTCGCGCCGGCTATGGAATTCAACAACGCTGATGACCAAAACCAACAACGTTGATAAAGAATCTAGATGGAGGTTGGCCCAACGTACTCGCCTACAAGAGTGGCACTGGTGGTTTCGGTGATGCGTACATCGATGAAATCGCCAATCACATATTCGGCAGTAGGATGCAGCGGAACGAAAACGGTTTTGTTGGTATCGGTGCGGCCGCGCCATTGCTGCGCATTTCTCTTGCCGGGACCTTCAAGGAGAATACTGTGAATGCGTCCTACTTCATTCACGTTGATCTCTTTAGAGATGTTGTTTTGTTGCTCGATCACTTCGTTGAGTCGACGCACTTTTACCTCGTGCGGCACATCGTCGCCCATCTTCCATGCTTTGGTGTTTTCTCGCTCGGAGTAGTGAAACATAAATGCACCCTCGTATCGAACCTTGCGCATTAGTTCCATTGTCATTTCGTGGTCTTCCTCCGTCTCGGTGCAGAAGCCAACGATAATATCGGTGCTCAGCGCGCACTCGGGCATTGCTTTCTTTATTGCCGCGATGCGCTCCAGATAGTGCTCTACGGTATAATGACGGTTCATCAATTGCAGAACCCTATCGCTTCCGCTCTGCACCGGCAGGTGAATGTACTTGCAAATGTTTTTGTGTGCCGCCATTGTTTCAATGAGTTTGTCACTCATGTCGTACGGATGCGAGGTAGTGTAGCGAATGCGCATCATCGGCACAGCGCGGGCGCAGGCGTCCAACAGATCGGCGAAATCAAGGTTGTTTTCTTCGTCCGGATAGGAGTCGTCCAGATAGGAGTTCACATTCTGACCGAGCAGAGTTACCTCTTTAAATCCCTGATCCCACAGCTGACGCACCTCGTCCACAATGCCCGCCAGGGCGCGTGAACGCTCACGTCCGCGGGTAAAGGGCACCACGCAGAAGGAGCAGAATTTATCGCAGCCGCGCATGATGGATACCCATGCGCTCACACCCTCGGTGCGCAGCGGAATAATATCGTCGTAGGTCTCCACTTTGGATAACTTCACGGCAATACCTTGCGTTCCGGAAAGTGCATTCTCCACGAGTTCGGGAACACGGCGGTATTCGTCCGGCCCCACCACCAAGTCTACCATGGCGCTCTCGCCCAGCAAGCTGCCGCGCAAGCGTTCGGCCATGCATCCCAGCACTCCCACCACCAGGTCGCGATTACGCTTCTTGTAGTACTTCAAGTGCTTGAGTCGCTCATGGATTTTCTTTTCGGCATTGTCGCGGATGGCGCAGGTATTCAGAAGTATGACGTCGGCGTTGTCGGGGATGTGGGTGGTTTCGTAGCCGTGCGCATTCATCACTCCGGACACAATCTCGGAATCGCTCACGTTCATCTGGCAGCCATACGTTTCCACATAGACTTTGCGGCCTAATTGCTGCTCCGGAGCGCGTGGTGCTGTATCGGCAGTGGGGTCTATTACAGGAAGATCGAGCGTGATCATGAGCAAACGGAAAATTGAGTTCGAATGTTTATGGTTGCGGCGCCGGTGCAGCGCGGTTATGGACTGCAAACATAGGTTTTATGCCGTCTTCAGCCAAGTCTACATACCCATCCTCATATCCACCACTCTCTCGGCTCGTTCCCAATCACTCTTCGTGGTGATCTTGAAATTGTCATCTTCACCGGGAACCACTTTCACGGAGTAGCCCGCTGCTTCTACAATGGATGCATCGTCCGTGCCAAGCACTCCTGCCTTGCGGGCTTTGGCATACGCATCGCGAAGAATGTGAGTTTGAAATGCTTGAGGGGTTTGGATGGTGCGCAGTTCCTGCCGAGGAATAGTGCGGGTAACGAAGGACTGCGCCGACACCTGCTTAATGGTATCCGCCGGTACAAGTCCGGGAATTGCAGCGCCGTGCTCGCCTGCTTCGGCAATAAGAGTGTCCAGAAGTGCGGCGGAAGCAAAAGGACGCACCGCATCGTGCACCATCACCATACGCGCTTGCAAAATGGCAGGATGGTCCAATGCGTTCTCGATAGAATACTGCCGCTCCGCTCCGCCGTCCACCACGATGCAGCGGCGGGGGAAGAAATCCTCCAGCAGCTCTTCGGCCGGAGGACGCATCGAGGGGCTTACGGCCACCACAATGGCCTGCACCTGCGGGTGCGCAGCGAAGAGCGAGATAGTTCGAACCAGAACAGGCGTGGAGCGCAAGGGCAGGAACTGTTTGGGAAGTTCGCCACCGAAGCGTGTGCCGCTTCCGCCTGCGGGTATGATAACAGCTACAGACATGCAACAAAATACACGATGAACGTGCTATGAACGCAGGTAGGCATGCATTCTTTCCTATTTTTGCGGACGTTTTTTGCACGAGCCCGACGTTCTGTTCCGCACCATAGTTGGTAGCCGGAGTTGGTAGCCGGTTCAGAGCCGACGGAGGCAAAAGTTTTTATATATCCAACGAGAGGTTTTGTATGGCAAAGAAGGCAGGAGCCGCATCTCACCAAAGTCTCGGTGCGGGCTTCAATCAATCGGTCAATAGATATTTTGACAAAGCCGCGGTTCATCTCAAGCATACCAAGGGCATTCTTGAGCAGATTCGCAGTTGTAATACGGTGCTTGAAGTAAAGTTTCCTGCCCGCATCAACGGCGAGATTAAAGTGATCAGCGCGTGGCGCGCGGAGCACTCTCACCACAAGCTGCCGTGCAAGGGCGGTATTCGTTACAGCGAGGACGCTGATGCCGACGAAGTAATCGCACTGGCATCGCTCATGACCTACAAATGCGCTGTGGTGAATGTTCCCTTCGGTGGCGGTAAGGGCGCAATCAAAATCAATCCCAAATCCGTAAGTGTCGAAGAGCTGGAGCGTATCACACGCCGCTATACCGTAGAACTTATTCACAAGAATTGCATTGGTGCATCGGTAGACGTACCTGCACCGGACTACGGTTCAGGTCCCCGCGAAATGGCGTGGATTGCCGACACCTATCAATCCTACAAGCCCAACGACATCAATGCTCTTGGTTGTGTAACCGGCAAGCCGGTGTCCCAGGGCGGTGTGCGCGGTCGTACCGAGGCTACCGGTCGCGGTGTGTTCTTCGGTGTACGCGAAGCTGTAAACGATGCTGCATTGATGAAGAAATTGGGAATGACCGTTGGCATGTCCGGCAAGACAGCCATTGTTCAGGGCTTCGGTAATGTGGGCTTCCACGCTGCCAAGTTCTTGCAAGAGGGTGGCGCCGTGATTGTGGGTATCATCGAGTGGGATGGTGCAGTGGTAAATCCCAAGGGTATCGACGTGATGGCACTGGACGCACATCGTCGTGCCACCGGCAGCATCACGAATTTCCCCGGCGGCAAAACCATCAAGAACGGTAACTCGGTTCTTGAGCATGCTTGCGATATCCTGGTGCCCTCGGCATTGGAGTCGCAAATTCACGCAGGCAATGCAGCAGGTATCAAAGCAAAGATTATTGCCGAAGGTGCAAACGGACCGATCACGGCCGATGCCGAAGAGATTATTATCAAGAAGGGCATTTTGGTTCTTCCCGATATGTACTTGAACGCAGGTGGTGTGGTTGTGAGCTACTTTGAGTGGTTGAAGAATCTCTCGCACGTTCGCTTTGGCCGTATGGACAAGCGCTTCGAAGAGAACTCGAATACACAAATCATGCAAGCTGTGGAGCGCCTTACAGGTCAATCACTCACGGCAGCCGAAAAGAAAATGATCGAGCGCGGTGCCGATGAAGAGGATCTTGTGAACTCCGGATTGGAAGACACCATGGTGGGTTCTTATCACGAAATCATGGGTGTGTGGGGCTCGCACAAAAAGGTGAACGATATGCGTACCGCTGCCTTTATATCCGCCATCGATAAAATTGCAACGTCATATTCTTCGCTGGGTATTTTTCCCTAAATATTCGGCCTGCAAGAGACAGTACAAAAAAGCCCAATTGAAAGATTGGGCTTTTTTTATGCGTTGCTATGAAAAATATTTTTGAGGTGAAACAAAATCGCCGAGCCGTTACTATTAACGCTATATGTCTGCGAAACGGCCGGTGTTACGGTTACGGGGTTAAATCCGTTGCCAAGTGGATCTTTGCAATCATCACAGACAGCTATAGAGAATCACGAGGATGGGGCTTATGTTCCTTGTGAAATGCCCGTATTGAAGA
>JBJOLU010000009.1:0-4119 GCA_046052705.1 Bacteroidota bacterium | reverse complement strand
GTCTGCGTTAAATGAAATTCGCCGTCATCAATCACACACATCATGCTCTCTCCACATCGACAATACGACCGCCTCTTTGATTTACTGGAACGAGTATCTCTTTTACCGGGGATGTTGCCGTGTGCACGCGTTGCCGTGCGGTGTGCATCGGCTATGGTGGTTACCATGATGCTCTACGGCGCTCTTGCTCTTTCTGCCGCGCCGAATGCAGTGAGAGTAGTATCTGCAGGTTCTGTAGGTTCTACAGCTTCCACCACTACGCCGGATGGCGACAATGCGTCGGACTCAACTTCGCGCATTGCGCAGCGCTTGTTTGAATTGGCGGATAAGGAACATTGGCAGGATGAGACTATTGGCCGCATTATGGCGAGCGCAGGGCGAACACTTGTGGGCACACCCTATGTAGGCGGAACGCTGGAGAGCGACGGACCGGAGCAGTGCGTAGTGCACCTTGAGGGCTTGGACTGCGTTACGTTTTTTGAGAACATGTTGGCCTTTGCCCGGTGTGTAAAAGCCGGCAAGCATAGCATAGAGCACATGAAGGATGAAGTAGAATGGACGCGATATCGAAATGGAAAGATGCTGAACTATACTTCACGCTTGCACTACACCGGAGACTGGATCACAAACAATGTGGTGAAGAATGTGGTCACGAATATTACCAAGCAACTTGGCGGCATTCCCTTCCCTCTGAAGGTGGGGTTTATGTCCAAGAATCCGAAGTACTACAAGGCACTTCAGCGCAATCCCGAGTGGATTGCCGTGATCGCGGCTCAGGAAAAAACTCTGTCGGCGCGGCAACACTGGTACATTCCCAAGGAGAAGGTTGCGAGCATAGAAAGCAAACTGCAGTCCGGTGATATCATCGCGATCACCACGAGTAAAGAAGGGCTGGATTATTCCCACACCGGCATGATCTATAAGACACCCGATGGCATTGCACACTTCATGCACGCATCGTCGGCCAAGAAGAAAGTAGTACTGGACGACGCAATTTCCGAGGTGCTCAAAACAGTACCCACCAACACGGGCATCACTGTGCTGCGCCCTCGGGAGCCAAACACGAAGCACGGGGATCGTCGCTAAGCTCTACCCGTTGTACTTCTGCGCACCCTTTGCGAAGAATTCTCTCTATACCAAACCGCAAGGTTAGGTTGATAGCCGAACAGCGCGAGCAGGCACCTTTAAGATGCACATACACCACCCCATCGCTGAACCCGGCGTACACCAATTCTCCTCCGTGCGACTGCACATAGGGATGCACGTGCAGAGTAAGTAGTTCCTGAATCTGCTCTTCAACGTGCGCGTGTGTTGTACTATGATCGGGTGTTTGGCTCATGTATATGCATATATGCAGGTGTGTGGCTCACGAATGTGCCGGCTTTCGCGGCTGAAGCAACGCAAGGCAGGCATGCAAATCGCAAAGAGAATCGATCACCATATCGGCATCGCCTGTGTGTTCCGGACGTTCGTGTGCATTCCTAATGTACACTGTCTTCCATCCGGCTTTTGATGCGCCGATCACATCGGCCTCGTAATTATCACCTATGTATACCGCTTCACCCGGTTGATGATCGCGCGTGGCAAGAGCGGCCTTAAACACATCCGGATGCGGCTTTGCTACACCCACCAGCGATGATATAGTAATAACATCAAAGGTGGCAGTCCAGCGTTGATGCTCAAGCTTGCGCGTTACCTGTCGCGGAAATCCGTTGGTAATTATTCCCACAAATCCCGAATGCCGTTTGGTTAGTGCAATAGCTTCGGCCGCGCCCTCCAGGGGAACCGAGGCAGTATCGTAGGCATGAAGATACACTTCCGAAACCCGGTCCGGATGTATGTGCAAGGGCGGCGTGTCGAACTGTAGTTCCACAATACGGCGAAACCTCTCGTAGCGAACGATATCGGTGGTTACTTCCCCACGGCGATAGGCAGCCCACAACTCGTTGTTAATATCGCGGTAATAGGCCAGCAATTGTTGAAGGTCGTAGCGGCCTGTATTCAAACCGCATTCGTGATAACAATGATCAAAAGCTCGCTCTTCGGCACCGGTGTGATCGATGAGAGTATTATCCAAATCAAAAAAGACGGATGTTATCGAAGGCCAGTCAATCATAAAACGAAGGTGAAGTCTAGTGAAGTCAAGTAAGCCACGTGAGTCACGTGAGTTGATCGAGTTCAGCGAATTGTTTAGCAAAAATAGCGCGAAGGCCATAGGCATGTGTGTAAACCTCCGGCACTGCCCCTACGGACTAAGGAATAGTTTGCAGGAACCGCCGAAGTTGGGTTATTTGCACCGCAATCATCGCCCCCATAATCATGGATTTTTTTGACGCATACGAAGAAGTGTACTCCGCTGTAGAGAGCTTTGTGGAGCACAATGGTCATGTGCCTGCTTCGGTGAGCGTGTCGCCTGCGCTGTACTCGTGGCTGCAGTCCATGAAAAAAGAGGCCGTTGCCGATCCGGCCGAAGAACCTTCCGATGCACAGTTGCTTAGCACTCGTTTCGGGCCTATTGCATTGGTCATTGATGAACTACTTTCTCCTCACGAGATACTCGTAGAGTAAGCGTCGCGATACTTGTAGAGTAAGCGTCGAGATACTCCGGCGTGCAAACTCAAGCAACTCTCTCAATACAATAACACTCCGGCGCGTGAAGCCTGCCGGGATTAGTATACATGGCCGTGCGAAAGCGGTTCTTTGCTACACTCCTGCACAACTCGAGTACGGCATCGCGTTCCTCAATTCCGCCATCGTGCCCCGTGTAACACACCGCACAGATCACTCCTCCCGGCTCTAGGAGCGGTATCAGCATGTGCAACAAATCCCGAGTACCATGGGCAGTGGTACGAATACTCTTGTCTGTGCCGGGCAAGTATCCGCAGTTCAGCACAACGGCGTGAAGCGAGCTCCAACCATAGCGTTCCAGCAGTGATGAAACATCTCGGTGGCCGCAGAGCTCTACTCTGGCTTGAGCCGCGCGCGGGTGCTGCGCAATTCTCATCGCTGTTGCATCTATTGCCTGCTGTTGAATATCTATTGCAAGCACTTCGCCTTTATCATCAAGAATATCCAGAATAAAGCAGGTGTCGTAGCCATTGCCGGCAGTAGCATCCAGAACGCGCGCAGCAGCATGAGCAGGTACGAAGCGCCGCAGTATCATGTGGCAGAATTCCACAGCGCTCCATAGTTCAGTGCGATACTCAACGTGATGATATGTCATAAAAATCGTTCCAGTGAAAAGACCTCAGGTATGGCAACACCATCCTCCAGATGATTAACTAACATTGCGGCCAACGTCGGTGCCAACAATGCACCCTTCGAGCCCATGCCGTTGAGCATTGAAACATGGCGTGCCGTTGGATGCACGCCCATCACGGGTCGTAAATCACGGATAATCGGACGTACGCCTGCATGCGCATCTACCACAATGAAGTCCGTATCAATCATGCCACGTAAACCCTCAAGCAAAAACTCGGTAGTGGATTCAAGAACTGTTTCGTTCAGATCGTTCCATTCGTAGGTAGCGCCGTAGCGGTACATAGAGTTTCCTAGTGGTGCCAGGAATCTGCCGCCGTGAATAATCACCGCTCCCGAATGCTCCACCTGCGGGATGCGCACCGTGAGTAGCTGACCTTTTGCACACATTGTTGGCACACTTGCGAACAATGGGTGCGACGACAAATGCCAGCCGTCGCAGATAACGATTTTATCTGCTTCAACGCCGCCAAGAGTATGAGACTCCATATCCCAATCGCTTAGAGAAACTCCGGCGGTAACGAGCTCGTTATTCTCGGCAAGCACGCGCTTTCTTTTATGTATTACGGCCGCTGTATTCAGTAATCCGGCTTGCGGAACAGTAACGATTGTGCAATCGTCCACGCTGCTGCTCATGCACGGCAGGTGCTGCCGAACGTCGGCGGAAGAGGCGGCCATAACCGCGTTCAAAGCCCGGTACTGCTCCTGCTTTTTTACCCACGAATCATGTTCAATGCGCTCCGAAAGAACACGAAAAACGGGCAAGGTTTGCAGTGCGCCGGGAACATCGGCGTAGGCTTTTTGTGCTAGCTCGAAGCGGGTGCCAAATTCTTCATCGAGCACCAGCCGCTTACCGGTGAG
>JBJOLU010000008.1:0-12264 GCA_046052705.1 Bacteroidota bacterium | reverse complement strand
AAGGACGCCTTGTTCAAGACGTCCTTCTTTGTTTTCACCGGCTTTCAGGGGTATAGCAATGAATTAGTGCAGATCGAATCTATCAAGATTCATCACTTTATTCCATGCCTGAATAAAATCGTGCACAAACTTTTCTTTGCTGTCGGCGCAAGCATATACTTCTGCCAACGCACGGAGTTCGGAGTTCGAGCCGAAGATTAAATCAACGCGAGTACCGGTCCATTTTGTTGCGCCTGTTGCGCGGTCACGACCCACAAACTCGGTCTGCGCGTCGTTGCTTGAGCTCCACGTGGTGGAGAAGTCCAGCAGGTTAACAAAATAATCGTTGGTCAATGTGCCGGGAGCGCTTGTCCACACGCCGTGTTTGGAACCATCGGCATTTGCATCAAGAGCGCGAAGACCACCCACCAGCGCAGTCATTTCCGGAGCTGTGAGCGTGAGAAGCTGCGCTTTATCGACGAGCAATTCCTCTGCCTTTACGGTTGCTCCGCCCTTTTGGTAATTGCGGAAACCGTCGGCGCGGGGCTCGAGTACGGCAAATGAGTCAACATCGGTTTGATCTTGGCGTGCGTCCACGCGGCCGGGCGTAAAGGGCACGCTAACGGTATGTCCGGCAGCAGCGGCTGCTTTTTCAATAGCAGCACAACCGCCAAGCACGATCAGATCTGCCAGCGATACCACTGTGCCGTCGCTTTTCTTTGCGTTGAATTCCGCTTTAAGGTTTTCGAGTACGTTAATTACACCATGAGTACGTGCATTGCTTTCCCAGCTCTTCATCGGAGCCAAGCGAATGCGCGCGCCGTTGGCACCGCCACGCTTATCGGAACCACGGAAGGTGGCAGCCGATGCCCATGCGGTAGATACCAAATCGCCCACGGAGCAACCGCTTGCAAGAATCATGGCCTTGAGGTCAGTGATGTCGTGAGCGCTGATGGTCTTGCCATCAGCCTTGGGTAAAGGATCTTGCCATAGTAGTTCTTCCGCGGGAACTTCTGCTCCTAAGTAGCGAGCACGAGGACCCATATCGCGGTGCGTGAGCTTGAACCATGCGCGTGCAAATGCATCGGCAAAGGCATCGGGGTTTTCGTAGAAGTGACGCGAGATTTTCTCATACGCCGGATCCATGCGCAGTGCAAGGTCTGTGGTCAACATCATGGGTGCATGACGCTTCGTGGCATCGTGTGCATCGGGCACTGCATCGGCAGCGGCGCCGTTCTTGGGCTTCCACTGATTCGCGCCTGCGGGGCTCTTGGTGAGTTCCCACTCGTAGCCAAACAGATTCTCGAAATAGTTATTGCTCCATGCCGTGGGTGTTGTGGTCCATGCGCCTTCCAAGCCGCTGGTGATGGTGTCTCCGCCCTTACCGGAACCGAAGCTGTTTTTCCATCCCATGCTTTGCTCTTCTATAGAAGCACCTGCCGGCTCGCGGCCCACATACTTGTTGGGATCCGCAGCACCGTGAGACTTACCAAAGGTGTGACCACCGGCAATAAGAGCAACGGTTTCTTCATCGTTCATTGCCATGCGGCCAAAGGTCTCGCGAATATCTTTTGCTGCTGCTATAGGATCGGGGTTGCCGTTAGGTCCTTCGGGGTTCACGTAGATCAAGCCCATTTGCACTGCTGCCAAGGGATTCTCGAGTTCGCGGTCGCCGCTATAGCGCTTGTCTCCAAGCCATTCGGTTTCCGAGCCCCAATAGATATCTTCCAGCGGCTCCCATGTGTCGGCGCGTCCGCCACCAAAGCCAAAGGTTTTGAAGCCCATGCTTTCCAGCGCAACGTTGCCGGCAAGAATCATAAGGTCGGCCCACGACAGCTTACGTCCGTACTTCTGCTTCACCGGCCACAACAGCAAACGAGCTTTATCAAGATTGGTGTTGTCGGGCCAGCTGTTCAACGGAGCAAAACGCTGCGAGCCCGTGCCCCCACCGCCACGACCGTCACTAATGCGGTAGGTGCCGGCGCTATGCCATGTCATGCGGATCATAAAGGGACCGTAGTGACCGTAGTCCGCCGGCCACCAGTCCTGCGAGGTAGTTAACACTTGCTCGATATCCTTCTTCACTTCTGCCAAGTTCAACGACAAAAACTCTTTAGAATAATCGAACGATGCATCCATGGGGTTCGACAGCGTTGAGTGCTGACGCAGAATATTCAGTTTCAATTGATTGGGCCACCAGTCGCGGTTGCCCGTTCCGCCGCCCGCAGCTTTCTTGTGCGCGCCGCCGGAAAACGGACACGAAGCCGGTGCTCCGTTTGCGCTTGTTTCTTTGTGTTCCATGCTATGTCCTCTATGAGATGTGGAAAAATGTGCGTTTGAATGCGAAAGGAATGAACTTGAACTTGTGTTTGATTCGCAGCGTGTGTTGCGCTATGAGCTAAGTGGTGTGTGCTCTGTGCTCTACGACCATCAATCGACTGCCAATTGCTCGTCAAATTCTGCCCAATTTTTCGCGTTGCGGTTAAGACGAAAAAGATCCGCGGAACGTGTGTGCCGCTGCGGGAAAAATTGGCGTGCGAATGGTTGGTTGAAAAGTTGCTTCGACTCCCGTTATCAACCACCGTATCGCACTCATTCTACATGAGGTACTTTCCATGAGGCACTGTCTCTGAGGCACTGTCTCTGAGGCACTCTCTCTGAGGTGCAAGGCGCGAGCGAAGCGTTGCGCCTGAGTAATGAAGACTCTATTGTATATCACATTCGGGAATCTCAATAAAATCCTCTCTCTGAAATCTCTAGGTTACGAGCTGTGCTGAAGCTCTAACAAACGCTATAGAGTATTATACAGAGCAGAGGCATACAATTCCTATGGCCGTAGCACGTAGATTGAGGGTGAAGCGAAACTCGTAAATGCACACGCAATAGAAGCACACACAATAGAAGCACACACAAAAGAACACACCGTGAAATCCAGAGTTGATTTTTCCACATTGCTTTGCCTTAACGGAGAGCTGCCCGCTGCAGACTTCTTCCATGGTTTTGGCGGCACTGTTATTGCAGCAGACGGCGCGGCAATGCAACTGCTGGAGCGTGGCGTGCAACCGCATGTGATTGTGGGCGACATGGACTCATTTCCCGAGCATGCAAAGGCGTCTCTGGATGCCGGCATCACCCTGCTTCACAGCCACGAGCAAGACACCAACGACTTCGAAAAAATCTTTCTTTTCGCTGCACCGCAAAGCCACGAACACGTGTGTATATGCGGCTTCCACGGCGGCCACCTGGAGCACACGCTGAATAATTGGAGCGTGCTGATGCGCTATGCGTCCAAGCACAAGCTGTACATTTATGAAAATGGTCGGCTGGCTATACCCGTTACTTCGCAGCTTGAATTGCACACCACTCCCGGCGAGATTATTTCGCTGATTCCTCAGCCCCATGCGCGGCTGAGTACTCATGGTTTGCACTGGCCCCTGAACAACGAAGAACTGCGTCTGGGAACTCGCGAGGGTGCGCGCAACCGAGCTACCGGCTCGTCGGTTCGTATCGAGGTTCACGATGGCGCGCTACTGGTGTTTTTTGATGCGGTGGGGTAGAAGAGGGGGGGGGGAAGAACGACTCTAGGGGCGATCAATTTCTACCGCTGACCGAAGTTATAGTAACGGCGACATGTGAATCTCCTGCCGATGTTGTTTACCCCCGGCTTGAGCTACAGAAGCAATGTACTGTGCAAGGAATGCCCTGCCTTCATTACGAATAGCGTTTAAGTGGCGGCCGGCTGCAATGGCTTCAAATTGCTCCACGCTTCGGCCGTATCGCTCCAGATATCGAGCTGTGCGAGACAGCGAATAGATATCAGCATAGCATTGACGAAATCGCGGAGAGAACATCTGATGCGTCACCATCACGTTTCTGTTTCTCTCCCCATGATTTCTCGAGTGCTTGCCATCCGTTGATAGCATTGCCTCTACAATGTGCATGGCAATGTAGAATCGTACCACAACGCCCCACTCCGAGTACTCTCGGGTGTGGCCGCATTTCTCCTGTTCGCAATCATTGAGAAAACGAATATTCCTTTCTATTTGCCTCATGTGATCGGAAAGTGCCGGCATACTACACACCTGCAATGGAGATGTTCTCGTATCCCTCGGGCACTTTGTAGGTATC
Organism: Bacteroidota bacterium; assembly: GCA_046052705.1. Classification (GTDB taxonomy): domain Bacteria; phylum Bacteroidota; class Ignavibacteria; order Kapaibacteriales; family NICIL-2; genus JBBATK01. The sequence continues at coordinate 8,157 of JBJOLU010000008.1, read as the reverse complement.
GTCGCTTGCAACCAAGAAGTCGAATTGCACAGACTCGAAAAGTGGTTCGCGCAACGCACGTGCAAGCAGATCATATATGCGCTTGCGGATGCGAGTGGTGTTTGAGCTGCCTTTCAGGAAAAACAGCACATCAACAACCGAACCATTAACAGCCACTCCCACCCTACGCACGTGTGTGCGCAGTGTTCCGGAGCTGAGCTCGTGGAGAACTCTGGCTGCAAAGAGCTTAGATACAAGCACCGGACCCTTACTGATATTTGCGCGCTCAAGCAATTCCGGTTCGTGAACCATGCTCGCAACATCCGGTTGTTGATCATCGAATCGACCCCCTTCGCGAAGCTCGTTTTCAACTTCTGCGCACAGGCGGCGAATCCACTCCTCGGCTGTAGCATCCATGCCGGACATAGCAGTATCCTTCATATTGTTCCTTATGATGTGGTAAACAAAAACAACGGTAATCGTCAAGTATTTATCATGCAGTTAATCGCTGATCAGCCGGCTATAAGCCGACAACAACTCGGAAACAAGCCCGCGCTAACCCGGCATTCAAATCGCTGCCGTGAACCACAAGCCGGGCGTGTCCCGGCAAACAGCTATTCCTACAATACATACGCACAATACAGAGGAGCACACAAAGCTTCAATCATGCATGGATGATGCTTGTGACAAAAGCAGTGTATGCAGCTAGCACTAAATGGGAGCATAGCGAGCTGTGCACGCCAATCACCATTTCCTCGTAAACGTATATGAAAAAGCACCGATAGACAGGGTCTATCGATTTGGCGAGCGGCGCCGAGCCTTCCGAAGCTATTGACGCTATTTAATAATATGCCGGCTTGAGCGGTATGTGCACGGCGTAGAGGAGTTGCCAATGGACGCGGCTGCAGATGACTTCTGCAATGGCCTGTTTGACAACGGCCGCAACGTAACAAATAGCGATCACAATTCCATGAGGCTTTTGTACAACAAAATGTTAAAGTTCACGGGCGCACCATACCCACCGTACGCAAGCTCTCTACACTCTACTCTCTACGCTCCACTCCCCCGCCCCGCGTATCTTGCCCGAACCGCCCGCGAGCCCTATTTTCGGGGTCTGAAATCCCGTTTGTAACCACGAAATACTCCGCGCAGTCATTCGTCCTTTCGGAGCGGTCGCAATAGTGCGCACTCCCAAGTCTGCTCCCGGCCGCGCGTCACCATATCAAAGCATCTCATGTTTGGAATTCTCAAGAAAGTTTTCGGTACAAAACACGATCGCGACGTTAAAGCCATGCTTCCCATCGTGGAGCAAATCAACGCCGTGTACGCCACGCTGTCCGGATTGTCGGACGATGATCTTCGTGCAAAGAGCGATGCTCTTCGCGGCCGCATAGCAGAGGCAAAGAAGGAGCACGAAGCCACGCGCGAGGAACTTCGCGCCGAGCTTCTGAAGGACTCCATCACTCACGATGAGCGCCTGGATATTTACAAGAGCATCGAGGATTCCGAGAAGGCTGAATACGGCGCTGTGGCCGACCTGCTGGACGAAATGCTTCCGGAAGCCTTTGCCTTGGTAAAGGAAGTGGCGCGGCGTCTTACCGAGCGCAAGCACAGCTATCAAGTGTCCGGGCACACACAAACCTGGGCAATGGTACCCTACGATGTTCAGCTTATGGGCGGTATCGTTCTGCATAGCGGCAAGATTGCCGAGATGGCAACAGGCGAGGGTAAAACTCTTGTGGGCGTTGCGCCTATGTACCTGAACGCTCTTACCGGCTACGGCGTGCACCTTGTTACCGTGAACGACTACCTGGCTAGGCGAGACAGCGAGTGGATGAAGCCGGTATTCGACATGCTCGGTGTGAGCATCGGTTGTATTCAGTCCAACATGGATCCGCAGGACCGTGTGGAGCAATACAACGCCGACATCACCTATGGTACCAACAACGAGTTTGGTTTTGACTATTTGCGGGACAACATGGTAAGCGATGCAGCAGACATGGTGCAGCGCCCGCATGCCTTTGCCATTGTGGACGAGGTAGACTCGGTGCTTATCGATGAAGCTCGTACACCGCTTATTATCAGCGGTCCCGTGGGCCATTCCTCCGACGCAAAGTTTGTAGAAATGAATCCTCGCGTGCGCCGCCTTGTTGATGCGCAGAACAAGCTGGTCAATACTATTGTTGGCGAAGCGGATATGGCGCTGAAGTCTGCTAGCAAAGAAGATAAAATCAAAGCCGGTGTGGCCCTTCTGCGCGCGTATCGTGCAGTGCCCAAGCACAAGCGACTGCAGAAACTTCTGCAGGAACCGGATACCATGAAGCTGATGCGCGATACCGAGCTGGAGTATCTCAAAGACCAGAGCTCACGAATGCACGAGATCGACGATGAGATGTATTACACCATCGACGAAAAAAATCACACTATCGACATTCACGAAAAAGGTCGTGCTCTGCTGGCCTCTGCTCAAGAAGATCCGAACATGTTCCTCATTCCGGACATCACGTCCGAGATGAGTGCGCTGGAAGGCAATAAAGACATCAGCGATGAAGAACGTCAGCGCCTAAAAGACGCAGCCATGGTTATCTACGCCGACCGCAGCGACCGCATCCACGTTGTGAATCAACTTCTACGCGCTTACTCACTGTACGAGCGCGACGACGAGTATGTGGTTCAAGACAACAAAGTGAAAATCGTGGATGAGTTCACGGGCCGTATTCTGGATGGTCGCCGTTACTCCGATGGTCTGCATCAGGCCATCGAAGCTAAAGAAGGCGTGGAAGTGGAACGCGATACGCAAACCTATGCCACCATCACGCTGCAGAATTATTTCCGCTTGTATCGTAAGCTGGCCGGCATGACCGGTACCGCCGAAACCGAGAGCGGAGAGTTCTATCAGATTTACAAACTCGATGTGGTGGTTATTCCCACCAATGCGCAGATCGTTCGCGACGACATGGACGATTTGATCTATCGCACAAAGCGCGAGAAATACAACGCTGTGGTGGAAGAGATTCAAACACAGTTGAAAAAAGGACGTGCAGTGCTTGTTGGTACTGCAAGCGTGGATGTGTCCGAGATTCTTTCGAAGATGTTGCGCCGTGCAAATGTTCCGCACAACGTTCTGAATGCAAAGCACCACGAACGCGAAGCGGAGATTGTTGCGGAAGCCGGTCGTAAAGGTGCCGTGACTATTGCTACCAACATGGCAGGCCGGGGTACAGACATCAAGCTAGATGCCGAAGTAAAAACTGCCGGCGGCTTGTGCATTATCGGTACCGAGCGCCATGAAGCGCGCCGTATCGATCGCCAGCTGCGCGGCCGCGCCGGTCGTCAAGGCGATCCGGGTTCATCGCAATTCTTTATCTCGCTGGAAGACGACTTGATGCGCTTGTTCGGCGGCGAACGAATTACATCGTTCATGCAAACCTTCAAGGTGCAGATGGAAGAGGGCGAGCCTATTCAAGCAGGCATGGTAACAAAGTCGGTAGAGCGGGCACAAAAGAAAGTGGAAGAGAACAACTTTGGTATTCGCAAGCGCTTGCTCGATTACGACAACGTGATGAATCAACAGCGCGAAGTTGTGTACGACCGCCGCCGCCATGCATTGCGCGGTGAGCGTATGAAGTCCGAAATCTTTAGCTATGTGCAGGAGCTTAACGAGCAATGGTACAGCGAATGGAATCGCGATGCCGATACCGCCGCATTGCGCGATGCCGTGCGAACAAACCTGCTTACGGAAATCCCGCTCTCGGACGATGAGCTTCGCACCATGAAAAAAGAAGATGTAGTGCAACGCATCACCGAGGCCGCAGAGGAAACCTACGCGCGCAAAGAGCAAGCTCTGGGTGCCGACTTCATGGCACAACTAGAGCGCTACGCTATTCTGCAGTCTATCGACGACAAATGGCGCGAACACCTTCGCGAAATGGACGAGCTGAAAGAAGGTATTCACCTGCGAGCATACGGCCAGAAAGATCCTCTGCTCGAATACAAGGGCGAGGCCTTCCGCATTTTCGAAGAGCTTATCCTGGAGATGAGCAAGGAAGCGGTTTCCATGGCATTCAAATATTATCCTGTGGTGGAAGATCGTTCGCAGCGCACGCCGCAACGCACACCGGTGCGCCGTTCGCAACGCGTTGAAGTGGACGAGCTGGGCGTGCCCATTGCCACCTCCATGGCAGACAACCCCATGCAGTTCTCGCATCCCACAGCTACCGGCGGTGCGGGCGTAAGCTACAATGCGGAAAGTTCGGAGAGCGAGCAGCGCAGCGCTCCGCGATCCACAGTTCAAACGCAGTATCGCGACGAACCAAAAGTGGGTCGGAACGATCCCTGCCCCTGCGGTAGCGGCAAGAAGTACAAACAATGTCATGGTCGCGGCATGGCCTAAGGGCCGCCGCGTATCGCACCTGCGTAAAGCATGAACCAATCACTCTATCATCGCGTGAAGGCGGCAGGCATTGCAGTACGCCATGCATGCGAGGTAGGCGTATACCTGCCGCACACATCAAACATTCTGGGCTTCATCACCGATGGTGTTCAGTCCACACTCGTGGAAGCCGATCCCGTGACCGTCGCAGAGCTGCATCGCTATTTCGCCAATGCCCCACACGTGAGGGTGATTGATAAAGCAGTGTATCACCGCGCCTGTACTCTGGAGTTTTGCAAAGCAGAGGCCTCTACGTTTGTTAAAGAGATAAGTGCCTCGCCCGCCTTGATGAACGATCGCTTCAACATTCACGAAGCACAAACATTCAGTGTAGAGGCGAACACCTTTGATACCATGGACGACGGCTCTATCGATGTTCTCAGCATCGATACCGAGGGTTGTGAATGGTATGTATTGCAGTTCTTACGGAGCAGGCCGGCCGTGATCTCCATCGAGACCGGTATCAAGCGATACGTGAACCCGCATCTGGCGCAGATCACAGAGTGGATGGCCGCCAACGGCTATGAGCGTTGGTACAAAGACGGATCGGACACCGTGTATGTGCGCACTGCAGTTTACTCGCCGGGTTGGCGTGAGCGCCTTCGCTACTTCTTTGGTGCTTAAGAGTGCGCGAGCCACTATTTTTGCCCTGCAGCGGCAGCATTCAATTTCAACTTCCATGGCACTATCATCAGACGCGTATGGTGCGCTTCGTATCAAGGAATTTCGGCGCATCCTTGTAACGCGTTTTTGTATTACGCTGGCCATTCAAATTCAGTATGTGGCACTTGGATGGCAGGTATATGCCGTCACGCACGACCCTCTGTCTCTGGGCTTGAGCGGGCTTGCGGAGGCGTTGCCATATATTTCCATGTCGCTGATCTCGGGATACGTAGCCGATCACTACAACCGCAAACGCGTATGGCAAACCGCCGTGATGGTGCTGCTTGCAGCATCTATAGGACTGTTTCTTTATGGCATGCAGCCGGAGTCCGTATTACGCGCACAGGGTGTAGGCCCTTTCTATATAGTTGCGGCAGTGGTTGGATTTGCGAGGGCCTTTATGGCACCTACCATGAATGCTCTTTGGGGCCAATGGGTGCCGCGTGAATTGTACGCGAACGGTGCCACATGGAATGCAAACAACTTTAATGTGGCAGCAATTACCGGCCCGGCATTGGGCGGTTTGATTTACGGTTTTCATGGTGCCAAAGTAGCCTACGCCTGTGTGATTGCCTTTATTGTGATTGCTATTGGCGTGATCAGCACTATTCCCTCCCGACCGGTTCCCGTGCAAGAGAATGCCGATGAATCGTTGAAAGATAAACTCACCGCGGGCTTGCGCTTTGTTTTTAAAAATCAGGTTCTGGTTGGCGGAATGTCGCTGGATATGTTCGCCGTATTGTTTGGCGGAACAGTTTCCATGCTGCCGGCTATCGCACACGATGTATTGCACACCGGTCCCGAAGGCATGGGCATTCTTCGTTCGGCAACGGCCGCCGGATCCATACTGATGGGGCTTGTGGTGGCTTTTCGCCCGCCGCATAGAAACACCGGTAGAATTCTTCTTTGGTGCGTGGCAGGATATGGCGCGTGCATCATTGCCTTTGCCTTCTCTCGCGATTATTGGTTGTCCTTTGCTTTGCTGATGATGAGCGGCGCATTCGATAATGTGAGCATGGTTATTCGCGGAAGTATTGCGCAGCTTCTCACCCCCGATGCCATGCGTGGACGCGTTGCTGCGGTAAATGGGATATTTATTGGTTCGAGTAATGAAATAGGATCTTTCGAAAGTGGCGTTGCGGCGCGCCTTCTTGGTTTAATTCCTTCCATTATATTCGGTGGCAGTATGACGCTGCTTGTAGTGGCAATTACCTCTAAAATCGCTCCGAAGCTTCGCCGCTTTCAGATAGAAGAGGATCATGCCTAGAAAGTTTGCAGCGACTGCATCGATAATCGCTGCGACTGAGGTGCAGCGCCGGAGTTGACGGCGTGTGCAACGATAATTCATGTGTTGATTTTTTAGGTCGCGTTGACTATTCGTTCGAACATTCTTCTTCCCATTATTCTTCCCATTATTCTTACCACTATTCTTCCCATCCGCATGAATACTTTATACAGCAAGCTTCGCTTCGTTTGCATGGCTGTAGTGGTGGCTGCTCTTAGCGCCCCTCTGTCTGCGCAAACGATCAGAACCGATTCTATCTTCAACCCTTCGGGAAAAATCAAGGTGGTGCCGGGTGGACCGAAGTCCATTCCCAAACCCGCCGATGCAGACACCACCGATGACGATCTCAACGGCTTGGATATCAATGGTAGCGGCGTGTCGCTGAAAATGGGAATGGAAATGTCGTTGCTGGAGCATCCATGTATTGAACTCAGCACCGGACCGTCGTCGTGGTCCTATAAAGATTTTTCAGACGCTCCTCAAACCATGGGGAATATTCAAATCAGCTCTGGCACGCTCTCGCTGAAGCCGCTTAGGAATCATCCGTCTATTGCGCGCACAGAATACGATCGCGTATTTGTTCAGCTCTACGATCCCGAGTATCGCGGCAGTGGGTTGGATTCTTCTAAAGTGTGGCTGCAAGGCTGGCGCTTCGGCTTTCATCTTTCCAGCGGCTATACCACCATGCATAGTGGCGGAGGCATTGTTGCCAAAAAGTCCAAGCCCGAGCCCGGATGGTCGCTGCTTCACACCGGCGGTTTGGTTTGGTCGTACAACACCTTCGGCAATCTTCGCGTATCGGCAGATAGCGCGCTTCTAAAGGATTTGCAGTCCTATCGTTTTGGCACGCATGCCGGCGCCATGATTCGCTATGATGCTACCTCTGCATTGTCGCTTAGTATCGAGGCCGAGCGCACGATGATGTTCAACGATTATTCTTTCTTGGGCTGGGCGGGTAGCGCTCTTGTGGAAGGTCTGGCGCAGTCCATTCTGTCGGGCAGCGTGATTAAATCCATTGAGCGCAAGTCTCCGGGAAGCGTAGCTATAGCAGCTGTGTTTCTGCGCTCGGCATTGTCGTATGGTATTTACGAATTGCGCCGAGGCGGGCAGCATTTTCCATTCTCGGGCAACAAGCCGATGATCTCTGATGCAATTCGCATCGGCATCGGTGTGTCCTTCTAACTTCACCTATGGTTGAACTTCAAAGCACTGTTTTAGCAAATGGACTTCGGGTCGTGGTCGCTTCGAACCACAAGGCACCTGTTGTTACCGTAGGTGTTGCGTACAAGGTGGGCAGCAAGGACGAACCGGCATCGCACACCGGCTTGGCGCATTTGTTCGAGCATTTGATGTTCGATAATCTTACAAGCGAGCGTGGCATGCGCTTCGATCTGTACGTAACAGAAGCGGGCGGCGAGAGCAACGCCTACACCAATTACGACCATACCTATTATCACATCACGCTGCCGTCCAATGCCCTGGAGACCGCTCTGTGGCTGGAGTCTAACCGCATGGAGGGTTTTACTGTATCGGAGGAATCGTTACGTACGCAAATTGATGTGGTGTCTGAAGAGATACTTCAAGTGGTGTATAATCGTCCCTATGGAACATGGGATTTGCTTCAAAACAAGACAGCATTTGCAGAGAACAGTATGTATTCGTGGGAGATTATCGGCTCTCATGAACACGTTCGTGCTACTACCATGGACGATGCACGCAATTGGTATGTATCGCGCTATAGGCCGGACAACGCTGTGGTAGTAATGAGCGGAGACATCAAGGCGCAAGATGGATTTGC
>JBJOLU010000007.1:0-8483 GCA_046052705.1 Bacteroidota bacterium | reverse complement strand
GCACAATCAGCCCAAGGGCCACCACGAAGAGCTTCTGTTCTTTGAGTTTCTCTGTCAATTTCTGCATCATAGTCGTAAAGTAATGAAGGCGCAAAAATACGCGCCGCGTTTGGCCCGTGCCGTTTCCTTGTAGACGCTTCGATGCCAAATCACGTGCAGAGAAATCGTCCCGCTATCATCACCGCGTGCCTCTAAACAATAATCACCGCGTACCTCTTATCAATAATCACCGCGTGCCTTTTAACTAGCCGCCGCTAGTTTGCTGCTACGCAGGACCTGTGTGAAGCTTGTAAAAGCATCGAGCTCCATGGTATTGATCACATCCTGGGGGCGAAGCCCACCTTTGCGCGCAATTCCAATTCCGAAGCGTACCTCGTGCAGAGTTTCCTTCTGGTGCGAGTCTGGGTTGATGGCAATGCGCACACCGCGCTCCACTGCCGCCCTGTGCCAGCGCCAGTCCAGGTCTAAACGATAGGGATTGGCGTTAAGTTCAATCACGGTGCCGGTAGCAGCAGCAGCCTCTAGTATCGCATCCATATCCACGGCATAGCCGTCTCTTGCCAACAGTAGGCGGCCGGTGGGATGTCCCAAAATGGTGGTGTAGGGATTGTGAATTGCCCGAACGATGCGCTCGGTCTGCTTGTCTTTATCCATACGGAACGACGAATGCACCGATGCCACAACTACATCGAACAGCGCTAAAATGTCGTCGTCGTAATCCAGCGACCCATCAGGAAGAATGTCGCTTTCAATACCCTTCAAAATGCGAATGCCCAGGCCCTCGGCGTTCAGTGCGTCGATCTCTCGATGCTGCGCCAGCACACGATCTACACTCAAGCCTTGGGCATACACGGCTGTTTTGGAGTGATCGCATATTGCCACATAAGTATAACCCATCTCTTTGCTGCGCAAAGCCATGTCGCGAATAGTGTCCGAGCCGTCGCTCCACTCCGTGTGAATGTGCAGCATGCCGCGCATTGCGGGCTCGCTCACAAGCTCCGGTAGCATTCCTTTTAATGCTTCGCCAATTATTCGCTCATCCTCGCGTAGTTCCGGGGGAACGACGCTCATGGTATTGCGAGAGAAAATTTCGTCCTCGTTTGCGTAGTGGCCCGCGGTGAATTCTTTGCTCTGATCGATACTAAGTGCGCGCTCGAAGGCCTGTAGAAATTCGGGCGTTGCGCTCTCGCCAAACAACGTGCTCGCAAAGGTTCTCTCGGTGGCATGCACTGCGCGCACCTGCACGCCTTCTCGTTCCATTATCACACAGTTACCCTCCTGCGTGCCGTTGCACTCCGTTGCTACTGTGTCCATACTGCATCCGCTCCACACCACTACTACTTCGTCCACCACTTCGCAGTGGCGACGCACCTGACCTGCAGGCTCGGCCCGCTCTGCACCGCAGGCAATAAGCTCGCTGCAAACTGCGGCGCATATTTCTTGTGCAGCAGGCAAGCGGCATTTTCCCTGAGCGGCATTCCATGTTTCGATGGCAGCTAAAATTGATGCCTGAGTTTTTTCGCCAAAGCCCTTGAGTTCCACCAAGCGATTCTCCCGGCACGCATACTCCAGCTCACCTATACCGGAGATACCCAACTGCTCGTGCAGTGCTTTCGCTTTCTTTGCACCCACGCCGCGAAGCGAGGTAAGCGATACAACGCCCGCGGGCACCTGAAGCCGGAGCTCCTGCACCTCCGCGATACTGCCATTCCGAAGGTACTCCTCGATGAGCTCGAGCATGCCCTTGCCAATGCCCCTTGTAGCTTGAAGTGTTTTGGAGGAATACAGCTCCGTCAGATCTCCCTGCAGGCCATCAAGTACACGAGCGCCGTTTTGCACAGCACGCACGCGAAAGGGATTGCCATCGCTGAGTTCTAAGAGCAACGCGAGTTCCTCCAGAAGGGATACACATTCGGTGCGAGTTCGGGCTGTGTTCATATTGATGTTTGATGTAATGGAATGGCAGAAGATACACGACGAAGCCCAAACTGCAGAAAGTGCAGAGATTGCTTACTCTACGCTCTATCAATTCACCGAGGGCGAAGGCCGTGATGCTTTAGCCGTGGCAGATTTTGTGAGTATTTTCATCCCTTCGCGTTCATCGATGTATTTCATGTTTAGCTCATCGTCCATACCAACAACCGCACTGCTTGTGTTCCTGAGTGTAGCTCCGGGACTGCTTATTGCGTGGTTTGTGTACACCAGGGACCGCTATGACAAAGAGCCAAGGCACTTGCTTGTGTGGTCCTTTGTGCTGGGCATGTTTGGCGTGATACCGCCCGTGGTCGTGGAGATGGTGTTGAGTATGATCGGCTTCGATAAATCGCAAAGCGTGGTGCATCTGTTTGCCCATGCCTTTTTTGTGGTGGCACTGGTGGAGGAAGCAACAAAGTTTGCCGTGCTGCGCGCCTACGCATACACCAAACCGGACTTCGACGAACCATTCGACGGCATCACCTATTCGGTGATGATCGCAATGGGCTTTGCAACAGTGGAGAACATGATGTATGTGCTTGCCAACAACGCCGCGGGGCCATCGTTCCAGACGGCTCTATGGCGAATGTTCACGGCTGTGCCGGCACATGCTGCCAATGGTATTCTCATGGGATACTACACGGGTCTGGCAAAGTTCTCGCGCCACGAATCGCCCCTGCTGTTTACGGCATTCATGGCCGCTTTGGTTGCACACGGTCTGTATGACTTCTTCATCTTCCTGAACAGACCGGGCCTGATCATCTTCGGTGCATTCGCCGTACTTGTGGTGGTGATTACTCTCTCGCTGCGCGCAATGCGCCTGCACAGCATGAACTCACCCTTCCGCAAGGATGCATAGCACCATCATTGATGAAGTCTTTTACAAAGCAATGTTTACAATGCCGAGTGCCCTAAGTAGCGCGCTTCCGCACCAAGCTCTTCTTCAATGCGCAGCAGCTCGTTGTACTTAGCCACACGGTCTGAGCGCGATGGTGCGCCGGTTTTGATTTGTCCGGCATTCATGGCCACTGCCAGCGAAGCAATGGTAGCGTCTTCGGTTTCGCCACTGCGATGCGACACTATGGAGCGATAACCGTGGCGCTCGGCCAAAGCCATGGCATCCAATGTTTCGGTGAGCGTGCCTATTTGATTTACCTTCACAAGAATTGCATTGGCCACACCTTCGGTGATTCCACGCTGTAAGAAGCGCGGATTGGTCACGAATAAATCATCGCCCACAAGCTGAACGCGGTCGCCGATGGCGTCGGTAAGATTCTTCCAGCCCAACCAGTCATTCTCTGCCAAGCCGTCTTCTATAGACACAATAGGGAAGCTGCTTACCAAGGTCTCGTACCAGCGTATCATCTCGTCCACGCTGTGTGTTTTCTTGGTGGATTTGTAAAACACATACGAGCCGTCGGTGAACATTTCACTGGCCGCTACATCCAGCGCCAAACCAACGTCGGTGCCCGGTGTGTATCCTGCCAGAGTAATTGCCTCCATAATGGATTCCAATGCTTCTTCGTTCGAGCCAAGCGATGGAGCAAAACCACCTTCATCACCCACGGAGGTTGAATATCCTTTTTTCTTGAGCACACCTTTGAGTGTGTGAAAAATCTCTGTTCCCCAGCGCAGCGCCTCTTGGAACGAGGGAGCGCCAAGTGGCATGATCATGAACTCTTGAATGTCTACCGTATTGTCTGCATGACGTCCGCCGTTTACAATATTCATCATTGGTACGGGAAGCACGCGCGCGTTTACTCCGCCGATGTAGCGGTGCAGCGACATACCCGAAAATGTAGCAGCGGCGCGGGCTACAGCCAGAGATACTCCCAGCATTGCATTGGCACCAAGCTTGGATTTATTGTCTGTTCCATCCAGTTCGATCATGATGCGATCGATCTCTGTTTGCTCGCGCGCATCGTGGCCGGCTATATGCATGCTGATCACATCATTCACATTGTTCACCGCGTTGAGCACACCCTTACCAAGGTATTTGGAAGCATCATTATCACGAAGCTCCACTGCCTCGTGCTCGCCGGTGCTGGCACCGGAAGGCACAGCGGCTCTGCCGCGTGTACCGTCTTCCAACATAATATCAACCTCGAGCGTGGGATTGCCTCTGGAGTCCAGAATCTGGCGAGCGCGAACATCAACTATAGCAGGTGTCATAACAACGAAGAGAATGGATGTGATACAATGGTGGAGACGACAAAGAGGAAGCGTTTAGACGCCGTTCATTTCGTCGATCTTATCGGCTAAGGCAAAGTCCAATTCGGTAAGGCCGCCGCGATCGTGTGTGCTAAGAGTGACGCGAATCTTGTTCCAGCCGAACAACAGTATATCCGGGTGGTGATCCATTGTTTCTGCCACAATGGCAATAGCGTTTACAATACCAACGGCCGCCGGCCAGTTTGCTGCATGCAGCTCGCGAACAATACGCTGCGGAGGTACGTCATTTCCTTCCAATCGCCACGATGGATGAAACTCCAAGTGACGTTGAATAAGTTCCTGAGAAAGAAGTTCGGGACGTGCCATAACGGGTGCGAAAAAGTGGGCGGCTCTAAGCGCTCAAAAATACGGACTAAACAAAAAAGGGTTGGCAAGCCAACCCTTGAAAAGATCATGTGTGTCTCTACGCGAAGAATGCACATGCACACGATCACGTAGTTCGTGTTAGTTCATGTTAGTTCTTGATATGCTGTTGCAGACGCTCTACGATGAAGTTCTTGGGTACAAGTCCTACGATAGAGTCTACAACTTTGCCTTCATGGAAAATGAGCAACGCAGGGATGGAACGAATGCCGTATTCCATAGCAACGCGCGGGTTCTGATCCACGTCTACTTTACCCACTTTTACTTTGCCGCTCATTTCGCCGGCCAATTCTTCGATCACGGGACCAATCATACGACAGGGACCGCACCACTCTGCCCAGAAATCGATAAGAACGGGGTGTTGAGACTCCAAAACTTCGGTCTGAAAGTTATCGTCGGTGACGTGTGTGGGATGTACTGCTTCCATAAAAACTCCGCTGATAAATGTTATACAGATTATGCTGATTACTGATATAGAATGTTCTGTTTACTATGCCCGACGGTGCGCGATTAACATGCTGTCCGGGTGTTTTGCGCGCAGGCTTCGGAGTGACGGATCAATCTAAAGTTTGTTGTGGTGCGTACCCGGTGCTGAAATCAGCCCGCAGACTCAATTGCTTCGAAGATCATCGTAGGTGTTAGCGAGTCCATGCACGAATACTCGCTGTGCGTGCAGGTGCCGCGGAAGAAACAATGACATTCTTTGGCAGGCGCTACGATGCGGCCGCGACCATACAACTCAAACTCACGGGGATTGAAAATGTTGTTCATGAGCACAACATTCTTACGCAAACCAATAGCAATGTGCAGCCCCAGGGTGACGGTAGTTACAACCGTGTGGCAGCAATCCATAAGAGCAATGAAGTCCCTCATGGGAAAATACCCGTAGTACATGGCTCCGCTGCTGGCCGCGAGCTTTGTGTTAAACTCGTGCTCCTGTTTTCCGCCCAGCAGTAGTGGCGTGTAGCCGGCCTGCGTCAGGCGATGCACAAGATCTATCCAATATTCTTCTTTCCAGCGGCGCGAGGTCCAGCGCTCTCCGCAGCCGGTATTCAACCCCACGATACGGCTCGCGCCCGTGCGCAGCGCAGAGAATTGATCGCCGGATGGAACATCCAGTATATACTCCTGGCCCGTGAATTCCCAACCGCACATAGCAAAAATCTCTTGCGGGTACGACAGCGTGTTCGCCTTGTTTACATCGTCGAATAAACCCGTCAGAAACTTTGCTTCGGCGCGCTCATCGGCGGGAGCCGGCTTTCCATTCTTGAGCACAAAACCCATCTTCGTATCGGCATGTACCTTGCTCGCCAGCGCACATGCGTGGGGGTCTTTATCCAGGTTAATGCACAGATCGTAGGGCGTGGCTTCGATCTCGAGCAACGACTCTGCCGAGAACGCAAATGTTTTGTGCACCGATTTCGGCACCACATCCGGGGAGTAGGTGAGCCAATGCAGAGCATGGTGCGGATATATTTCGCGCAGCTTGTGAAGTAGAGGCGTGGTACGAATCACGTCGCCGGCGGCGCCAAGCTTTATGATGAGAATACGGCCTTGCTGCACGCTGTATTCAGGGCACGAGGAACAGTGAAAACCCGAGCGTTTATGCGGCCCACAGGGTATATCGCCACGAAAGTGGATGCAATCGGAATGATAGATAAGATCGGCGGATTGCATCGTCTAGAAATAGTATTGAAGCCACAGAGAGATATTGCTGAACGCAGCAAATTGTTCTGCTGTTTCGCCAATTCGCGTGGGGGTGAGCAGTTGGCCGCGGCGGTCGGAACCTGTGGTGCGAAGGTCGCGCCCTACCAGATTATACACACCGTATGCAGCGCTGATATTGATGCGCAGAGGTTCGGAGATAATTCCCTGAACGCCCACACGCACAGCACCGCCAAGACGAAACACACTTGGCTTCAGCGTGGTGTCTTGAGCGTATTGCGGTAGGGGCTGGCCTGTGGAATATTGATCTACTTCATATTGAAAACGCGCGCCGCCAATAAAGGATCCGCGCACATCTACACCGCCATACAAGAACGCTTCCGCCAGTGGAAGTTCCGCGAAGCGGTACTGACAACCCGTTACAATACTCGTGATGTTGCTGGATACCGAACCATGGCCGGTAAGACCGGGATTCTCCAATCGCTGAAGGCCGCGCAGGAAGGTCATGTCTATACCCACCGGTATAATGAACTGACGCATGGATCCAACTTCGAAATTCATGCGAGCACTCACTCCGCTTTGTGCACCCACATAATTCGATCCGGTAACAAAGGTGGAATCGTTGCGCGACGAAAACATAGGCAACTGTGCGCCCTGATTTCCGTGAAGGAAGGTTGCGGTGAATCCAAACTCTACTTTGGTAACATCCTTTGCATACGACTTCTTCATAAGGTTGCGTTGCACTTGTGCGTGCAATGGCAGGGAGAAGCAAAGCAAAAGTGCTAGAAGAGCACGAATACCGAGTGTAGTCATAATGATTTCCTCGCGCGAATCACACGCGTATGTTACATGGCTATCGCCGCAGCGGTGCGCAATATACAACCGACGATTTCTCCCCTTGCCCGTCAGCATCGCCAAACGGAGCTTCACCTGCGGGCACTGTGAACCTTACACCTGTTCCCGCACGCTGTATTCCGCCTGCGAGAGATTGTTCTTCACAATCATTTCGCCGATCAAGCCTATAGAAATGAGCTGCACACCTACAATGATAAACGCCACACCCATGAGCATCAAAGGCCGTTGCGTAAGGTAGGTTTGCGCCATTGCCCACTCGATGGACAAATAGATATCTATGCCCAGACCAATGAGTGTGAACAACGCGCCCAGGCCACCGAACAAATGCAGAGGCCGTTTGATAAAGCGCGTGGTGAACACCACGGTAAGCAAATCCAGGAAGCCCTTCAGGTAGCGGCTCATACCGAACTTCGAGTGACCAAACTTTCGCGCATGATGCGTTACCGGAATTTCCGTGACGGAGAATCCCTCCCAATGCGCAAGTGCGGGAATGTAGCGGTGCATCTCGCCGTAAATCTGAACGGTTTTGATCACATCGCTGCGATATGCTTTTAGGCCGCAGTTGAAATCGTGTAGTGAGACACCGCTTACCACCGATGTTACATAATTGAAAAACTTCGAGGGGAGGCGTTTCTCCAGCGGGTCTTTGCGACGCTTTTTCCAGCCGCTTACAAGGTCGTATCCCTCGTTCAAGGCCGCGATCAGATTCGGTATCTCCAGGGGATCGTCTTGCAGATCGGCATCCATGGTGATAACGATATCATTTTTTGCTTCGGCAAAACCCACTGCCAGTGCAGCCGATTTACCATTGTTTCTGCGGAAACGAATTCCGTGAATGCGTCCGTTGCGGCGATTCCATTTGCGAATGATTTCGAACGAAGAATCCGTAGAGCCGTCGTCGATATAGAGAATCTCGTACCGGCCATTGCTCTCGGTTTCGAGCACGGGAACAAGGCGGTTGGTAAGCTCGTCCAAGGATTCCTCTTCGTTGAGCAGCGGTATCACAACGCTGATGGAGGGCTTGCCGCCACCGCGTCCGTCGCGGTTGCCGCGGCCGCGTCTGTTGCCACGCCGCTGGCGATCGTTACGATCACCTGAGCGATCACGCGAACGTTCGTTAGGTGCAGTGGCTTCGCCCGATTGCTCGGAGCCGCTACCATCGGCGGATGAATCATCTGCACCGGAAGCACGGTCCTCGCGTGGAGCATTGCTGTTGCGATGATGCCGGCGACGATCCCGATGACGGTCTCGGTGTAATCGTTGATCATTGGACTGCGATTCGGACGGCGCTTGTTCGGCCCGGTCCTCGGTGTACTCGTTTGCCACGAAGGTATGTTGGGGAGTGAATTATACGAGCGCTGCCGCACGGACAGCGCCACGAACATAGTGCAAAT
>JBJOLU010000006.1:0-3160 GCA_046052705.1 Bacteroidota bacterium | reverse complement strand
GCGACACTGTCAATTGTATTCTTCTATTGGTTCCTCAAGCGGTGAAAACCACCGAGGTTGTTGTTAGCGCCAACAAGCGGGTGCAAGCCGTGCAAGATGTGCCGCTGAGTATTGCCGTGGTAGATGCAGCGGCTATTAACGATAGGGCTGTAACAAAGCTGGATGAAGTACTGCGGTATATTCCCGGCGTAAATGTCTCGCAGAATCAGGTGAACATTCGCGGCGCCTCCGGCTTTGCCTATGGCTTGGGTTCCAGAACCGCGTTACTCTTGGATAATTTTCCGCTGCTCTCCGCAGACAATGGTGATATGTCGTTTGATGCACTGCCCATGTTTGCCACGCGCAGAATTGAAGTGGTAAAAGGTTCGGGCTCTGCGCTGTATGGATCGAGCGCCATTGGTGGAGTGGTGAATGTGATTACCAACGATCCCACTCCCGAAGGCGAAATCAAGTTGCGATTGGTGCAAGGACTGTATACTCGCTCGCGTTTCGACGAATGGAATTGGTCGCCGTCGATATTACAACAGCGAGGCGCCGATGCAAGCTATGGCCGGGCTTTCAGCAAAAGCAGTGTAATCGCTACGGCAGGCATCAGAACCGATGATACGCACTTGCAGTCTAACGACTCTCGCCGATCGAATGTTTATGCCAAGTTCAGCACCGAGCCCGGTGCTACCTCGCGCTTCATGGTCTTTGGCCAGTTCGCCTACGAAGACCGAGCCAATTGGGTGAACTGGAGAAATGTTCAGCAGGCAACTATTCCTGCTCTAACAGCCGACTCCGGCTTGCGTATTTACTCGAACAAAGCAGCAGCAGGTGCAGAGTGGACGGAGACCTTGTCGGCCACATCCTTTGTGGTGGGGCGCCTGAGCAGATTCCAAACATGGTATCGAAACACGGCACCCACCGACAGCAGTTCGTTCATGACCTCCGATGCAGGATCTTCTGTTGCAGAAGTGCAGATGACATCTCAAGTGCTGGACGATCTGGCCCTGACCTGTGGCGTGACGGGAAGTTTTAACGACGTGGTCTCGCCGCAGACGCGCGGCAAAAAAACGCAGAGCTTCCTCTCTGCCTATTTGCAAAGTGAATGGAATATTGGGGCCAAGTGCATTTCAACTATTGGTGTTCGCTACGACCGTGAGAGCACTATTGGCGAAGCCGTAAACAACGAGGTTTCTCCGAAGCTGGGAATACGATACAAGCTTAGCGAGTCGGCAACATTGCGGGCAAACATTGGCCGTGCTTTCCGCGCACCGGCAGTGCTGGAGCGCTTTGCCAGCATTCGGTTCTCGGGCTTTACTGTTGGCCGCAATCCGCTGCTGCGCCCCGAGATAGGATGGTCTGCAGAGCTTGGCGGTGAGTGTACCTTTAGCATTGCTTCACTGCCGGTGCAGTTTGAAGCGGCGCTTTTCCAAAACGAACTCACGAATCTTATAGAGCCGCAGTTTGTGATTGATGCCACGCGATCGGAGATTCAGTTTATCAATATCACCAGTGCTCGTATTCAGGGAATGGAAGCTGCGCTGCGCACATGGCTGATGCCCGGGCTGGGAGTGGAGAGTTCGGTGATGCTGATGGCGCCCACAAATCGAAGCACCGGCAAAGACCTGTTGTTTCGTCATAACATGATGTGGACGTCTCGCGTCATGGCCACGTTGGGTGCGTGGGGCTTCCAAGTTGATTACCGGTATCTTTCTCGTCAGGCAGAAGTGGATGAGCGCCTGGGCAATCTTGGTTTGGTTGCAAATGCTGATGTGCGTGTGCCCGTGCACGTTGTGGACGCGCGTGTGATGTACGACCTAACATCCGCTATTGATGTGCCCGTTCGGCTCACACTCAACGGCCGCAACATATTTGATTACTACTACGTAGAAGTTCCCGGCAATCTTGCTCCCACCCGATCGGTAGTTTTTCAAGCGGATATCTCTCTCTAATTCTCCCCGAAGCCCGCTGCCGGTGCGGCGTTCAGGCTATGGCGACGTGTTTTGCTGCGTGAGTGTTGAAACACGTAGCACTTCACTATTTGTCCGAGGCGGGATACGCTAAATGTTCTTGTGGATCGTTAATATTAATAGTGATTCAATACTCATCACGATTTACTGAACATCAGATATCACCATGACTACTTCCGATACAAGTATCAATACATCTTCTGTGGCAAACCAAACACAACATCAAACACAACATCAATCCTCGGTAGCGGAGTTTATTCTAGGGCGCTATAGTCCACGCGTGTACGCTCCCGAACCCATTCAAGCAGTAGACATGCAAACCTTGTTTGAAGCGGCATCGTGGGCGGCCAGCAGCTCCAACGCGCAGCCGTGGATGTATATCTACGACCATCGTGGAGGCGAAACCTTCGAGCGAATACTACGTTGTTTGAACGAGAGCAATCAAGCGTGGGCACAGCACTCGGCAGCACTGGTGATTTCGTTGGTGAACACAAAGAACGCAAAGGGCGGCAACAATCGCTTCGCTCACCATGATGTGGGGATGTCTAACGCAACCTTGCTGTTGCAAGCTCAAACGATGGATATCTACGGCCGCATGATGGGCGGCTATGATATCAATAAAGTTCGCGAGGCCTTTGCCGTGCCGGAGGATTTCGACATTTCGGCTATCATTGCCTTGGGCTATCGCGGCGATCTGGAGCTTGCCTCGGAGGCCGACAGAGAGCGCGAATTGCGTCCGCGCGCTCGCAAGGAAGTTCAACGAATTGCTTTCACGCAATCCCCGTTTGTGAGCGGCACTGAGGCGTAAGCGCGAAGGGTACAGTCACCGCACAGAGACTATTTAGGCCCGGTGACTCTGTTTTTTTCGATCGCGCGCCAAACCTTTGGCCTTGACCATGACCT
Source organism: Bacteroidota bacterium (assembly GCA_046052705.1). Classification (GTDB taxonomy): domain Bacteria; phylum Bacteroidota; class Ignavibacteria; order Kapaibacteriales; family NICIL-2; genus JBBATK01. The sequence continues at coordinate 302 of JBJOLU010000006.1, read as the reverse complement.
GATATGATACGATCCCGAGGTGCTCATGCGTCTCGGGATTTTTTTTTGTGGCTGCTGCGGGGATCTGCCCGCCAACTACATCACAAATCAACGTTCTGCAGTTCCTACCTGTTCGCTATCGCGCAGTGCTGCCGGTATCAGCCAGTTCTCCAAGCCAATTCTCCTAGTCAGTTCTCCAAGCCAATTCTCCCACTTTGACCCCCAAGATTCGTCAGCGGAATTTTCTGAGGAAAATCTGCTTGCTATAGGGTTTTGTGGGGGCATTATGGGGGCAAAGTGGGAGAATTGCGACAAGACCCTTC
>JBJOLU010000005.1:0-3098 GCA_046052705.1 Bacteroidota bacterium | reverse complement strand
GGTGTGGCGCTGAGCGCGCGCCTTGTGGATGCAACGGCGCGAGTGATAGGCTTTGAGCCGGCGGAATCTTTGCCCGGCGTTTTCCCGGGATATATCCGTTGTGATGACGGCTCGCTTCTGCTTGTATTCGGCAGCGAACAAGGGCAGAACAGCATTCGCCCCGGCGTGGCCGGCTATCTTGTATTCGAGGGCGCATCGTGCCCGGTGGAAATGACGCAGGTGCTTGGCGCAACTGCCGACGGCCGCATTTTTCCTTTGTATCAAACCACCGCCACAAACAGCGACGATCGTACCTGCCCCACAGACGATGCGCAGTGTATCCGCGTTCGAGCAGACAGAGCATCTTCCATGCTGAGCATTCTCGGCCTACCCGCCACAACCGACGCTGAGGTTGTGATCAGCAATGTGACCGGCAAAGAGCTTGTACGCACACGCATACAGGAGAATGCGAACATTCCCCTCTCCCTGCCTTCAGGTCTGTATGTAGTAAACATCTATACAGCCCAACCCTTCGCAACCACCTTCAGCTGGTAGTTTGAGAATGTAGTTTGGAAATGTGGTTTTGAACATGTGGTTTTGAATTCGTGTTTGGAGTTAAGCGAGTCGGCCCACACTCCCATTTACGACCATTCGCGGCCTTTTCCTTGGGTACAACAGCGCACTTTTTAGCAATTGACGTATTTTCCCGTCAACGTTTTGCCGCAAACGGCTGTCTATACCATCACCTTTAATCGCTTATGTCGTCACGCAGCTTTGGTTCGGTAGATAACGACAAGGAGCTTGTCGACAGAATTCTTGCGAAGGATCCCGGCGTCTTCAACGACATCGTGAGAACCTTCACAAAGCGGGTGTACATGTTGGCCAAGGATTTGACGCAGGATCATGATGCTGCCGAGGACCTGACCCAGGAAGTGTTTATTCGCGTGTACCGCGCAATGAATACCTTTAGGGGCGATTCCAAACTGAGTACATGGATATACCGGGTTACGATGAACGCGTTTATCAATACAACGCGCTCAAAGCAATACGAGGTCTCCAAGACCGGCGCGGAGTATGATGATGAACTGCACAACACAGGCGCCATCACCTACGAGGTAACGGATCCCGAACGGCTGCTAACGCAAAAAGTGATAGACGAGCATATTCAGGAAGCGTTAAAAAAATTAAGCCCGTCGCAGCGCACCGTGTTTGTGTTGCGTCATTACCACGATCTTCCCCTAAAAGAGATTGCGGAGCAAATGGGCAACACCGAAGGCACGGTAAAAGTTCTGTTGTTCAGAGCCATTCAGAATCTTCAAAAGATGCTTGAGTTTTACCGGCAGGATAAGTAGCAGTAGTAGCAGCAGTAGCAATAGCAACAACAACACCACATCGTAACACTGAACATACGCTCTTCACAACGGAGTTTTGATGAATAAAATTGATACAGAACGTGCGCAGAACATAATACTCGATTACTACGGCGAATTAGCTTCAAACCAGAGTGATGCCTTGCGCGCAGAGCAAGCAGCAGATGCTACGATTTCCGCAGCAGCAGAGGCGTGCAATCTGAATCTCTCCCGCCTTGCTAATGCTGCGGCAGAGGACATCGACTCCCGCATACTCGAGAGATTAGAGCGCAACATCCTGACGGCTACGGTAGTGGCCGACGCACATGCTCCACGCCCTGCGGTACAAACCGGCTGGTGGCACAGCATCCGTGATATTTTTGCCACCCCCCAGCGAATTGGATTTACCCTTGCCGGCGGCCTTGCTTTTATTTTTATAGGAATGTTGATTGGAAGCAATGTGCAGTTGATGCCCGGCGGAGCCAGTGCCGGCGGAGCAATGGTGGCCGAAAGCGAGAACCTGTCTGCAACTGCGGTTGCCTCTAATCCCCAGATACGCGACTTCCTGCGCCGTTCGCAGATTTACCTGGCAACCTCGGTAGATGAAGAAGTTGTATGCGATAAATGTCCGCCTATTCAGGCTCAATTACCGAATCGTCAAATTGCTAAGCAATTATTGCTGGAAGCAACGGCTCTTCGAGCCAGAGCAGGCAACAATCCTGAAGTTCAAAAACTGATTACGGATATCGAGTTTGTGCTGGAGAGCATTGGTCACAACCAAGCAATCAATCCGGTACAGGCGGAGATGGTACACCACATTGCAAGCAACGCAGTGTGCGAGGTTTCGGCGCGCATTGATTCTTCGAGTCATCGCACCGCTCAGCACACACCATAACAACAACATTTTTTCGTTTCATCAATATTTACAGTAATAAAATGCGTACAAACATTGTACTTCTTGTGTGCTTGTTGGTAGCTGTAGGCACCGCAGTGGCACAACCGAAAATGGAAATTGTGGGCGGCGAGACCGTTGATTGGGGGCGCAAAGTTGTAAAAGACAACCCCCTGAAAATGGTGACGCTGGACACAAACCTTATCATCAAAAACATCGGCAACAAAGATCTTGTCATTGATACCATCAAGGTGGGTTGCGGATGTACTACACCGAAGTACTCCACAGAGCCGATCAAGCCCGGTAAAACAGCAGTGGTGCACGTGGGATTGAACGCGGCACTTGCGTCCGGCGATCTGACCAAAACCATGACCATTTTCGCCAACGACGATCCCTCCAAAACCGGACGTCTTTTGTATTTGAGAGCAAATCTGTTCCGCCCCATCACGCTCACACCCCAAACATTCAATTTCCCCGAAATCAAAGTGGGCGAAACTTCGAAGTTTACGGTTACCATGAGGAACAACGATACCAAGTCGTTCAAGGTGGAGCGACTGCTTGCCACCAAGGGTTTGAAGATCGACCAAAAGGGACCGGTAACTATTGCGGCCGGTGATTCACTGGTTATCAATGGAACCTATCATGGTAAAGAGCGCGGCTACTGGAGCGCAAACGTTATCGTTGAAACAACGGATCCGGATTTTCCTCCCTTTGAAATCAGCGCGTATGGCCAGGTGAAGGACGAAGCAGGAGTGGTTGATCCCTCGGTTATTCAAATTGATCCCAGCAAAGCAAAGAACGGCAAGATCGAATTGCCCAACCCCAATGCTGTGCCTGCTGCGCCTCCGAAGAAGAAGTAAAGAAGGTGATTTGGCGTT
>JBJOLU010000004.1:0-2663 GCA_046052705.1 Bacteroidota bacterium | reverse complement strand
CTTTGCTCCCAAGGGATATCCGGTGTTGGCTATTAATCCCAACGATTCGGTGATTGTGCCGGAAGATTCTTACGACAACATGATCAAGCGTGCGGCAGAGAAGAAATTCCCGTTCCCGTACTTGTACGATCCCACCCAACAAACAGCTAAGGCCTTTGGTGCTACACGCACACCGCATGTGTTCGTTGTGCAAAAGCAGGACAAGAACTTCGTGGTGCGATACATCGGCGCTATAGACAATGATGCCGAGAAGGCCGAGTCGGCAACCCAGAAGTACGTTGCCGGAGCGGTAAACGCATTGCTTAGCGGAAAGACGCCCTCGCCGGACGCGGTGAAGGCAGTGGGTTGCGGTATCAAGTGGACAAAGAAGTAAGGACTACCCGAACATATACCCGTTGACTTACACGTGAAGCGCGTATACACCGATGTTCGGCGTATGCGCGCTACACTGTGCCTACAGCACTAGATTGCAGTGGGCCACCACCTTCACCCATCGAGCTGCAAGACGAAGCGCCTCAATCCGTCATCCCATCCATTCCATTCCCACACACTACATGCGCATGTCCGGCATTCGATGCTGATCTGTAGTTGATGCGCGGCTAAGGAGAAGTGAAAGAGTAGTTGATGCGCAGTTGAAAACAAAAAGATATCCTATAAAGGGTCAGCGCAGTATATTGCGCACGCATGTCGGCGAACGTGGGATACGTCTTAAAATTTTTCGTACATGCGAACACCGTAATCAGTGTGCGTTTTTTCGAGTGATGTTTGATCCTCGATCCTTGATGAATAGATAGCATAAATCCTGTGCACACTGCCGTTCAGGTTCGGCCTAGGATAGGAATCGCAAGCAGCCGTTTGGCTTGGCAATTCGCGCGGGGCGCGATCGAAACTTTATCCGTCTCTTGATAACTCATTGATATTGGTGCTTGTGAAGCACCGTCAATTTCACCGGTACGGCTGATAGCCGCTCCTTTGATGCGCAACCGCTCCGACCCTTGGATTTTGGGAGGATGTTTAGGGCTTTATGGCTCATCAAAAATGGTAACCCGATGTTTATGGGCGATGTACCTCCGGGTACCGCACGGAAGAACACTCAACACAGATATACACAATGCTCGTTGTTTCGTTGATCACGCAGCAGAGCATGACAATAGCAGAATAACGTGGCACAGGTACACAGCAAGATTACGTAGCACAGTTACTCAGCACGATACTTAGCACAGTTACTCAGCACGATACTTAGACAATCAACTTCATACTATCTATACTACAGGTACCATGAGAAAATCAGCTGCGACCAAAGCAGTAGGCACGTTGTACGTTGTTGCAACGCCAATTGGAAACTTTGATGACATCACGCTTCGGGGCTTGCAAGCCTTGAAGGACTGCGATGTGATCGTTTGCGAAGAAGAGCAAGAGGCACGTCGCCTGCTCCATCATTACGAAATCGAAAAAGAGATCATCGAGCTGAACGAGCACAACGATGCTGAAGCAAGTGTGGAATGCATGAAGCTGCTCACCAAGGGCAAAACCCTTGCGTTGATCAGCGATGCCGGCACGCCGCTGCTTGCCGATCCCGGAGATATTCTGGTAAAGGCAGCTGTGGCATACAAAGTAGATGTGCGTGTACTTCCCGGAGCATCCAGTGTTCTGGCCGCTCTTGTGCGCAGCACCTACAATGCGCGTCAGTTTGTGTATGCGGGGTTTCTGAGCCGCAAGAATGAAGAGCGCGACGCAGAGATTGTGAAACTAGCCCGCGAGCCGCGCACAATTGTGCTCATGGACACGCCGTATAGACTGAAAACCGTGCTTGCTGCGCTTGCCAACTTCATGCCTTCGCGCCCCGCGTATATTGGCTGCAATCTTACCATGGCAAACGAAGCTCACCACTATGGAACGCTATTGGAACTACACACATTTTTCGAAGAGAATAAGTTCCGTGGCGAGTTTGTAATTGTCATCGAAGGCAATCCCGATGCACCCGAGCAAGAGGTTGCTGCATCACAGGCTCCCGTTGCCTCGGAACTTACCTCAGAGTCTGCCTCAGGCCGTACGCAAGAGCCCCAACGTCGTGGTCGCGGCCGTGCTGCCGTTGTACCGCAGTATGATGACGACGCAGAGGAGTTGCCGCTTCTTCCCGGTGATGAACTCGAAGTGGTGCCGGCCGGCATCGACGAGTATGCACCGGTAGTAGAAAATGTAAATCGAGATCAGGATCGAAACGATAGACGTGGCGACGGCCAGCGCCGCAACCATGGCCGGCGTGGCGGACGCGGAGGTCGTAACAACGATCGTCGCTTTAATGATCGTCGCCGTTGGGATGATCGCCGCCCCGGTGGTGAGCGCGCAGATGTTGCCGAGGGTGGATTCGAGAATACACAACCGCGCTTCGATACTGCACCGCCCGCGCCTCGGTACTCAGACGGTAATGTTCGATACGACGATCAAGCGCCGGTGCGTCCCGCAGACGGCAACACGTTTGACGATCCTCGCCAACAGCGCCCTCGCCGCGAAGGCGGCAGAGACGGCGGCCGCAACGGCGGTCGGCGCGGCGGATTTCGCAATCAACCGGGTGGTAATCGTCCGCCCAGAGGCGGGGGATATCGCGATGGCAACGACCGCGACGAGCAGCCGATGCACAATAGTAATGAGCGATACAACAG
>JBJOLU010000003.1:0-3680 GCA_046052705.1 Bacteroidota bacterium | reverse complement strand
TGCTCGGAACGCTCTTGGTGCCGTTGCCATACACTCTGCATGCCCTCTTCTAGCAACAGATTCAGTGCGGACTCCAGCGCCACCACCTGTAGCATTGCGGGTGTCCAGGGTGTGCGGTTGCGCTCGTAGGCCGTGAGTGCAAGGAGTAAATCAAAATAGAGGGAGGAGCCTACGGCCGGCAATCGCATTCGTTGCTGCCATGCGCGCTCGCTTAGCGCCACCATTGCCAGTCCGGCAGGGCTCATCAATCCCTTTTGCGAAGAGCTCACCACTACATCCACGCCCCACTCATCCATGCGCAGCTCGTGCACCGCCATCGAGGAAATGGCATCCACACATATCAATGCATCGGAGTGTTCGCGGATACAGGCCGCAATAGCCTGCAAGTCCGACACGACGCCGGTAGAGGTCTCGCTATGCACTAACCACACGGCAGTGCAGTCCGCATGTTCGCGTAGGCATTGCTCGACAAACTCCGGCTCTATAGCTTCGCCCCACGGTATAGGGATGTTCACACAGGTAAAACCTAGTGCTTGTGCCATGTCTGCCCATCGCTGAGCAAAGCGCCCATTGTTGAGCACCAGAACTTTATCTTCTGCCTGTAATGTGTTCAGCATGGCTGCTTCCACACCACCCGTACCCGAGCAGCTGAGCACGAGTACCGGCATGGTGGTTTGGAACACTTCTTTTAAACCCTTATGCACCGAGGCAAACACTGCATCGGCCTCCGGACTGCGATGATAGGGCGGCTCCTGCGCAAGGCGCCGGAGCACGGCCTTCGGCAGCGGAGTGGGACCGGGTGTAAACAGGCGCTGGGTCATGAAGAGCTTTGACAAAATCAACGACGTACTTGTTGCGAAGATAACACGTCATTTGTCCGCATATTGCAGGCCGTTATCGTTCACCTACGAGGCTTGTTGTATGAAGTCATTGTTGAAGGCATCTCTGATGAAATTTCTGACGACATCTCTGTCGGCATTTCCCACGTTTCTCATTCTCTGTGCTATGTCTGTTACCGATTCGAGCGCTCAAACACAATTCAAGGTTGAAAAGAAGACCTCGAACGGATACACCTACGAGTATGTAGCTAACGATCCTCTGGGCGTTCGCAAGTACGTATTAGCAAATGGCCTGACTGTATACACCACGGTTCAGAAAGATGAACCCCGCATTCAAACTCTTGTATGCGTGCGGGCCGGAAGCAAGAACGATCCCGCCGACGCAACGGGATTAGCGCATTACCTGGAGCATATGTTGTTCAAAGGCACCGACAAGTACGGAACCCAGAACTACGCTAAAGAAAAAGTGCTGCTGGACGAAATCGAGCAGCTCTTCGAAACCTATCGCGGCACGCAAGATGCCGACGCGCGGGCGCGCATATATCATCGCATCGATTCGCTCTCCGGGCTGGCTGCTACCTATGCCATTCCCGGTGAGTACGACCGCATGGTTCAGCGCTGCGGAGCTCGCGGTACCAATGCTCACACAAGCGTGGAAGAAACGGTATACGAGAACAACATTCCGCGTAATCAATTGGAGCGCTGGATACAACTGGAAGCAGAGCGATTCCGTAATCCGGTGCTGCGCTTGTTCCACACCGAACTTGAAGCTGTATACGAGGAGAAAAACCGCGGCATGGACAACGACGGACGTCGTGTGTTCGAAGAGTTACTTGCGTCGGTGTTTCCTAAGCATCAATACGGTACACAAACCACCATTGGTACAGTAGAACACTTGAAGAATCCCTCCATGCGGATGATTCGCGAGTTTTATTCTACCTACTATGTGCCGAATAACATGGCTATTGTGCTCGCCGGCGATTTCGATCCCGATGCGGCTGTAGACCGCATCAACGCTGCGTTTAAAGCATACGAGCCAAAGCCGGTAAAGCCCTTTGCCGTGGCAAAAGAGGATGCCATTACCGCTCCTGTTGTGCGAGAAATTACCGGCCCGTCTGCCGAGAATGTTACCATTGCCTTCCGCTTTCCGGGTGCAGCCCATCCGGATATCAAGCTGCTTACAATGTGCGACATGCTGCTCTCCAACAATTCCGCGGGTATCATCGATATTCAATTGGCGCAAAAGCAACGAGTGCTCGGCCCGAGTTGCAGCCCAATGATTATGAAGGATTATTCTCTGCATCGTTTTTCGGGCGCGCCGCGTAAAGGCCAAAAGCCGGAGGAAGTGGCGTCGCTGCTTCTTGAACAAATCGAAGAATTGAAAAAAGGAAACTTCACCGACGCCACCATGCGGGCTGTGATCAACGATCTGGCCATTGCTCAAATGAAGCAGATGGAGTCGAACACCAACCGCGCGTCGTTGATTTCGCAGACCTACATTCACGGCATGGATTGGATAGAAACAGTTTCGTTTATCAACGATCTTCGCGCGATTACCAAAGAGCAAATCGTTGCCTTCGCCAAGAAGAATTACGGAAACAATTATGTGGTGGTGTACAAACGCACCGGCGAAAATTCCAACACGACCAAAGTGACCAAGCCGCCTATCACGCCGGTATCGGTGAACCGCGACGCGCAGTCGGCCTTTGCGGAAAAATTACTGTCCATTCCGGTTGAGAAAATCGCGCCGCGATTCAGCGACTTCAACAAAGACATCCAGCGCACATCGCTGAGCAACGGCACCGAAGTGCTATGCGTAAAGAATACCGAGAACAGCTTATACAACCTGAACATTGTGTGGGACTACGGCACCAAGCACGATCGTCGTTTTGCTACGGCTCTGCAGTATCTGGACTTCATCGGTGCCGGGTCGCGTAGTGCTGAAGACATGCGCAAGGCATTGTACGAACTAGGTTGCTCCATTCGTGTGTCGGCATCTTCCGATGCCATGACCGTAGAGCTTAGCGGTATCGAAGAGAACCTGGAGCCCGCATTGAAACTAGTGGAGGAGCGTTTCCGTACTCCCGTTGCGGACACAGCAGCGCTGAAGCTTCTTGTAGACGGCATCTTAAAGCAACGCAGTAACGTGAAGAAGAACAAGACGGTGATTCTTCAGCAAGCGCTCATGAGTTACGTAACCTATGGTAAACGAAACCCCTTCACGAACATTCTCTCCGAGTCTGAATTGCGCGCGCTCACAGCCGGCGATCTTCTGGAGGTAATCAGCTCGCTGCATTCTCTAAAGCACTCGGTGTATTACTATGGCACGCGCTCGCCGGAGCAGCTTCGCGAAATGCTCAATGTGGTTCATGCAGACTCGAAGCCTGTACGCACATTGGCAGAGCCCGAGCCGTATCAATGGCAAGATCATTCCACGGGCAAGGTGTTCTTTGTAGACTTCGACATGGTGCAAGCAGAAGTAATGATGCGAATCAAACTGGACGAAGAGTATTCTGTTCCCACTTCTGCCTTCGCTCGCATGTATAACGAATACAACGGCGGGCTTTCGGGAGTGGTGTTCCAAACCATACGCGAGTCTAAAGCGTTGGCCTACAGTGTGGAAGCGGGCTTTGCGTCGCCGCGCCGTCAGGGCGATCCGTATGTGTATAGCGCATACATCGGAACACAAGCGGATAAATTGCCCGAGGCATTAGTAGCAATGCACGATGTGCTCAAAGACATTCCGAAGAACGAAGCATCTTTTGCCAATGCAAAGCAGAGCATCATGGAGAAAATTGAAGCGGAGCGCTTTACGCGATTCTCTCTATTGCAACAGTACGA
>JBJOLU010000002.1:0-7711 GCA_046052705.1 Bacteroidota bacterium | reverse complement strand
TCACAGATAACTCCATGATTGCGAGAGGTACCGGCCCACATAATCGCTCACGGATTCTTCCAGTGATTGAAAGGTATGCGCCGCGCTTGTACTCTGCAGTCTGTTCATCGATGCCTGTGTGTAGTTCTGATACTGATTTCTCAGAGCTTCCGGCATATCAACATATTCGATCTTCTCCGGAACATTCATTGCAGCGAACACCGCACGAATCAGATCGTTCCACGACCGTGCCGCACCCGTTCCCAAATTAAATATCCCGTTCACCGACGAGTCGCACTGAATCTTCCACAACACATCGCACACATCTTTCACGTAGATGAAGTCGCGCTGTTGGCCGCCATCGGTGTACTCACTGCTATGCGATCTAAACAGACGCACAGAACCGGTTTCTTTGATTTGCGAATACGACTTGAACACCATGGATGCCATGGAGTCCTTGTGATATTCGTTTGGTCCGAATACGTTAAAGAACTTCAGGCCGCACATCCTATTCTCAAAGCCATTTCTCAGCACCCATTGGTCGAATAAATGCTTAGAAAAACCATACATGTTCAATGGCCGCAGAGGATCGAAGACGGTATCATCGTAGCCACATTCACCGGCGCCATAGGTTGCTGCACTGCTGGCATACACCAGACGCACACCGTTGGCCGCGCAATAGTTGGCCACCTGAACGCTGTATTGATAATTGTTTTCAAAGAGGTAATCGGCGTTGCGCTCCGTTGTGGACGAGCAAGCACCAAGGTGCACAATCGTCTCCAACTGACCATCGAACGTACCGTCGTCCAAGCCATACAAGAACGACTCTTTGTCGATCATCGAGCGGAAGTTCTTGTGAACAAGATTCTTCCATTTTTCACCGGTACCCAGATGGTCCACAACCAGGATATCATCAATACCCTCACGGTTGAGTTTCTCAACATAGGCACTGCCAATAAACCCGGCTCCTCCGGTAACGACAATCATGCGTTTTGGATGAACGGTGAATGATACCCCACAACCAACAATCCACAGCTACTTGCTTTTTAGAGTGAGCGACGGAATCCTTCTACAAAGCCGGCCAATGCTGCATCCAGCTTGGTCTTTGCATCTGCAGTGATTTCCTTCTGTACTCCGATCGTGCTAATGATATCGCTGTGTGCACCGTCGATGAAGTCAAAAAGTTCCTGTTCGAAACGCTTCAGAGACTCCACCGGCAACTCATCCAGATAACCATTGGTAGCTGCATAAATGAGTATAACCTGCTTTTCAACGGATACCGGACAGTATTGGTCTTGCTTCAAGATTTCGGTTAGGCGTGCACCGCGACGCAACTGCTGCTGCGTGGATTTGTCCAGGTCGGAACCGAACTTGGCAAATGCTTCCAACTCACGGAACATCGCCAATTCCAGCTTCAACGGACCTGCTACCTTTTTCATCGCCTTGATTTGCGCATTACCACCCACACGAGATACCGAGATACCAACGTTTAATGCAGGACGAATACCGGCGTTGAACAAGCTTGGCTCAAGGTAAATCTGACCATCGGTGATGGAGATCACGTTGGTGGGAATGTACGCCGACACGTCGCCGGCCTGTGTTTCGATTACCGGAAGGGCGGTCAACGATCCACCACCGTGCGCATCGCTGAGCTTGGAAGCACGCTCCAAAAGACGGCTGTGCAGATAGAACACATCGCCCGGATAAGCCTCACGTCCCGGCGGACGGCGCAACAACAACGATACCTGACGGTACGATGCAGCTTGCTTTGTTAAGTCATCATAAATGATCAACGCATGGCGGCCTGAATCACGGAAGTACTCACCCATGGAGGTTCCGCAATAGGGAGCAACGAACTGCAGCGGAGCAGGATCTGCGGCTGACGCCACAACGATGGTGGTATACTCCATCGCGCCGTTTTTCTCCAAAGTGGCAACCACGTTTGCAAGAGTTGAACCCTTTTGTCCAACAGCTACATAGATGCAATACATGGGATTAATACCGCGCTCTTTGGCTTCCGCAGTGTGCGTGTATTTCTGGTTGATGATCGCATCGATAGCCACAGCGGTTTTACCGGTCTGACGATCGCCGATGATCAACTCACGCTGACCACGACCGATAGGAATAAGAGCATCGATGGCCTTGATACCGGTCTGCAGCGGCTCTTTTACCGGCTGACGAGAAATTACACCAAGTGCTTTACGCTCAATAGGAAGGGTGTGCGGAGTGTTAATCGCGCCTTTGCCGTCCAGCGGCAATCCAAGGGGATTAACTACACGACCCAGCAGAGCCTCGCCCACGGGCACAGAAGCAATGCGGCCTGTACGCTTTACCTGATCGCCTTCTTTTACCAGGCGGTCGTCGCCGAACAATACAACGCCCACGTTGTCTTCCTCGAGGTTCAGGACCATGCCTACCACGCCATTGGGGAATTCAACAAGCTCGGACGACATACAGTTATTCAGTCCGTACACGCGTGCCACACCATCTCCTACTTGAAGGACGGTGCCAACTTCCAGCACTTCTGTTTCTTTTTCAAAACCAGCGAGCTGACGTCGAAGTATCGCTGAAATCTCGTCGGGTCTAACTTCTGCCATAGAGGTACCTCAGATACAATAATTAGTAATTCTTGTTTTTCTTGCTTTTTCTTGCTTTTTCTTGTTTCTTTCTATTTCTCTTCTTTAACTCTGTCAAACTCAATTCCGCTTGAACTCGCGGTTGGTGAGTTGTGCGTTTTCCGCGAACAACAGTACCGCCTGCAAGAACTGATACCCATTCTTCAATGCTTCTCAACTACGAATCAATTACTCAACGTGCCGTTGTGAAGCAATGAGTCGCGAAGTTTCTCCAGTTGTGTGCGTAGCGATGAATCGAGCATGATATCTCCGATCTGAACCTTCAGACCACCCTTCAAGGACTCATCAACACGATATTCGGCGATAGGAGTCTTGGCATACTTTGTTTGGATGCTGTTTTCAATTGCCGTCTTGCTATCGCTATCCAACGCTACGGCACTTGTAACCGTAATGGGCACGCGCTTGGTCTCTTCGTTGTAGTACACAAAGAACTGCTCAAGTATATCTTCGGTGATATTCTCTCTGCCGTGAGCACAAAGAATGCCGATGAATGCCTGCATGATGACCGAGATCTTTCCTTCGAATATCTCGTTCATGAGATTCTTCTTCTTCCAGCTTTGAATGATGGGGGAGCGAAGAACCGCTTTGAAATCATGGGCGTGACGAATGCTGTCGAGAATCAATTCCGCATCATGGCGAACATTCTCCAGAGAGCCTTCAGCTTTGGATGATGCAAAGAGAGCCAGAGCATATCGTTTTGCAACGCGAACGTGCTTCATAAAATTCCAGCGTAAACATCGGCGCGGGGCCGATCAATGAAAAATCAATTCTTGGAAACTTGGGCGATGGAAGATGCAATTAAACCTTTGTGCGCTTCGGCATCCAGCTTGGTGTCCAACACCTTTTCCGTGGCCTGCATTACCAGTGAAGCAACTTCGGCGCGAAGCTGAGCAAATGCCTCTTCTTTTGCGCGATCCATTTCTTTGCGTGCTTCTTCAAGCTTCTGCACTTTTTGCTTTTCCGCTTCTTCCGCGGCCTTAGCAACCAAACGTTCGGCTTGCGTTCTTCCTTCTTTGATGATGTTCATCATCTCTGCTTGAGCATTAGCAAGTTTTTCTGAGCTTTCTTTGAGTATGCGCTGCGACTCTTTGTTCGCTGCTTCCGCATTTGCGATTGCATCCTGAATGGATTTCTCACGCAATTGCAGAGACTCGCGCATTGGCTTCCAGCCGAATTTCAACAGCAGGAAAAAGAAGATGCTAAAGTTTACCAAGGTCCAGAAAATGAGGCCCGGGCTGATATTGAGTACGTTTTCCATACAGCGTCGTATCGTTAGTTCGTTGTTGAATAATCAAATCAGGTGAATTGTTTGTGCGATGATAAACCATCGCCCATCTATCAACTCATTTCATTATTCAGCGCGAACAGCTTTTTAAGAAAGCATCCAAGTTCAGCTACATGGAGAAATTATTGGGGCAAATCTTCATGCAGGAGGAGTACGGCCTTTGAGTAAAGACCGTACTCACTGCATACAGCTTACTTAATTGCGAGCAACACGCAAACAACCATCGCGAACAGAGCAACACCTTCGATAAGTGCTGCACCGATGATCATGGTTGCGCGGATGTCGCCTGCCGCTTCGGGCTGACGAGCACCTGCCTCAAGGGCCGAAGCTGCAAGACGGCCGATACCGCTACCTACACCGATAACGGTTACGCCGCAGCCAAGTCCGGCACCTAACCATGCGAAGCCTGTAGATGTTGCTGTTGCAACCGCAACTGCTGCTTGTTGTGGATCCATAATAAACTCCTTGAAATAAGTGAAACAACTAGAATACCTGTACTAAATGTCAATGACCGAACAACTGTCTTACATGTTTACCGTAACGGGCACAACGAAAACACCGATTCCCAAACAACGTGTTTAGTGGTGAGCTCCATGCGGATCTTCGCTCTTGTGATCGCCTATTGCCAGACCGGTGAATACCGCCGTGAGCATGGTGAAAATGTATGCTTGAAGAAAGCACACCAAGGTTTCAATGAAGTACACGAACACCGAGAATCCTACAGCCACAACGGAAGCTCCGTAACCACCTGCAGGACCCCAAAGTTTGGTACAAAAGAAAATGAGTCCAACGAGGGTAAGAAGTACGATGTGACCGGCTGTCATGTTCGCAAACAGACGCACCGTGAGAGCAAAGGGCTTTGTGAAAATGCCGATGAACTCAATAGGAACCATGATGGGAGACAAGTACACTGGAGCACCACCCAACAAGTGTGCGAACCACGACTTTACACCGCCCTCACGCATCGCGGTAATGTTCACCACAAACAATGCTGTAAGTGCCAGTGCTGCCGTAAAACCTATTGCACCCGTTGCAGCATGCATACCGGGCAGGAGACCCACGTAATTCAAGATGAAGATGAAGAAGAACAATGCAAGGAAGTAGGGCATGAGCTGGTTGGTAACTCTGTTGGTACCAACGTTCGGCCGAATAACCTCGTCACGCAGATACAGCACGAGCATTTCGAAAGCGTTCTGGATGCCACTAGGCGCAGCGGCAGGATTTTTCTTGTAACGACGCCCGGCCGGAACAACTGCCAGCAGCATCAACACAATTGCAAGCCACTCGTACGCTACAAGATTTGTAACGGAGAGATCGAACTTCGGGGTCTGAGGTTTGCCGTTCACAAGAATTGCTTTTCCGCCTTCTGCTTTTACAGGCTGGCCGTTGAAGCGGGCAAGTTCTTTGGCATCGCTGTGAAAGAGTACGTATGAACCGTCGTGCTCCATTGCATGCGGGTTGCTCCAAGCGTGCAATCCTGCGTCGTCAACGACGATTATGGGGAGCACCTCGGCGTTAACAAAACCCATACTCAACTCGTGATGATCTCCCAACTCACCCAAGAGATGGTCGAACACTTTCTCTCTTGGTAAAGAATTAGGGTCTACTGCATGATGGCCTTCGCCTGCTGCCTCGGCGCCATGGTGTTCTGCGGTTGCAGTGGTGGCTACGCCGTGCTGAGCGTCATGCAGGGGCACTTGATTCGTCGATTGATGCGCATCCTGATGCGCCTGTTCCGCCGTTGCCGTTGTACTCATACGTAAACTATAATATTCTTTTTCGAGCATCGTAGTGCTTCTACTGTTCCGAGTGCTTTTCTACTTCGTCTAAGGGTTTTCTTCTTTTTCGTACGAAAGGTTTTGCCTGTCGCTTGGTTGTCGTATGAAAAAAAAATGTTTCGACCATCAGCATCAAAAAGAACGAAATCATCAAGGAGAGCGTAAAGGAGGCAGTATGCAACTGCCAGTACGTTAGCGCTATCCACGTGAGAATCGCTGTGAGCAGTAAACGAGCCATCATGCCGCCGATGACATACGTCAAAGCTTCTTTCATCGGACGCTTGGATGTCCATCGCGCTATGCCAACGCCAATCAGTGTATTGACTCCGCTGAAGGTTACGCCAACAGCAGCTCCTATGAGCTGGGGAGGTATACCACTCACTGGCTATTTCTCCGTTGGTGTAGCAGAAGGATTATCACTTTGGTTTTGCATCCGTGACTTTGAAAGATTGGTCAAATACCGAATCATCGTAACCAATCCTACAACTGCTCCAACGCCGGAACAAATTCCCGTCATCAGTGGAGCAGTAGACCAGCGATTGTCCAACCACCAACCTATCGCTGCCATGATGAGCACAGTGAAGGTTAACTGACTTCCTACAGTCATGTACGGAGCAAGCTCTTGCATGACGGAGGAAGACGTACGACGTGGTGGAATCCTCGACATGGAACACCAACGACGAAGTGAATAAGACACGCGAAAATAGGTGCTTATGCCCTTGTGGCAAAGAAAGGCAGGGACGTTGTGGATAAAAAGTCAAGGCCTGTGGCCGAACGTGCAAATGAGTTGCGAACAGGTTGGGTTAAAAAAAGCCTGCGATGTTTGGTTCACAGGCTTATCCGACAATCTTCGATGTTCTTTCTATCTACCACCGGAGCTTGCGTGCGGTGGCAAAGTGGTTGCGAACGAGACGCATCACTCGGCCGGGGCACGCGCCGGGTTGTACCTACTCGTTGTGCATCACAACCAAGTAGGTAGAGCCTACATACCTGCGTCCCTTAGCTGCACGGCCCTGGGGTATTGGGTTCTCGGGGTCGATGCCGCTAGAGCCTTTAGCAGAGATACGTTCAGCTGAAATGCCATTGCTAACAAAGTAGTTTTTCAAGGTGTTAGCTCTGTTGTTCGTGAAATCTGTGGCAGACTGCTGTGTAGTTTCCACATCAGGAAAACACTGAATTTCGAAAACTGTTCCCGGGTTCGACTTCATCAGCGCCAGATATGGCGCCAGAACCAACTCCGATCCTATACGAAGTTTAGTTTTCTTGTATTCAAATGGCGAAACAGCCGGGCGTAGTTTTACTCCCGGGTTGTTAGGATGTACTAACCAGTCGCGAGTAATCTCGGTGTATTTTTTGAACGGGGGAACCTCTATAGTACGGACTTCGCGGAAGTAGCCCGGTCCTTCGAAGGTAAACGAATATGCCGCACCGGGTTTGAGTACCACAAAGTATGAGCCATCGGAAGACTTGCTCTTTGTCGCAGTGATTTTCTTGCCCGAGGGATCGTTGATGGTGATCGTCAGAGCTGCAGCCTTACGGTTAGTCTCGTCCGTTACCGTACCTCGTAATCCTATGCTCACATCCATTTGTGCGTGAAGCTGAACGGCAGGTAAACACAGCATAGTAACCCCGATGCTCAACGCTGCAATGAACTTTCTTGTGGTGACGTTTATCATACTTCTCATCGTAATTCTCAACATGTTTCTCAATCTCATTCTTTATTTCTTGGTGGATTTCTTACTCTTTGTTTTCTTCTTGGACTTCGCCGCCGGTTCTGCAACTACCGGAGCGGCCGGCTGAGCAACAAAGTCCTTTGTGAGTTCCATATAGGAGGCAGTGTTGGGAGTATCATACGTAAAGGTGAATCTCTGAAGATCCTGATCGGTGATGAGCACTTTGTAGGAACTTGCCGCCTTGAGAACTGTTTGATACTTACCATCGCTGCCGCTTGAACAGCGAATAATGGCTCCGGATTGATCTGTAAATACAAGGTCCACTTTGCCCGCTGTTACGGAGCCGCTAACCTGCCCGCG
>JBJOLU010000001.1:0-3737 GCA_046052705.1 Bacteroidota bacterium | reverse complement strand
CATCAGCACTCGCTTGCAGCAGATTGCGCAGCAAAGCGACCAACTTACCGAGCGCTGGTTTGAGCTGGAGGAAAAGAAGAGTGCCGGAGCGTGATTCACTCTTTGCATGAGCCCGCTTCGTATTTTTCTCCCCGCAGAGCACACTACTTACGGGGACCACAATGACTTCACGCCGCGCTTTTCTGGCCACTCTTTCCGGTACAGGTGTTGCCGCCTTGGCACACAACACTCTTGTGCCCGACGCCCTTGCCCGATCTATACACGCATGGACAAGCATAAGCGGCGAGCGCAGCCCCGAAGATCTTGCAGAGGATGAAACCTTTTGGCTTCAAGTTCAAGAAGCTTTTGATGTAGACAGATCTATCATCAACCTGAACAATGGTGGCGTGAGCCCCGCGCCACGAGTGGTGATGAATGCCTTCAAACAAGTGCTGGATCAAAGCAACACCGCACCCTCGTATACTATGTGGCGCCACTTGGAAGCGAATGTGGAACACGTGCGCAACGGCCTGGCGCGCTTGTTCGATGTAGGTGCCGAGGAAGTTGCCATAACGCGGAATGCAAGCGAGTCTTTGCAAACACTGCAGCTTGGAATCAACCTGAAAGCCGGCGACGAAATTGTTACCACCACGCAGGACTATCCGCGCATGCTCACCACGTGGGAACAGCGCGTGCGCCGAGACGGTGTGGTGCTCAAGAAAGTGGACTACCCTGTACCCCTCATGAATGCTCGCGATTATGTGCGTAGCATCGAGGAAGCGATCACGCAAAGAACGCGGGTGATACTGGTGTCGCACGTGTGTTTTATGACCGGTCAGATTTTGCCCGTGGCTCAAGTGGTAAAGCTGGCTCGCGCTCGCGGCATTGAATGTATCGTGGATGGCGCTCATGCCTTTATGCAGTTTCCCTACACGCAGAAGGATTTGGATTGCGATTACTATGGCGTGAGTTTGCACAAATGGACATGCGGCCCGCTTGGTACCGGTATGCTCTATGTGCGCTCGGAAAAAATCCCTTCCATCTGGCCGCTCATGGCAGCAGGCAAGGAGATGGATGGGAACATCAGAAAGTTCGAAGAAATCGGAACGCATCCTGCCGCCACCCACAATGCCTTGGGTGCGGCAATAATGTTCAACGAGAGTTTGGGAGTGCACCGCAAAGCTGCTCGTCTGCGAGCCCTGCACCGGCGCTGGCTGGAGCCCCTTCAGCGTTACGACAACGTGAAGTTCATGAGCAATGTAAGCGACACCTCGAACTGGTGCGGCATTATCGTGGTGAATATCGACGGCACGGATCTGGACAAGATGCAGAACTATCTATTCGATAAGCATCGCATCTTCACCGTGGGAATTTCGCACGCACAATTCCGCGGATTGCGCATCACGCCTACGGTGTACACGCGCGCTTCCGAGATGGATGAGTTCGCCCACGCCATGGAGCGCGTTGCTCAAGGCAAGGTGCCGGAAGTGATGGCCTCATCGAAATAGAACCTTGCGTACAGGCAACTATTTCCGGCATCACAAGAAAACTCTGTTTGTATCGTTTGTCAAGAAGCACGAAGAGTAATGCGCACGATATAGGGAACAATGATATGAACGCTTCGCGACGAAAGGTGTTAGCCGGACTTGGAGCAGCAGCAGTAGGAAGCTCGTTGCCGGCGTGGGCCGCACGAGCGGCCAAGCGCGAGCACCAAGATACTGTGCATATCACGCCTACGCACTACTTGAGCGAATCTATTGCGAAGCTCACTTACGACTTCGACTCCAACCCAAACCTGCGAACTATTCTTGGAGACTGGCAGGGCACGCCGCGCGATTTTTCCGGCCGCTACTTGAACAACGAGCATCCGCACAACGATGATGTGTTCCGTTTGCTGGAGTGGCAGCTGTACGGCGAATCAACACGTGCAGCAAAAGCGGCAGATACCTTCAAACTGCGAGTGGATAGAGACTCCACCGTACTTAAGCGCGATGAAGATTGTATAGTATGGATGGGGCACGCAACATTTTACATGTGTTTGGGAGGAGTGCGCTTCCTTACCGACCCAGTGTTCGGAAACATTTTTGGCAGAGATCGCTTGTGCTCCTTGCCGTTCAGTCCGGCGGACATCAAAGACCTGGATTACATTTTGCTTTCGCATGCACATCAGGATCATGCCGATCCTCCAAGTATGTCGTACCTGCGTCATCGAAACGCCAATACCCGCTATTTATGCGGCCTGCAGGCCGGTGAGCTTATCAAGGAGTGGACCGGATCGGAGCACATTCAAGAGGCAGGATGGTTTCAGCAATTCAATACCTCCACGTTGTTTAAGTCTGCAAACCTGGAAGTGTATTACATGCCTGCGCGGCATTGGTCGCGACGCGGACTTTTTGATGCCAACAAACACCTTTGGGGATCGTATGTGATTCGCACCAACGGCAAGACGATCTTTTGGGGCGGAGACAGCGGCTATGGCTCGCACTTCAAAATTGTTCGAGAGATTTTTGGTGATATAGATGTGTGCATACTTGGTGTGGGCGCATTCAAGCCGGAGTGGTTCATGGAGCAGAATCACACATCGCCGCTCAAAGCTATTCGTGCAGCAACCGACATGGGCGCACGTACATTCATACCAATGCACTACGGCACCTTCGAGCTGGGCGACGAGAGCTTAGGCGAGCCCGTGCGCATGCTGGAGAAAATCCGCGACAGCGGTACAGCAAACACCCGCATCCTGATCCCTCGGGTGGGCGAGCGCGTGATGGTGTAAGGGGGAGAGTGGTTAGTTGTTGGCAGTGCTTTATCTTTGAGCGCAGTGAACAACGTCGCGCCTTCAGGCACCACAATTATTATCCTGTTCGATGAAAAAGCAAAAGCAAAGCTCGTTTCTCACTCAACTTGTAGGGCTTTACCGAGACATATCTCCGTTGCAGTTCGGAAAAGCAAAGTTGAGCAAAATGGCTCTGCGTGGATTGAACTTAAAGCAGGTTGAAGCGCTTTCGAACGATGGCTGCGTCTTTGAACTTCAGGTGCCGGAAGATGTATCATGGTTCAGTATTTATTACGACGGCACATTCGAGACCGGCACGCTTGAAATAATGAAAAAGCTTGTCAAGCAAGGCGATGTTGTGCTGGATATTGGCGCAAATCTTGGCTGGTATACTACTCACATCGCTAAACTCCTTCCTATTGAGAAATGCTATTCATTCGAACCGGTTTCCGGAATCTTTGCGAAACTGAAGCGCCACTGTTCGGTCAATTCAGTGGAATCAAAGGTGAGTTTACATCAGTGTGCACTGGGAGATAGCAACGGTTCGATTGAGCTCCATACCTTTCCTGACCTGCCGCATGGACATTCGTCGATATCCACACTAGGCAGGGATAATTATGTAACGTGTCAGGCTCCGATGTTCACATTAGACACATTCATTTCTGACCATAATCTTTCAAAGATCGACTTTATCAAAATGGATGTAGAAGGCGCGGAAATGCTTGTGCTCAAGGGAGCAGGCGAATTTCTGCGACGCACCGATCCGCCTATTTGGGTTATTGAACTCAATATTGAAACAGCAGCAAGTTTTGGACATACCCCTGCAGATGTGCTTCGTACTCTTTGCCAACATCAGGAATACGAACTGTTCAAGGTTAAAACCGGGTGGGGTGAGTTTACACGAATGAACTCGGTTGATGATTACGGCAATGGGGACAATGCTGTATGTATCCCAAAGAGTAAGTTGAATCGCCTGCAATAGGGA